>JBBQHD010000005.1:0-49845 GCA_038323665.1 Bdellovibrionales bacterium
ATCTAATATTGGGTGGTTTTATCTGTTGCTAATTTAAGCAACAGGCCGGTCCCGTTTGGTGGGATTTACACCCCCGCAAACCGGTCCGCTTTAGTGGGATTGATCCGCGTCATGGCGGTCCGAAATGGTGGAACTGGACACCGTGGCATCATTTTGTGTGATAACAGTGGGACCAGGCCCAAGGCTGGAATACTTATCTACGTATTTTGTTTCCTGATAACTGCGATATTCTTCTCCGCCGCCAATCAGCAGATTGAAAGGTTGAAATTTTATTTGATATCCCAACACTGCATTCACGCGGTATCCATCACGTTCGTAGTCATCAAAAGTCGCATGGGGACGATTCCGGTATTTTTCTTTGTAAGCATGAGATCCCAAATACCAGGTATTTTTCATCACCGAGCGAAAATAATAATCAGCACTGAATCCGTAAGCGTCGCCACTGTAATCAGGCAAAAACATATTTCCACCACCGGATCCCGCATACCTAATAATCGATGGTCCCATCGCAAAATTTTCAGTGAATCGATATGAGACATCCAAGGTCTGCCATTGCGCAATCAAGGCAAGCGGAGCCGTTCGAATTTCCCATTTACTTAATTTTTCAAGTTCAATTTTCCTAGCGAAAGTGATGTTCTTATTTTCCGCAGAGCCCAGGCTTCTTTTGCTCTTGGCAAACCCTGGAACAGCAGCAAAAACCACAGCAATTATTGTTAGACAGCTGTTCAGTCTTTTTACAGTTAGAAATGATTTAAATGCTAGTGTGTTCATTATAAAAGTAAGAATGCAAAGTCGGGACCAACGCGATCCTCTTAATCTGAAAAAACTAGGGTGTGTTTTAAATCTACCCGGTTTTTTTTGACGAACTGTCGATCAGTTGGCCCGTAACAAAGCGATGCAAAACGCTATTGATAAGCGTCTGATATGGAATACCTAGGCGATCAGCCTCATCTCTAAGGTCCGCGACGATCATGGCATCCAATCGGATATTGAGCGCAATTTTGGAGGCTTCGGGATAAACCTTTGCCTTGCTGGATCGACGCTTGAGTGATTTTAAATCATATTCTTTTTTCATATATTTTTTTCTCCTCACCAATCGCCCTACGGGCGGAAATAATGCGTATCAACTGATCGTTTCGTTCACAATACACCACCAAAAGTAAATTTAATCTTCCTGATAAACCGATACGAATGAAACGATCCTCGTCCTCGCTATGTGTTTCATCAAAAAATTCTATAGAATTGGGGTCTAAAAAGACCGTCTGAGCCTCTTCAAACCGGATCTGATGTTTTTTATGATTGGACTCAGATTTGTTCCTATTCCATTCAAACTTCATTGAAACGAAAATAACACAATGTATGCACAATAGCAACTAATTTTAAAATTACCCTATAATATTACCTGTCAAAAAATGTGAACTGCCACCAACAAAAAACAAGACAGCTGCAGAATTCTAAGTTATTCCCTAGTCATTATGGAATTTTATCCCGAAGTTGAGCCTTACAGAAGTTTCCGATTAAAAGTTTCTGACCTGCACGAAATCTACGTGGAAGAAGTTGGAAACCCCATGGGCGTTCCGGTGGTGTTTTTGCACGGCGGACCTGGTGGGGGATTAGATCCTGATTACCGACGTTATTTCGATCCTGAATTTTACCGAGTGATTTTATTTGACCAACGCGGTTGCGGAAAATCGACACCGTTTGCGGAACTGAAAGAAAATACCACTTGGGATTTGGTGGATGATATCGAAAAAATTCGCGAAAATTTAAAAATTCAAACCTGGCATGTTTTTGGCGGCAGCTGGGGATCGACCCTTGCACTGACTTATGCAATCAAACATCCGCAAAAAGTAAAATCACTAATGCTGCGAGGAATTTTTCTTTGCCGCGACGAAGAACTCAAATGGTTTTACCAAAATGGTGCTTCGTGGATTTTCCCAGATCAGTGGGAACTTTATGAAAATCATATCCCACCTGAAGAACGCAAAGATTTTATCAAAGCTTATTATGCGCGTTTAACTTCGCCAGACGAAAAAATTCGCTTAAAGGCAGCTCAAGTTTGGAGTCAGTGGGAAGCCGCGACTTCGCGCTTGTATGTTTCGCCGGAATCCATTGCCGAATATTCAGAACCGGTAAAGGCCCTGCCCTTTGCACGCATCGAGTGCCATTATTTTATTAACAAAGCTTTTTTCCCAACACCAAATTGGATTTTAGAAAATATCCAGGCCATTCAAAATATTCCTGGTTGGATTGTTCAGGGGCGATACGATGTTGTGTGCCCAGCAAAATCCGCTTGGGATTTACATAAATTGTGGCCGAAAGCAAAACTGAGCATTTCCCCCGACGCTGGGCACGCTGCCGGAGAACCCAGCAATAAATCTGCGCTGATCAAGGCCGTGGAAGAAGCAAAGAATTAGTTCGCACTACGTCCTATTTTGTCCTCAGCGCGTATTTGCCCAAAATCTAGTCGTTTGCAGCCGCTGGCATAAAAATAACTTATTCCTCGATGAAAAAGCTTTTTTTTGTGTATTTCCCATAACCATAGTTTAACAGGTGTCACTTGCAGCGTGGGGTTGCAAGTAAGGTTCGAAAAACTTCGATGACTTTTGTAGAAGAGACTTGGGATTGGGGGGTTGAATTTTCAGATTGCTGGTGTTTGCTTTTTTCGCATTCACCTTATCGTCTTGTGGACCTTCTGAAAATCAATTCTCAAGCTCTTCTACAGAACCTTCTTTATCGGGCATCCGCAATGGCGAAACTGTCCTTCAAAATTCTTTGGAAGAATTTTCAACTGCCTTGGTCCACTCGCCTGGAATCGATTGTTCTGGAATATTGGTGCATCCATCCTGGATACTTACTGCCGGCCATTGTCTTAAAAAAAATACCGATTTAAATTCTCTGCAAATTCTATTCGGTCCTGATTTTGTTCATCCAGAAATCAATTCGATCGAGGACTTTCCCGTGGATGACAAAATCTATCATCCTAATTTCGAAAAAGACGCTGCACTTCGGGGACAAATTGAATTTGGTCGTTTTGATGCAGTTTTGCTACATTTAAAAAAGCCAGTGTCCACTCGAACGCCGGTTTTTATTTCCGATTCTTCAGAAATTCCAGGCTTCCTTCGAGTCGCGGGTTTTGGCAGCTTATCCATCGACAGCCGTGGATTGGGGACAAACGGCAGAGTCTTAAGAAAAACCAGTATCCAGTTTGCAGGGGAAACCAGCGAAAAATCTGAATTTGTAATTTCAAACCGCATCGCAGGCCCTTGTGTTGGTGATTCCGGTGGCCCGATTTACACGACTGAACAAAATAAAATAACCCTGTGGGGAATCGTCTCGCGCGGACCAAAAAATCGTCCTTGCGATCAACAAGTGATCATTACCAATACGGCTTATTTAAAATCCTGGATTTCCGAAGCAATTGCCCCTGATCTGCTAAGCAATCGATGACCGACATTTTTTATCAAGCGTAGGTCCAACGCCGGCTGCTGTTGCCGCCAGTCCTGATAAATATCCAGATACTTCTGATCTTTTTCGCCTACCAGAAAAGCTATTTTCTGTAACTGCTGTTGCAAAGTAATTTCGGCGCGCAGGTTTTTCTGATGGGACACGGAAAACCCCAATAGAATTTTTTTCCAAACTTGAAGGTTTTCAATTTTCCATTCTGGATCTTCAAAATCATCGGAAAACACACCTTGAGTATTCCAATCCTTTAGAAATTCCGTGGCAGAAAGTTTCAATAATTTTTCCGACCATTCCTGATCAGTTTTAAAACGAAAATCTTTTTCTTCGACATTTTGCAGGCCCGGATTGGTGGACAGTAAAAATATTTTTTTAAATTGATCACTATTGCCTAAAAATAAATTGGCCAGCAACCTGCCGCCCAAAGAATAACCAATCCCAACAAGGTCTTTATAACTTTTAATTTTTTCGCCGGCTTCTTTGGTCCATACATCAAATAAATTTGCATTGTTGCTTGCCAAAGTTTGGAGGAAATCTTTCTGCAGATCCCAGGCCGTCCAATTTTCAGTGGCGATATTTAGATCTTTGCGTAGACGTTCGCCGTTTTCAGGACTGCCTAAAAATCCATGGATAAAAAGGAATCGTTTTTCCATAACTGCCCCCACTGCTGCCAGAAGTGTTCAGTTTGCAAATCATCTGGATGAATTTCAATCATTTGATGATCAGATAGATGCCAGGCCGCAGGAATTTCTGACCACAGTTGGTAATCCCAATGCCACATTTTGGCCCAATGGGAAAATTCGGTCTGATGCCGGTTCAAAAAAATATCTTTGCCAAAAATTTTTTTAAAAATCATTCCGCCCTTGTTATTAATAATAACCAGACGCAACTTGGCTTTTTGCATTTGCGGCGCAATCCACAACGAAGATAAATCATACATGGCGGTTAAATCCCCCACCACACACCAGTTTTCGGTATTCGAATTCGCACTGCCCAGGAAACTAGAAATCTGCCCGTCAATTCCATTGGCCCCGCGATTTCCTAAGACCCGTTCTGGCGGCTTGCCAAAATTGGCTGCCAAATCCCATTCGCGAATGGGCAAACTGTTTCCCAAGTAAATATTTTGGCCGCTAAGGTGCGCAGATAGTTTAGCCACCAAACTGGGTTCAGCAAGTGGAAACTGCAAAAATAAATTTTGCAATTGCTCAGAAATTTTTCGATCTAGATTTTTAATTTTACCCAGCCATTTGGTTTCTGCAGCAAGATCGGCCATTGCCGGCGAATGCTCAGCTGCAAAGATTCGTTCCAATACAGCAAAACTTTTGAAATGCGATGATTGGCGACTAAGCCCGGAAAAATTATTGTTGGCAAAACTCATGACCGGAAGATCCTTCCACAGATCTTCCAAATCTCGCCAAACTCGGGCGGTAGGAACTGCGCCCAAACGCAAAACCGAAGTGCAGTATTTTTTTTGCAAAAGCAGGGACAGCATTTGTTCGCCGCTGTGAATTTCAGTTGAAGCTAATTCCGGATGACCTCGCATGCCCGAAGGACTTTCGCAGTAAACTGGGGCCGAGAATTTTTTTAAGAAATTTAAAACGGTTTTTTGATCTTGAACATTTAAAGTTCCCACTAAAACCAAAGGTCTTGTCTGTTGCAAAAAATCTGCGACCTGCTGATTTTCCAGCTCATGGTTTTTTTGCGTCGAAAAATTCCCTTTGTTTCCAGCAGACGTCGCGGGCAATTCCAGCAATGGAACACTGCCATCTAGTAAAGGCTCCTGAAAACAAATATTAATATGCACAGGTTTCAAAAAACTTAAGCCTTGCAAAGAAAAATCCGAATTTTCACAATCCAAATCGTAAGATTTTTCCGCATAACAAGAAAAAATGCCGACTTGCTCGATACTTTGCGGTGCCCCACTGCCACGATAATTTTTGGGCCGATCGGCAGAAATCATCAGCAATGGAAGATTGGCGTAAGTTGCTTCGACCATGGCGGGCAAACATTCCGCAACTGCAGTTCCTGAAGTAGTGATGACTGCAACGGGAAGCCCTGTGTCCATAATTCTGCCCAAAGCAAAAAAACTGGCCGCGCGTTCTTCGAAAAAATGATAGGTTTTAATTTGCGGATTTTTTTCGAACAAGACGATCAGGGGACTATTTCGGGCGCCAGCACACAGACAGAATTCCCTAACCCCCTGCAAAAGTAATTTTTCAACTACTAGTTTTGCAAGGTTAAGGTTGGTCACGAGTTATTCCTTTTGTTCAGATAAGAAATCCACTCCGAAGTTTAGAACAGATTGTCGTTTTAAGCGCAACTCTTCCCATTCATTTTCCAAAGTGCTGTCTTTCACAATGCCGCTGCCCGATCCCAATAGGACTCCGCTGGAATCCCATTGGACATTTCGCAAAGCCACAATGCCCGCAATGGACTGAGGACTGCGCATCCACACGAATGGAGCACCCAATCTGCGGCGATCCTGCTGCCCCGGCAATTGTTCCATCCATTTATATCCGCGCGAACGAGGGAAAACCCCAACTGCAGCAGTGGGATGTAATTTCAGTCCCTCAAGCAAGGTAAACTGGGTTTTTAATTCTACGTTGATCTTAGTTTCCAAATGGGAAATCGTGGGAAGTTCCATAAGCTTCGTTGGATAAATCACCAATTCGCCCCACTTTTTAACTTGGTCTTGGATGTCTTCGATGACTAATTTGTGTTCGAATTGATTTTTTTCTGACTGCAATTCATCTTCGCGACCTTTTGCAGATGTTCCGGCCACAGCTTGGGTGGTCAGCATTGGGTTTTCCAACTGAAAAAGCATTTCAGGACTGGCTCCCAAAATCCCCTCGCCACTGTTCCAATAACCATACAGCCATAATTTTGGATTCGCTTTTTCCAAAATATTAGAAAGCATCGCAAAGGTTTCATTTGGAGTCCAAGTGGCTTTGGCTTCGGTCGTCGCAAAAACGACGGCTTTGGATATTTTTTTGCTTTTAATTTCTGCTTTGATCGTGTTGAAGGACTGTTTATAGGTCGCCAGCGAAGGCGCAGGAAATACAATCGCCTGGGGCGGCGGCATCTGGGCTTTGTAATTTTTAAGGATATTTAGAAAATCTGCTCTGGAAAACTCGTAGTTAAATGCGGGATACAGAAATTTTCGTTTCTCGATATTAAAAAAGTCTGGTGCGATTAGACAGGGAAATTTTTTTTGCAAAGCCTCATCACTGGTCTCTTCTTCCACAAAAGGACCCAAAAAAACCCAGGCGTGTTGGCTATCACAGATAAACGCACCCGACTGCAAAAAATTTGAAGTCGGAAAGCTATGCTTGCTAGAATTTGGCTTGGGCGTTGAGGTCAATATGTCTCCGGGTGCTTAAAGATAAACTAAGGTTAGTCTTAAAATAGAATTGAATCAAACGCCGAGTGAGGATAGACCAGAGAGGGCCATGACGTCAGGAATAAAAAAAATTGTATCTGTAAGAAACGCTCACTTTGGTAGCAAGCAATTCACTATAATTGCTGGCCCTTGTTCTATTGAAAGTTCTGAGCAATTTTCACAAGCACTTCAAGGCGTTCAAACTGCCGGTGCACACTTAATGCGCGGTGGAATTTGGAAACTGCGCACATCCAGCGACAGCTTTCAAGGTCTGGGCAAGGAAGCATTTCAATTCTTGCGTGAAAAATTAAAAAATTCCGATCTAGGTTTAGTTTCTGAAATCACCGATCCCCGACAGATCGAAGCAACCGAAGATTTTCTGGATATTTACCAAGTCGGTTCGCGCAATATGCACAACTATGCTTTGCTGCAAGAATTAGGAAAAACTAAAAAACCAATTTTATTGAAACGCGGATTTGCTGCCCATGTTGATGAATGGTTAAAAGCCGCCGACTATATTATCAAAGCTGGAAATGAAAATGTGATTTTGTGCGAACGAGGCATTCGCACTTTTGAAACTTCAACGCGAAATACTTTGGATTTAAATTCTGTGGTTTATGTAAAGTCGGTCAGTAATTATCCTGTGATCGTGGACCCATCCCATGCTGTGGGCATTCGCGCCTTGATTCCGGCCCTTGCCAAAGCATCGGCTGCCGCAGGTGCCGATGGATTGATTATCGAAGTGCATCCCAATCCAGAAGAAGCTTTGTCGGATAAAGAACAAGCACTAAGTATTGGCGAGTTCACAACTTTGATGAATGAGTTAAAAACCTTACTTCCAGTATTAGGCAGGACCTTGTGAATTGGACCGGACCACAATCCAAAAAAGTTCACCAAATGTTTTCCCAAGTTGCAGCGAAGTATGATTTAGCCAACAACGTTTTATCCAGCGGCATCCATCATCTGTGGAGAAAAAACTTGGTTCAATATTCAGGCGCAAAAATTGGCGATTCCATTTTAGATTGTGCAACCGGAACAGGCGATCTTGCCATTCAGTTTAAAAAGGTTGTTGGCCCAACTGGCGAAGTAATCGGAACCGATTTCTGTGAAGCAATGCTGCAGCCAGCTCCCATCAAGGCTTTGCAAAAAAATCTTTCGATTCACTTCCAAGTGGCCGATGTCCAAAACCTGCCTTTTGATGACAACAAGTTTAATGTCACATCGATTTCTTTTGGAATCAGAAATGTCGAAGACCCCGTTCAGGGTTTAAAAGAAATGGCCCGAGTCACCAAATCCGGCGGCCAAGTGATGATCTTGGAATTCAGCCAAGTCGAAGGATTATTCGGCGGAGTTTTTAATTTCTATTCAGAAAAAATCCTACCTAAAATCGGCGGAATTTTAACCGGCCAAAAACAAGCTTATGAATATCTGCAGAATTCTTCCGCACGATTTCCAGGTGGCGAAAAGTTTGTCGAGATGATGAACGAAACCAAAGCTTTTAAACAAGTCAGCTTTAAACAGCTTACCGGCGGCATTGCGACTATGTATATGGGAACGAAGATTTAAAGCTTATCTTCTTGCGTGACGTCTGCGAGACGCTGGGACTCTTTCCAAATCATCATGACCGTTGAGTTTGTTGAAATACGAACGGAATAGGGTTTGTCCCAGATAAGATGATTTTACGGTCCAGAATTTTTTATTGATGGTCAGTGCGGCAATCGCAATTTTGTGGTTTTCATCCGATGCGTAACCTACAAACCAATCGACGCGGCCCTTGGGATCGTCGCCGGTAAAGTGACCGGTTTTTCCGCCCATTTCAATTTCTTTGAAATTTTTGTGGTTTACCAAGTTGCGAAAGGTTTTGCGCGAAGTTCCTGAATGAATTGTTTCTTCCATCAAAGTCCGCACCGTATTGGCTGATTCTGACGTCATCACAAATCCGTTATCCAAAGGCTTGCCTTGGTAAATGGATTGTCCCAACGGAGTTTTCAATTCATCCACCACATAAGGGATAATCATTTTCCCGCCGTTGATGACTGATGCCGCAATCATGGCGCCGTGAACGGGGCTCATCAGATTAAATTTGTTGTAGCCCGAAGCAACCTCGGTAAATTCAAAACCTTTTTCAGCCGGAATTCGCGCTGTGCTTTTTTCGACATCAAAGTCTGCGGGGATTTTCTGGTTAAAGAAAAATCGGCCGGCATATTCTTCCATATCTTTCGGAGTTAATTCTTCAAGCGACAACCGCCCGAAGGCCGTATTTAAAGATTTTGCAAAAGCATCTTTCAAAGTGACTGAACGA
Organism: Bdellovibrionales bacterium; assembly: GCA_038323665.1. Taxonomy (GTDB): domain Bacteria; phylum Bdellovibrionota; class Bdellovibrionia; order Bdellovibrionales; family Bdellovibrionaceae; genus JBBQHD01. Next base: position 9,144 of record JBBQHD010000005.1, read on the forward strand.
GTCCAACGATTGTTTTTTTCTGATAAAACATTCTTTTTATATAAGGTGTAATTTCCACCGTTAAATCGAATGGTGCGAAAAGCTGTAACACCTTTGCGATCAATCGCGGCGGTTGCAGTAATAATTTTAAAAACCGAAGCCGCCGGCGCCCGTGCACGCTTGGCCCAATTCCCAGGTTTTTCAGCATCGCGTTCAAAGCTAGTCATCGCAAGCACTCGGCCAGTGATTGCATCCATCATAAACAGCGCACCGTAATCGGGCTTGTAAGATTCCAGTAATTTTTTGGCCTTAATTTGCAGGTTCTGGTCCAAAGTATAGTTCACCACAACCGCATTCCCAGACGGCAATTCTTGGTTGCCAAAAAAATCCTTCAATCCATCCAAAGGCAATTGCGCCGGAAAATCCTGAGTTTCCAAAGAAGGACTAATCACCGCCGACAACCTCTGACGTTCGTCCAGTTGCTGACGCACAATTTTTTGCTCGTTATCTTCCACCTGCGATTGAGTAACCGGCTGTAAAAATACCAACAGCAAAAACGAGATCGAAACGATCTTCGCCCAACGAGGCATATTTTGCGCATGTTTCAGCGTTTTACGAATTATTTTTTTCGGCATCTAAACATAATTCTCATACGAAAAAATAAATTTGAACACAATTTTTCCGCCAAATCGAAACAAAGCAGGAATTAAATTTTATTTTTTCCATCGAGACAGGATCAAGACAAAATTCCGGGCCAGTTCCAAAATGCTGTGAAACAGTCCATTGCTGCGACATAAAAAATTTATAAAACAGATTCATTTTAATTTAAAAATCTTCAGCAGATATAAAAACAGAGGAATTAGCCTCTAAGCTTTTTTAAAAACGCGGCCATCCATGGCCTCCAGCTCCTGCGCCCGATTACGGGCTTGGGTTCGTTCCACCGAAGGTGAACATGGATAGACGAACCGCTGAGGTTTTTAAAAAAGCTTAGAGGCTAATTCCTCTGTTTTTATATCTGCTGAAGATTTTTAAATTAAAATGAATCTGTTTTATAAATTTTTTATGTCACTGCAATAGACAATTCTTGTCAGTATTTGAAATTTTCACCAAAAACTTTTCCCCAGATCAAATCAGCACGACCAAAGACTTGGACACAACTTTGCTATGGTTCGGTTAGGGGGTTAAAAGTGAAAAATTGGGGGATCGTTATTTTTGTCGCTTTGGTCGGCACCACTGCCACTGCGAATCAGTGTAAAGATATTTTGAAAGATTTTGCCGCTATGAAGAAAGCTCAGACTGAAATCGTGCAGAGTCTTGCGTCGAATCATTATCTGATGGCGCAGTCCGTTCAGCAGTGGATTTCCGAGGTGGAAAAATACAAAAACAAATTGCCGAACGAAGCCTATTCGAATTTAGGCCGAACCGCTGTCGCCTTTGAAAGACGGGGCGCTCAGGCAGAAAAAACGAAAGAAAAATTAACCGCCGCGACCGATATTTTGTTCCAAGAGTTACAGTTTTGCTTGAAGGGGAAATCAGCAAAAACTGGAATGGCTAACTAAGGAACATTTACTGCAGTTTTTTGCAGTAAGATTTTGTAAGAAAAAAACTTGCAAATCGAACTGATTGCATTTTGAATGATAAATCAGTTCCAATTTGGAACTTCACGGAGGGGGATCTATGAATGCATCGATGTCACAGGGGGTGACAACGAAGCTTTCTGCAAAGCTCATTGATGAGTGTCGGCAGAAGCTGTCTAGGGCAAAGGCGGACTTACTTAACCGCGTAAAGGAAGCTCGAAATCGGTTGGTTGACGAAGATCGCGGGGGCGATGAGGCGGACCAAACGGTCAGAGTTCTGGCAGAAACTGAATTTCTAAGCATGCAAGATCGCTTGCGAACTCAGCTGCTGGAAATCGAGGGGGCTCTGGCCAGAATCGAAAATGGAACCTTTGGAATCTGCGAAGAAACCGAAGAGTTGATCGAGCCTGAAAGATTGCGCGCGATTCCTTGGACGAAGTTAAGCATCGAGGGTGCTGAGATTCGGGAATCCATGAATCGCAAATTTGCCAAGTTTTAAGCTTTCGCATTAGGGGGTCCGAGGGGGCCCCTTTCGCATAGGTGCCAGCATACTTTTCCGCCGGAAAGGGTGGCTGCCACCCTTTCCGGCTGCCACCCTTTCCGGCGGAAAAGTATGCGGGGTCTTACGAAAACCAATACGAAATTGCCGAGTTCCAATAGATGTCTTTTATTTGTTGAGTTACGGCCATCACAATTATGTAGATTAGGAAAACTATGTGCAGGGTTTTTCTTAGTGTTGTTGTTCTTGGGTTTTTGAAATCGCTTTTCCATTTTTTGTAATATTCTAATATTCCGGTTCCGCAGACCCAGGCCACTAGGATTCCGGTTTGTCGGCCTACGAAACTGTGAGCGAAAGCGTGCTGGGTCATTCCGAAATACCAGGCGAAACTTGCCGCCAGAAATATCCAGGCAATTTTTTGCTCGAAAGGATTTTTGTTTTTCCAACTTTTTACGGCCAAATAGAAAAATACCGCGAAGGCGTATCCAGGGATCAGCGAAAATCTTTCCATTCGGTTTAGGAAAATATAGGGGATTTTGTAGATTTTTTTAAACGAACTGCCGCACAAACTTGGATCTGCGCAGTCTGCGGTTCGGTAAATAAAGGCGGTCCAAAGATCTTGCCAGGTTTTTTCCCAGCTGCCTAAATAAAGTTTGTTTAAATAGATATGTAATCCCCACCCGGCCACAAAACCAATTCCAATGCAGATCACAGCTGGGTTTAAAAATCGTTTCCAGCTTTTTGCAAAAGCCAATCCCACCCCATAACAAAAGACGCTTAAAAAGACGATTGGTTCTGGCGAGGCATTGGCAATGATTGCGGCAAAGACAATCAGGCCGAATAATAAAATTTTGGATTGGCTTTTAAACCAATAATACAAAAATCCATGAACAAAAACCCATTTTAAAAATTCTTCGTAGGTGTGTTTGTAAAGTGTATCGCCCCAACCGACAAAATAATTGGAAAGCAATATAACCGAAGCACCAATAAAAGCAGCCTGTTTATCCTGCATCCAGTAATTTAGGAAAAAATAAATAAAAAAGAAAAACGCCAATGAAAACAGCGTGGGCAGAACTCTTAAAATGCGATCATCCGTCGAATGCACCAATTTTGCCCAGGCCCCATCCAAATTATCGGCAAGCGCTGGGTAATGAGTATAAACATTCGAGGGCCCATAGATTACGCCCGGAATTTTTTCATATTCTGGCACATAATTGTGGATCGGACGAAAATAACTTTCTAAAAATCCATGATCATAGAAATACTTTGTCGCAGAAATTGTATTGATATCCGAATACGCATCACCATGAATCGACGAACGCCCGTCCTTCGGATCCACCGTCGGCACCAACAGCAATCTTGTCAGAATGATCGTAAAACTGATAATGAATACCGCAATTTTTATTGGGGTAAAATACTTAGTAATAAGACACCTCGGCTTTGCGTGGAACCGGAGAATCGGGAAGATAAACCCAGGTGCTGGCAACCAAGGGAAATGATTTTTTTGTTACTGTTACATTTTGATCCGCATAAACTTGCCGCACAAAATCTAAAATTTTTGGCAAATGATGTTGATGATTCATGCAAATATTATTGCCCAAACAAGGCGGAGTTTCCGTAAAGTGCACGCAGGGCGAACAATGAATTGGATTTTTTAAAATCAACTCTGGAACCGACAGTGGTCTTAACAAATGCACTGGTGAAGTTGGTCCCCAAAAACTAATCGTTGGCGTATTTAAAAATCTAGCCAAATGCACAAGACCTGAATCAATGCCCAAAAATATTTTGGATTTCTGAATCCAGCGCAAAGATTCCTGCAGTTTTATTTTCCCACACAGACTTTCACAAGCCGACTGCAATTGCGGGAATTTACGCAGTAGTTCTTCCACCAATTTTTGATCGGCCTGATTCCCCAAAAATACAAATCGGATGCCATTATTAGCTTTTAAAATTGCCGTTAAAAATTCTGCCCATTGTGGCAAGGACATTTGTCTTTCGTTGGCCAAATCTGAACACCCCAAACCCACGGTGCAGAAATCGGTTTCATTTACAGCAATTGGAATCAAAGAAATTCTTTCTGCAAATTTCTTTTGTGCTGCCGGAACATCAATTTTTTCAATTTTAAAAAGTGCCGCAATCGCATCGTAAGCCTGAAAAATTTCGCCTTGGGTGTTGTGATAAATCGCGTGGGTGTAGATTCGTTTTCTCCACAGCGAATGGGAATCAATCAGGCCAATGCGGTTTCTGACCATGGCGATGGTGGTGTAAAGAGTCGTCATCCGGGAATGCAATTCTAAGTCAATCACCACATCGCAATTACGAAATAACCACAGTAAATTTCTGCAACCCGAAAAAATAAAACTGAAGGCGTTTTTATCATTGATGATTTTAATTTGATCAAAGATCCCATAAGTTTCCGCAAAATTCTTAATGGAATTTCCGCAGATCAATGAAATCTGCACTTTGGGAAATTTTCGCCGCAATTCTTGCAGCAACGGATAAATCATCAGCAGACTGCCGCCGCCCAAGATTTTAATTATCACAATCTTTTTTGGGTCTTGCAAAGTGTGCTTGCGCCTTAGAATCAAAGCCGTCAGGCGAACAGGAAAATAAATCAGGTTTAGCCCCACGCCCCCCAACCAAAGATCAATTTTTTTCTTAAGACTTAAACCAATGCCCATTTGGCATTAAAACTATCGCGGATTGAAAGCCTTGTCCAAACAATCTCAGGCGCGGCCCAAGTGACAAACTTTGTTACAGCTTTCGAAGGAATTTCACGGTCCTCCATCGACAAGCAAGAAATTTCAGTTTTGACAGGATTTCGATTATAATGACCCTGTTATGATGGGGACGGGGAATACAATTCATTCTAATTTTAAAAAAAGTTTACCTGGGATAATCCTGGGTCTAACTTTTATTTTTTCTAATATTTCTTCTGCGGCAACACCAAGTTCGAAAGTCTCCAGAAAATTTTCTAAAACAACAGAAAAAAACTTTAAACGCGATTTTGAGATCAACCAAATGGGCCAGTATTCTGTGGCTGGTAAAAAGGTTCGTCAGTATTTGCTGAGTCAATTTCTGAATTTAGGCATTAAAACACCCTTGGAAATTGCACAAAAATTGGATCAAAACTACTCTGATAAATTGCGCCCCGGAGCCCTGGAAAGCAGAACATTAAAAGCCCCCGGGCAACTGGATTTTTATTTATGGCCCCAGGTTCAGGCACTTCTGGAAATGCGCAAGCGTTATGTGAACTTCTTAAATGAAAGTCCCAAGGCACGTTTGCAATTGCAGAACGCCGATATTGGTATTTTGCATTTACTGGATACTCATCTTAAATCCGATTCAATGTCTGGAAACGATGAGCTATGGAAAATTCGAAAATACTTAATTTCACAGGATTTTTTCCGTCCGCAGGAAAAGTCTGAAACGTCTGAATTAATTTGGGATTGGATGCTGATCCGCGCCCACGGATATCCACTTGATCTGGTCGATAAGCATTTGCAAAAAGTTGAAAATGTGGCCAGAAACACCAGCCATCCTTGGCCCAATATTTTAAAAAATTATGAAACTTCCTTGGCACTGCTAAGCATTAAAAAAATGCCGCAAACCAATGAAAATCAAGAAGCTCAATCCAAACTGGCTTTGAAACTTTTAAGAAAAATTTTGCCTTTTGTGGATGTGAATGAGCATAAGGTTTTGCGCGAAATCAAAGTGCAAACCTATCGGCTGTTGCAACAAACCGGTCAATCGGTTGAAGCTCAACAGTTGAAAAAAGAAATTGCCACTGAGCTTTTTAGTTACCGCGTATCGCAGCTGGGGCAAGAAGTGAAAGAAGTTTGGAATAAAACGACAATTTCATTTATGGATCGCCTGATTTCTATTTTCAGCGTCAGCATTCGCGGATTAATTCATTTACTGACTTATTTAATTGGACTGTTGTTTGTTGCAACGCCGATCGAGTTCCTGTTGATCACCGTCGCTTTAATTATGCTGTCTAAACAAGGCCATGTTTTCTTTGAAGTAAAAACAAAATCTTTACGTATGTTATGGCGCGAACACCGTCTGTTGGAAAAAAAGGGTTATCGCCGAGTGCTGAAATTTAGTTTGGCTGTTTGTAAATGGTTTGTAAATTATATGAAAGTTGCCTGGAAAATGTTTATGGCTTCGTATTCCAATACGGCCACTTCGTTTTATTCAAAACTTGCTACCTCGCTGCTGATTTTCGGGATTGGCTTGTATTTTAACTCTGCGCGAAATTTGGTTGAGTCCTTGGTTGGGCAGCTGTCTTTGTAAAGTGAATTTGGGTGGCAGCCACCCAAATTCACTGCAACAGCCAAAACCCGATTAGAAAACAGCCTAGGCCTGCGGCAAAATATCGATTCCACTTTTTTTTGCCACGCAGAATTTCAATAAAAGATGCAAATAATGGCGCCGTTCCTGTCACTGCCGAAACTGTGGCCAGATTCCCAGTTTGCACTGCGCGCAGATACATGCTGAGCGCAAAGAATGTTCCCAGCGCCGATGCCATGGCCAAAATCCCGATTTGTTTATGACTGAGTTTTTTCAGCGGGGCCGTTAAGGAAAATTTCTTTTTAAATAATTTTTTAAACACTGTTGCAACTAAAATAAATCCTATGGTCGCAGCCACAGCGCGAATCCAGTTGACCAAAAAGGGCGAAATGCCGGGGTGATTTTGAAAAATATGTTTGGTCATCAGCAATCCCGCAGCATCCAGAAAAATTCCGATTAGGGCCATGCGGATGCCCGACCATTCCCAGCAGCCTTTTTGTTTGGCGTTTTCCATTCCAAAAGAAAACATACAACCCGCCATAAACAACAGCGCCCATAATTTCTGTAGATCAAAAACTTCGCCAAAGAAAAAGTGCGAAGCAATTCCTAAAAAAAGCGGCTGAAAAGAAAATAGCATCAATGTGCGGCCAGCGCCTAATTCCACATAAGCGCCGAACAGGAAAATATCCCCGATCATTAATCCCGACATGCCACTTAAGCTTAGCCAAAATATAATTTGTGAATTTAATTGTGATAAGTTACCAAACCAAAAACAAACCAAGCCAAATAAAATTGCAGAAATACTGGCTTTGAAAAAATTAACCCAAATGGCTGAAACTTTTTGCGAATATTCAGTAAAATAAATACTGGCCGTGGCAAAACTTAAATTGGCAATCAAAGCCAACTGCAATGGCGACAGTGCCTTCATAAATTCGAACATTTTATGTCGACCGTTTCTTAGTCGGTTTTCCTTCTGTCCTTAACAACGAACCTCGTAAAATCATTTTAACTTCTTCGGTCAATCGTTCGGCCAAGTTGACCTGTTTGTGTTTGGGCAGATCCAAGGCTTCGGCGCCGACAGTAAAAACAACTGCCACAATTGCTTCGGCGGCGTAACCGTAATTTCGCAATGGCAATTCGGCTTTTTCGTGATTTTTTTGTAAGTCTTCGGTTAATTCTCCGACAAATCGATCCATCTCGATATGCAAAGCTTTGCGAAACGCGGACGAGGCGCCTTGGCGTTCGCCCAACAGCAGGCGAAATAAATTTCCATTGTCGTTCAGAAATTCCAAAAAGGTTTGCACGGAAACATCCACTGAATCTGGACCTGGGCGAACTCGGTTTCGAGCCTCGCGCAGCATTCGGCGCAAACTAATTCCAACTTCGTCCAGTAAGGACAATCCCAAATCTTCCATATCGCGAAAATGCCGATAGAATGCAGCTGGAGTTATTTCTGCCGCCGCAGTGACCTCGCGCAAACTTAGCGCGGCAAAACCTTTTACTGCGCTTAATTTGAGTGCCATATCGATAAGGCGTTTGCGCGTTTTGGTTTTCTGGTCAAGTCTGGATTCGGTGATCATGAGAATTTATAATAAAACTCTGGCCAAAAACCAACAAAAAACAAATTGAATGAAGTTTCTTTTCAGTATACATGTGTATACTGAAACAGGAGGCATCAATGACTACACTACAACTGCTAGGGATCGCCGCGATCATCTTTATGTCGGGGTATCTTGTGAATATATTTTACGTCACTGTCCTTTATCACCGCGGATTGGCTCACAGCGGAGTCAAATTGCATCCACGCACGCTTAAGTTTGTTCAGTATACAGGTAACTGGTTGACCGGAATCGATCCTGTGGCTTGGGTTGCGATGCACCGGCTGCATCATCAATATTCTGATTCCCACAAGGATCCCCACAGTCCTATTCGTCAGGGAATTTTTGGTGTGGCGCTGGGCCAGTTGAAATCATATGAATTGGTTTTGAAAAAATTGATCAAGCGCGATCCCAAATACACTCGCATCGTGGCGGATATTCCATTTACCGTTAGCCGATTGAACCGTAAAAAAATCTGGATCCTGCCCTATTTAATGCACATCGTGATTTCTATTGCGATTAGTTTAATTACTGGGGTTTGGTTTTTTGGTTTGGCTTATTATATCGGGATTATGAGTCATCCTGTGCAAGGCTGGATGGTCAATTCGCTGGCCCATCGTTTTGGTTACAGAAATTTTTCGACTCGAGATCATTCGCGCAATAATTTATTAGTTAGCTTATTGGTATTTGGCGAAGGTTTTCAAAACAACCATCATGCAAAACCAAATCGCGCCAAGTTTGCGGCGCGATTTTGGGAAGTTGATTTTGGTTATGTGCTTTGTTGGTTCGGAGAGCGACTGCGGATTTTAAAAATCAACCGCGTCGCTGTTTAACTTTTTTTAAGAATTACCAAGAAAAACTAATCGAACCGCCACCACGTCGTGGGTATCCGTTGTTGTAATAACCTTGGTCATAATACTGTTGTTGTTGTGGATAGTAGTAATACTGTTGTTGGTAGGTGTATTGCTGCTGTTGACCATACAAATTTGGATACTGAGTGTAGCCACCAAAGTTTTGGTTGCTTTGAATCGCCGCCACACAAGTATTTCCATACTGAGCTTGGTTTACTCCGCATGAACCCTGAGGCAAGCATCCCATATTTGTGTAAACATAGCCTGGTTGACCACTGCAAGAACCTTGCGCGCCGTTTTGTCCGATGCACTGGTTCTGGTAAAACCCAGTTGCGCAGTTTTGGTATCCATTAGATGTGGGCAAACATCCATACTGTGCGTTTTGCACGCTGCCTACGCCGCATGCTGATGCTGCTGGGGCTGCGGCGTCTCCGCCACCACTGCTGCCTTTGTTGCAGTTTGTGATCGCTAGTGTTGCGCAACCTAATAGCGCAAGCTTCGAAATCGTTGATAATATTTGGCGCATAAAGCACTCCTCTTTTTAAAAGTTAAAACCCGGTCAAATACTTCTATCTCAAGAAATATGCCAACTGTTTTAAACGCCTGGATGTTTAATGAGCTTCTATTAAACAATAGAAGGGGTCTGATTCGCTGTTTTTCAAAAGCGACACAAAGCGCTCAACACTGTCTTACATTTAGACAGTCCCTGAAAAAATCCCCTGTCAGAATTTAAACAGTGGAAAGTTTGTTTAATAGCCTTTAAATTCAATCTTAATTATGAAAACACTTATTTTGATTTCACTGTTGTCAGTTTTTTCCCTGGGTTGTCAGCGCGACAAAAGCGATACTAAGTATCCTGCGCCACCACCTGCAACTCCTGCGCAATCCGCACCGGCGCCAAAATCTCAAATTGAGAAAACCAGTCCTGCACCCGCGCCGTCTATTAATAAGGACAAGAATGATTCTGCGGTTACTGATGACAGTGGCCAACGACGCTCGGATTCTTCGCGCTATTTACGCGTTGGCAATAACTATGAATCTGGTGGGCGCGATCTAACTCAAATTGGCAATGATGATAACTATGATATTCCTGCTGTTCCAAGATCAGAACGGCCTATGGACGAAGCCTTACCGCTAGCTCCGCCGCCACCTGCCGCAGTGATTGATCCATTGCCCTCGACAACACCTGCTCGGACCACAACTCGCCGTCCAGCGCCGCGTGCAAAACGAGTTTTGCGCGAAAAACAAACCGAACAACAACGCCGTGGCCCCGTTCGTCGCGGAAGATCTGAAAATCTTGAAACCGCGATTTATCTTCCAAGCATTGTCGGAACACCTGCCGAAAGATTTGCCCACAATAATTTTGACCCACTGATTCAAGAACTTAAATTGAGTCAGCCAATCAATGATCAACCGATTTATTGGGATACCGAATCGATTCAGCCTCCAGTGTTGAAAGCTGTTTTCGCTTTGGGATATATGGACGAATATGACAAAACAAAAGCCGGTTTAGAATACCGCGACTTGGATTATGGAAAAGACTATAGTTTGGATCCTATGTTCGCGTCTTTGATTTTAAGAACCTTGACTAAACCTTGCGCGGGCAACCTGCAACTGTGCGGATTTACCGTTACGGATAACCAAGGGATTTCGCAGACTTTGATGAAAACAATTTTTTACCCAGAATTTGGTCCACAGAAAATTGAAATTAAAATATTGCATCCAGCCGCCTACAATGCAGAAAACTGGAGAAATATTAATCCCAAAGATCAAAGCAATTTGTCCAAACAGACGTCAGACAAGCTCAAAGAAGCACTGCAAGAATCCGATCTGGTTATTTACGCAGGGCATTCGCGATTTGGCTATGGGCCTGATTTTGATCCCATCAAAATCAAAGGCGACAACTGGGACCGGGAATATTATAAAAAAGACGGAGGCTTGCTGATTAAAACGCTGCGAATTTTAAAAAACCCTGAAAACCAATTAAAAAGTTTAGCAGTATTGTCGTGTTCATCATCCAGTCATTTTGGAAATCGTTTGCGATCGATCAAGGATTTAGATTTAGAGCTTTCCAAAGAAGATCTTGTTATGGAAGATCAAGTTGTCTTAGGACTTCGCAAGATGGATTATTGGCTGCGCACAGGATCGTTGAAAGAATGACTCAACTAAAAGAATTTTCCACCCAGATCGACGCCCAAATGGCCGCAGATTTTTTGCGATCGCGCGGATTTGAAACACAGATTTCAGGATCCCGCGATTTCCGTTTTGAAGGCACTCCCTTTGGAAAATTTGTTTTGTACGTCGATGAAAATTATTACGCCAGCGCCCTGCAATGTTTAGAAGAAGTTAACCGCCGCGCAAAGATTGCTGCTGTTAAGGATGAAGAATAAAATTACGGTATACAGGCCGCATCTCCATAATAGGCGTTCGCACAAATAGCGCCTGTTCTTTGCGGAGCATTGACCGACAGACTTGAAATTTCGTATCTTCCAGGTTCAACTTGCAATGTAATGATTGGCGTCTGCGGGTCATTCTTTTGCACACTTCTAGTAATATTCTGAAACCAACCAGTGCCTTTATTTCGAATGGTTACCGTAACATTCGCTATGCCTAATCCGCTGCACCCACCGTCTTCAACCGTGTGATCAAAGAAAAGTGGGATGCTAATCCACTCGCTTCGAGTAATAATAAATTCTCTTTTATAAACTCGGAATAGCTCTTTTGGTTGAAGCGCCCGCTCATCTGCAGGAAGACGAATGTATGGAACAGGTAATGAAGGAGGCCCTGGAATGATCGAATCATCTCCTACACAAGTTAAGGGTCTTGCGCAATTTGGCCCCAGTGCAGAATCACATGGCATGCAACAAACATCGCCAGCAGTCGCAGAATAAAACGAACCAGCAATTGGACTTTCCGTAGGATTGCAAGATGGGTTTCGAGTTTTTCCGCCAAGAACACCGCATGGTGCTGTGCAAACTCCATTTACTATTCCCCAACCAGCAGCAGTTTGTGCAGCTGTGCATACAAGCGTTGAGGACGAAGGACATCTATACGTTACGGTTTTATCCGAATCCATTGTAACCATAACGTAATTATTGGCGGGCCACGGAATTTTAGTTCCTGGTGGCTGCGCATCGATGGCCGCATCTGTTACAGAAGTCCGAGCGTAAATCCCGTTGGCAACATAGACATCCGGCGTACCTGGAATTCCACCATCAGCAACAACTGGAGTATATCCAATTGGCAGAATCTCGCCGCTCGGTCGGTCCATCGAAGTTTGAAATGCTTGTGTTAAGGCATCGTTGCTACAGCCCGCGGGTGCCGCAGCCGGATTATCTTTCCCGTTGAAACAACCAACTAAAATTGTTTGGTTTGGGCCAGCCGGCGCAACCCTTCGCACTGGATCTGAAATCACGTTTTGGCAACTGGATGTGGTTCGCACAGTTAATTTATAAGTCGAAGGCGGACTTGGGTTGTAAGGCAAACTTGCAACACTGCGATTAAATCCTGTCAACGGATCTAATTTATCTAAACAACTTGAAACAGTAAGCCCACTCTGTTGGTTCCAATCAATTTTTCCAATTATTTTATCCCGACTGGGATCGTTCGCATCTTGATAACAACTTAACACATTCGAAGTTGCTGGAACCGCGGCTATGCTCCGACTATCGGCTGAATAGGGTTTGCACCATGATAAGTTGTCTGCGGGTGAATCAGATAAAACAGGGTTAATTCCTGATAAAAAAGTTCCGGGACCACATCTGTTCGGTGCTGGTTTTGGATATGCCCGAGCCGTCGGTGAAACAACTGGCAAAGCTTTGCAAATTGCTTCGCCATTTTCGTCCAACCCAGCCATAACAGGAGCCGCAGCATTGCAACCGACTGTAGAATTCGCAATGGCCATTTGAAATGGTTTGTCTAAATATCCTTCGATGTCTTTTCCCGCATATCTACTGCCAATTCTAGCGGTGATTGTGTATTTCACTCGAGTGGACTGCGTTGCGGGTGCAACGGGTGGAACGTCCGCAACACTTGCTCGAATTCCACATTCATTGTCATTGGCGGCACAATTAAACCAAGCCGGTTGATTTGCGTTCATATTGCCAAATAAAGTTGGTGTATCCAAAACCACGTGGTCTGCCGAATTGCCGTAAGCCCATTGCTGACTAAGAATGCTGCGAACTTCTAATTCTTTTCTACTGGCATAGGACCGCGCGCGCGGCACCAAGGCTGTTTTATCTACACTTAATGCTTCATTTAAAATAACCGCAGTCACCGAAGTAACAATTCCCATTGTCACTAGTGCCCATACTATGGCCGAACCATTTTGGTTTAATTTCACTGACCACCGCCGATTCTTTGCAGGGTTGCGGGTTTTCTAATTAGCGTAATTTTAGTGGTATCAATTAAACATTGATAATCCACACCGGAAAGTTGGCCTTGCCATTGTGATCCGCAGCCTTCTTGAATCTTAAGATCCAAGCGCAAATAATTATTATTTGAAGTAAAACTTGCGGCAGTCATCGGATTGGTTGTGTCCCCGTTGGCAATGACAGCCGTCACTTTTGGAAATGTATCCTCAGCACAGGTGTCACAAGTTTTGCAAGTTTTCGAGGTTGAACTTCCTAAACTATATCGAACGCTCGATGTTCCACCTGAATTAAATCCATTAGGTAAAAAAACTTTGTAATTATAGGGACACAGCTGCGCACTGATTCCGCCGGTGCTGCCGACTAAGTCTGCAGCAGCCACAAACTGCGGTGCGGATGCATTCATTTTTTGATAAGTGCAAAGTAAATCTTCGCTAGGGTTACCGGATTCAAGCGCATTCATATCAATCGAGACCAAAGAATAACCAGGGTCACATTTTGCATTGGCAGCCATAGATTGATAATTGAAATCCACCAATAAATCCTCGGTAAAACCAGAATCGACACCAACCACCTTAAGTTCTTTCGGAAATTTATAAGGAACATTGTATTCAGCAGGAGGATAAATCGTTGTTTGGGGAACGACGGATCGCACACAATTTACCTGGTGATTCAATCGATCCACTTTGAACAAAGAAATTTCGCCGGGCTGATTGCAATTGAAACGACCGATGGTCATCGCGTCCGCATAAACTCCACGAGGCACATACAATTGGGAAGAATTACTGCCGTCTTGATTGCTGTAAACTACCGTAGGCATCAAAGCTGGATTCGTTGAAATGCTATAGCGAATTCCATACTTATAAATAGTGCCTGCTGCCTCTGGAACAATGGCCATAGAAATTGAATAAGCTGCATTGTTACTGTCACAGTTTGTGCACTTACTTAGATCCGCATTAAAATTATTTTCTATATAAACCCTACGCGTTGATGGGTCACCAAAAGCTGCAGTCACTTCTAATTGTGTCTGATTAATTTTGGCCTGTCCGTGTCCCAATGGAATCACTAAGTTCACCTGCCGAATGGGAAAAGTATTATTTGGTACTGTTGTTTTCATTAAATCCAACAAAGTGCGATTTCCACCCACACTGACATTTGCAAAGGTATCCGGGGCAGCAATGGCAGCGATAATATTGGATTCAACGAAGGTCATATTGTCGTGAATTTCTAATTTTTGTCGGTTCTTACCCCAAAAAGTAAACGAAGCACCCGAACCTAATGCCACCATAGAAAAAATCGCAGAAGCAATTAATACTTCTGTGATGGTTACACCGGAATTTCCCAAACGAAATTTCATTTGCAAGAAGGTCCCCTTTTTGTCTGTCATTAATATCGGCATTTTTCTTGAAAAGGCTTAATAGTTTTAAGTAGTTTGTCTCAGATCGAGAAAAATTGGCCGCATGCAATCAAATTGAAACACTGTCGAAAAATTAGTCGGTTTAAAATAGATTTGATCGGAAAGTCTTTATAATTTTATCCATTAAACCGATACATTGAGTGTGCAAAAAATAAATAAATCTGGATTTACACTAATTGAAGTTATGGTTGCAACCGCAATCATGTCTGTTGTTTTTCTTAGTGCTGGAAAAGTTCTTTATGATTCTTTGAAAAATCAAAACACCGTCTCCAAGCTGGCTGAAATTCGTTCTGCCAATAATTTGCAAAACATTATTGCCCGCGATCCCGCCAAAGTTAGTCTGGTTTTAAATCAGTTAATTCAAGCTGAATTCCCAGACTCAGCACCTTGTCCGCTTATTAATAATGTTCAGGTCTGTGGCGGATCTTGCCTTAATATTGATAATGATCGGCCAGGGTGCCAAGAGTTGAACGGCAAGGACTATATTCTTACCGGCGCACAAGTGATGGCAAATGCGGACTGCGTCCCTGGAAACACTGATCCCAAATGTTGGTATGATACCCAGTGGGTCTTAACTCTTCACTGCACAACTCTCTACTGCTCCTCAGTAAGTTCAGTTGTAAAATCGATTATTCGCAATCCTGCCACGAATGCTATGCCTGCACCAACTTCCAGTTATGAAATTCCATCGTCGTTGCTATCTCAACCAGGTCTTGTAACTGGACAGCCATGTAAACCGGGTGAAATTGCAACCTCGTATGATTTTACTTTGAAGAAATTTCAATGTGCCCCCTTTGCAAGTGGGGAATGCGCCGGTCCCACTTTCGGGCCCTTGTTCAGCGTGCGAAAAAGTAATAATGGAAATTCTTTGTGCCGAGTTCCTGGTCAAAGCCTTTGCAACGGTGCCCAACAAATTGGATTTTCAAGTTTTGGTGCTACGTCTTTAAATTGCGCGACACCGATTAATTCGGTTTGTGATCCCACTACTCAGTTGGCACCCGACTGGGGTGTTGTAAATAATCAGTGCTTACCTTCGTGCAGTAGCTTGGGCGGAACTGCGCAAGCTGCCAGTTGTGCGGGATTAGGAATGACGGATCTTGGTCAGACATTCGATGCGCCCTTTTGTTGTAAAGCAACTTCATGCCCTGCTGGTAAAGTTTTTCCTGATTGGCAGTTTGATTCTGGCTTGCAACAATGTTTACCCAGTTGTGGAATTATTGCGGCCTCGCAAGGTTTAGCAGCCGGTCAATTCGGCGGTCAGAACGGGCCGATTGATCCAACCCAACAACAGATTATTAATTTTAATCCTTCGGGGGAACCTGCCTACGATGTGATGAGTTGTTTCAAACGAACCGCAGCACCTACTCCATGCGATGCAACCCAACTTCCGCCAGATTGGACTGTGGTTAACGGCCAATGCTTACCAACTTGCAAGAAGCTAACTGCCTTGTTGGGATATCCTTTGAATAGTTATGTGCAAAGACCCTCAAGATGCAATGCCGGAGAAACAAATATCGGTCCTGTTTCAAACGAAGTCTGCTGCGGAACTTATAATGATGACAGCAACCTCGCTCCAGTTTGCACTTGTGGCAATGCAACCTGTCCAGGCAATTGGAGTGCTGGCTCCTGCAAGGCATGCAGCTGCTTCTGACAACCCAAATAATCTGATGACAGTTTAACTAAAAATATTCTCAATATCCGACGCTGATAAATTTCTGACTAAATTATCGCTGTTGCCAAGCACATCTTCAGATAGATTCTTTTTCGCTTTTTGCAATTCGATGATTTTTTCTTCAACCGTATTTTTTGCAACCAAGCGATAGGCGTTAACTCCGTTTTTTTGGCCAATGCGGTGGACCCGGTCAATCGCTTGCGCTTCGACCGCAGGATTCCACCAGGGATCCAGCAAGAAAACGTAATTCGCCTCGGTTAAATTTAAACCCACGCCCCCGGCTTTTAAACTAAGTAAAAATATGGGAGACTGATTGTTTTTATAATCAGCGATCACTTCCTGACGGTTTTTGGTTTTGCCGTCCAGATAACAGAAATTAATTTTTCTACGCTTCAATTCTACTTTCAGCAGGGACAGCAGTGAAGTAAATTGCGAAAAAATAAGAATGCGATTTCCTTCGGCTATGATTTCCGTCAGCATTTCAAATAAAATATTAAACTTAGCCGATTCTGAATCCGAAAACTGCGGATCGATCAGCCCCGGATGCAGGGCTGCTTGCCGCAATCTTAACAAAGCCGCCAGAATTTTTATGCGAGATTTTTGTATTCCCACCGTTTTTATTTCTGTCATCAACTGACTTTGATAGAATTTTTTTAAGTCATTGTAAATTTTCATTTGCTTGGGTTCAAGTTCGACAAAAATAGTTTGTTCAACTTTTTCCGGCAGGTCTTTCAGCACTTGGGTTTTTGTCCGACGCAAAATAATCGGCTTAAATGCACGAGTCAGCATGCCAAGTGTTTCTTGATCTATTTTTAAATTGGCGCTGCTGTTTCTGCCATTTAAAAATCCCGGATTGGCGAAATCAGAAATTGAAAAAAGATCTTGAATAGAATTTTCGATGGGCGTGCCGGTCAGTGCTAATTTAAATTCAGCACTCAGCGCTTTGGCTGCTTTGGCAATCAAGGCCTGTGGATTTTTTATCGCCTGAGCCTCATCCAGTATCAAGCAATCCCATTCGATTTCTTTTAGAAATTCAAAATCACGCAGCATGGTTTGGTAAGTGGTGACAACAATATTGGATTTTGCGAAGGATTCGGTTGTTTTTTTTCTTCCAAGTCCCGAGTGAATTAAAACTTTCAGTTCTGGAGTAAACTTCAAAGCTTCCGATTGCCAATTTTCCAGCAAAGACTTTGGTGCAACGATCAATGTCGTTAGGTTTTTCTTTTGCAGACGTCGCTGATCCAGGAAGGCCAAACACTGAATGGTTTTCCCCAAACCCATATCGTCAGCTAAGATTCCGCCCAGCCCAAACGAATGCAGAAACTGCAGCCAACCCAAACCTTCTTTTTGATAACTGCGCAGTTTGCCGACAAAATCTTTTGAGGCTTCTGCTTTTTTTATGCCGTCGAAAGTTTGGATTCTTTCGCGAATGTCGGAAAATTTCTTATCCATTTGAATGCCGGATTCTGAATCCAATATAGAATTCAGCAGAATGCTTTGAGATTGTGAAAACCTAAGGCCATTTTTATTTGCATCAGCAAAAAGTGCCAGTTTTTCTAGTCGATCGATGGTTTTTTTCTCGAGATAACCCATGGATCCATCTGGCAGGGGCACAAAGGTTTCGCCTTTTTTTATGGCCCGTAAAATTTCTGGGATTTTCACCCAGCGATCGGAAAACTGCACCTGGGCTTCGACATCGAACCAATCCAGGCCGGAACTGACATTGATTTTAAAATCAATTTCATTTTGGATTTTCTGGCGTTCGATCGTCAGCGAAATTCCAAAACCAAAAACAAATTCAACGAAAATTCGCAGATCGCGTTTCAATAGAAAAAACTGATCCAGTTCTTTGGGATCAGGCAGCAGATTTGCCTGAATCAGATCGATCAAACGTTTTTCTTCTGTAGTATCGCGGACGATGAAATTTTTATTTTCTGCATCGGCAATCATGGTCTGCAATGAATCCGCAGGAACCGATTTCGTGCCGTATTTAAATTCAGCCTCGACGATAAACCGAGTTGGGGACCGCGAATCAGAACGCAAATTTAAATGCAAAGTTGGCGTCAGCGTTTGCTTTTGCCAATCCAAGGCTGGTGGTAATGCAAAAGGCAAATTTTGACTAACCAATGCTTCTAGAAAAGCTTCCGTATCTGCGGCCGAAACATCAAAATCACCTTCAGACAATTCTTTGACCCAAGAATTTTCTTCCAATTCCTTTTGCATAAATCCACAAATATTTCCACAGACATAAAAATTAGGCTCGGCAAACAAGGAAAATTCTTTGAAAGAAATTTCTTGTTCCAGGGACACAACCGCTGAAACCGAATACCCCCCCGAAGGTTTTTCTTGAACCTTCAGTTGAAATTGGTCCAGCTGGCAGAATTTCAGAAAAGCATCGGGTTTTAATGCTGCGGCCTTAGATATAAATATTTTCCGCGTCGACAGCAGTGGTTCCAGAATTAAACTTAAGGCCGACGCTGGAATATCGCGGAAAAATAAATTCTGCCGTTGATAACTAAATCGTTGCGCCATTCGTTCGGTCGAAGAACCGCTTAGCATATTGATGGTTTCAATGCTGGATTTCAGTTGCGTATCTTGAACATTCAATTCACCGCGTGCTGGCATCATAAGGGGTCTTAACAAAGGATTTTTCTGCGACTCATCCAGGCTGAAAAAATGGAATCGCAGCAAGGATGCATCAAAGGGATGCTGTTCCAGAATAAGGATCGGCTGCAATCCCGGTCTTAATTTTTTCGATGAGCTTTGTGCGGCCGAAACATTTTTTTGCAGTTCCCGCCAGTCGCGCGTCTGCATGGGTGCAGTTTGAATTCCAGATTTAACTTTATTTGCTGGGACAGGAGCCGAGGCTTGGCCCCACTCGATGTTTGGATTTATTTCCTGTTCATCCATTTTCAGAATTAAACACCACAGGTGTTTGCAAAAATTGCGTTTATCAAATGCTGGGCAGTTGCACTCTGCTGCTAAACGCAGGGTTTGGTCAGGCTTAGAAAAGTCTATTTTAACTTGATAAAAGCTTTTTCCCAAAACATAGGCCGTTGCAATTTTATTTTTATATTCGAATCGACGCAATGCTTGTGACAGAAAGTATTGCTCGCCCCTGGCCATGGTAATTTCGGTGAAAAAAGACCGAAGTTGAAATTGCAGACTTTTCTCAGTTAGCATTCATTGCTTTTAATCGATAACCATAGGTAACGGCAAGTTGTATCGATTGGACTGTCCTCCCGCTTATTTTGTAATAATAAAGTGCTACTTTATTATTACATGTATAAGTAAAGTCTGGATGTAAATTGCTGAACAACTGTTTCTTTTTTTGCGGTCTGTGAAAGGGCCGGAAAAATTATTTAATTTATATTTTTGCTGGCGACCAGGGGAATCGTTACTAAAAACTCGGTGCCGATGCCGACTTGTGATTTAACCTGAATATCCCCGCCATGTTTTTGGATGATTCCGTAGGAAATACTTAAACCCAGTCCCGTGCCCTGCCCAACGCCTTTGGTGGTGAAAAATGGGTCAAAGATTTTTTCTAAAATTTCTGGCGCCATTCCACTGCCTGAATCCTGAATGGAAACCTGCACCGTGCCGGATTTGTCTTTGACCACACTTGTTGCAATCCAAATTTGCCCATTGCCAGAAATTGCCTGCACAGCATTGGATAAAATATTCATAAACACTTGGTTGATTTGACTTGCATAGCACCAAACTTTTGGAATGGGCTCGAAATTTTTATGAACTTCGATGCGATTTTTAATTTCCCCCTGCAGCAGCTGCAAGGTTGTTTCTAAACTGACATGCACATCTAGTTCCGATAACTGGGCTTCTTCTAAACGTGAAAAATTGCGCAAGCCCAAAACAATGTCACGCGTTCGACGTGCGCCGTCTTCGCATGAAGTGATCAGTTTCGGAAGATCTTTGACAATATAATCGTAGTCGATTTGCAGTTTTTCTTCGGCGATTTTTTCTGGATGTTTTTCGGTGGTTTCAATCAACTGCAAAAGTTTTTTTGAATAATCCCTTAGATGTGTCATATTGCTGTAAATAAATCCGATGGGATTATTCAATTCATGCGCAACACCCGCCACCAATTGTCCAAGGCTGACCATTTTTGCTGAATGCACTAATTTAGTTTGTGTATCCATTAGCTCGAAATTGGATTTTTCTAGTTCCGTGATTTTTTTCTTAAGTTCAGATCTGGTTGACTGAATTTTGCGACTCATTTCGTTGAATGAATCCGCCAGTAAACCAATTTCGGTATTATTTTTCATAGCAACAGTTACAGCCTGTTCCTGAGTTTCAAAAGACTGCAGGGCCCCGATCAATTGATACAGTGGTTTCAACACAAAACTGGAAACCAAATAAACAGTGATCAACAAAGAAATAATCACCACGGCCAATCCGCCTAAAAAAGTATAGTTAATGGTGCGTAAAATTTCTTTGGTATCTGCTTTCGATGCACCCAGCGCAATTTGTAAAGCACTGTCACCCCAGTTGATTTGAAACATTTCGAATCCATAAGGAGTTTTTTCAGAAATCACTTCCAGCAAACTGCCTTCGGACCACAGACTCCACTTCTTTTTAATTTCATCGGGTGTGCTGCGATACATTTCTGGCAAGGTGGATAAAATCAAATCGTAACCTTCGCGAAAAACAATCACTTCTGCTTTTAATCTTTTTTGGATGCGCGATGCAAAGTCAGATCCGAATATAACGATCTGTTGAAAATATCCCAAATCTTTTTTACCCGCCCGCAGTCTTGAAATTAAGGAAAGGCGAACTTGGTCCCGTGTTGAAAAATCAACGGCAGAAACTTCCCTTTGGGTTTTTAAACCTGCAACTATTTTTTCAGTCAAAAAAACAGCTTGGGTTTTAGGTTCAAAGATCTGAATTTCGCTGCCCTTTAAAATCGACGAAACCAGCTGGCCTTCGCGGTTATAGAATCGGTAAATCGTCGACAAATCCGTTTTTAAAATTTCTTGAGCTGATCGTTGCAATTTTTCAATTTCGATTGATTCTGAACTTTTAAAACTGCGCTGTTGTGGCTGCGCGCGCCCTTTTTCTGAAAAGGAAATCAGGTTGTCGCGGAAAAAAACATCCCGTCTTTGTCGCACCTGAAAAAGTGTTTCCGCAAGGATCGAATTCATTTCGCGTGCGTTCGAACCCAGGCGCTGGGTCAGTTCTCTGTCCAATGCTTTTTCAAAATACATCAGCGAGTAATTAACAAAAATAGAAATTGGAACAACCGAAAAAACTAGAAACCATAAAAGTAGAATTGTGCGCAACGATCGTTCGGGCCGCTTGCCAATCACTTTTCATCCACCGTCAGAATTACCCGCACTGTCCCAGCAGGCATTATCTTTGAATGCTTTTCTTTGCGCAGAATTAAACCTTCTTGCTTTAAATAAGTTTCCAGATCCACCAAACTTCTTTGTGGAATGGTAAAATGGAAATAGGCCTGACGCGAAGTTTTTTTCCAACCCAATTCAACAGCCCCAGCCTTTTGCCCGCCCAGGTCCACAATTTTTGCGACCATTCCATCAGAAATGCGATCCACTTCCGAAGTGGATAATTCCCCACGATATAAAAACCCTTGTTCAACAGGAGCTTTTGACGCAGCAACATTGACGGTCTCTTTGGGTTTCCCTACAGGCGCTGCTGGTTTGGTCGAAGCAATTTCTCGTTCAGCTGCTGCTTCTACTTTGGGCTTATCCGCAGCCGCAGGCAAAGATTCTGCAGTGGCGAATTGGGAATCCTTGCTGCGATCCATTTCCACCATCACCGCGGAAGTATTTCCACCTTTTGATCGCAGTTTTTCCCAAGGGAAAAAAGACAGACCACCAACAAAAATTAAAAACACAGATAAGGCTCTGCCCCACCAAAACCAAAATTGGACTTCGGGTTGCTTTAAATATTTTTTTGATAAACTTATCAAAGACTGACTTTCATGCTGCACTTGTTCAATCAAAGCTGTGCTGACATGAATTCGATTTAAATCCTGAGTGTAGGCAATGGCTTTTTGAATTCTGGCCAAGGATTTTTTTAAATCTGCACTGTTTTGCAAATGCTGATCGACGGCTTTTTTGCGATCTAGACTTAAACTTTTTTTGATATAATCAAATAAAAGTTCTTCAGCTTGAAATGCCGTAAGATCGGTTTGCCCTTTTTTGATCCAAGGAATTTTCACAATCCTGCTCCGATTTTCTGCAGGCCCCTGCTTAATCGGTAACGAACCGTGCCGTCACTAAGTCCTAAGGCTTCGGAAACTTGCTGGGAGGAAAATCCAAAAATAGATGTCCAGATCACCACACAGATTTCTTCCATCGAAGTATTTTTTTGAAAATTCCGCCAGGCGTTTAAATCCAATTCTTTGGGAATCATCCAACCAAAGTCGTAAGAAAATTTCTGAGTTTTTTGTGCAAAAAAATCTTTGAACGATTGCAAACCTTGGGCTTGTGCCTGGATCAAAGAAATCGTTTCATCTTGTTCGGGATATTTTTTTTTAATTTTTTCAAAAGCCTGCTGCGAACGAATCGCAGAATGAAAAGCTTTTTGGTCATCCAAAAAACATAAAAAGAAAAATAAAGGAATGGATTCCTTAACTGTAGAAAATGTCACATCTTCTATTCTATACAAAGTTGGCGCAGAAGATCCAGGTTATCGAGGACTTTTCCTGAACCAAGAACCACACAACTTAAAGGATCTTCCGCGATGGACACTGGTAAACCAGTCCTTTCGCGCAGTAAAACGTCGAGGTTCGCCAAAAGTCCGCCTCCGCCTGTTAAAACGATCCCATTATCCACAATATCCGAGGCCAGCTCGGGGGGAGTTTTTTCCAGTGCAGTTCTTACAGCATCGACCACTTCGGCCAGTGGGTCCATCAGCGCGTCGTTCACTTGCGAACTTGTAATTTCTATAGTTTTTGGAGCACCCGCCACCAGATCTCGACCCTTGATTTCCATGGTGCGTTCTTCTTCAAAAGGAAAAGCATTGCCGATTTGGATTTTAATATTTTCAGCCGTGCGCTCGCCAATCAATAAATTAAATTGTCTGCGCACATAGTTCACGATGGCTTCGTCAAATTTATCTCCGGCGACTTTGATGGATTTGCAATACACAATTCCGCCCAAAGAAATCACAGCAACACCGGTGGTTCCACCGCCCATATCAACAACCATATTTCCGCTGGGTTCCGTGATTGGCAAACCCGCACCAATGGCGGCTGCCATGGGTTCTTCGATCAAATAAACTTCGCGGGCTCCGGCGGATTGCGCGGCTTCTTTGACCGCACGTTTTTCAACTTGGGTGATGCCGTAAGGAACGCAAATAATAATGCGCGGGCGAATCAAACTTTTTTTATCGCCCATGGCTTTGGAAATAAAATATTTCAACATGGATTGTGTCACTTCAAAATCGGCGATCACACCATCTTTGATCGGGCGAATGGCCACGATGCTGCCCGGAGTTCGCCCCAACATATCTTTGGCTTCTTTGCCGACGGCCAGAACTCGGTTTTGCAATCCGCGGTAATTTCTTTGCACGGCCACAACCGATGGTTCGTCCAAAATAATTCCCTTACCTTTGACGAAAACCAAAGTATTTGCAGTGCCCAAATCAATTGCAATATCATTTGAAAAATAATCTGAAATCTTATCAAAAAAATTCATGTTGCCTCTGACCCTAAGCATAGAGTTTTCGGCAAGCCGAAGTCAAACCATCAGCTGGCGAAATTTAAGTTTTATTTTTCTTCGACGCTTGCGCAATCCATGCTAAATGGGGTTCGCGTATTGATCCCGCCGTAACTGACATTCAGATGTTCGACGGCGCCCAGTGCATGAAATACGACTTTTTCGTCGTTGCGAAGTTTCGCCACGATATCCAAATGCTCTGTTTCAGCAGTTCGACCATCGGGTCGGCCATAGCGCACGCCAAAAACACTGCGATCCGCAGCCGAGGCTTTGATCAAAGCGACTTTTTGCAGTTCTTTGGTCGCAATGGTCGGGTCCGATTGCAAAGGAATTCTTTTTTGATCGCCGCGGAACGAACCCAGATCTTCAAGATGACAGGAAACATTTTTTGCTGGCGGTGTCGGCGCTGTGCTGCCAGCTTCGAAATTATTAAAAGCGGAAACAACCAGTCCCCAGCCTTCGGCAGTATTGCCAATTTTTAAACGCGATTCTTCTTTTCCTAAAGTTTCCGCCTTGTAAATCTGACCGCCGCCCTCGATTTGCCATTCCAATGTCGGAGCAAAATCATTTTTACCCTGAGCAGTAACGATCAAAGTAATTTTTCGGCGCGCACCTCCAGCGTGGATCGAACCAAAATGCAAAGTTTGGTTCTTTGCCGGTAACTGGATTTCTCGCCTTTCGTTAACGCCGTCTTCGTCTGCGAAACCTATTGCGATAGCCTCGATAAAAAAGTTTCGTTCGTAATTGTCATCTTCGGTTCGAACGATGGTTTCTTCGTCGTCGTCGAAATCTGTATCTCGGTAATTGTTGTTGCTGGGTGGTGGAAATTGATTGCCATTATTGTCGCTGATAACCGATTGAGGTCTGCGCACTTCGTTAGGTGGAACGGGCAGAACATCTGGATCTAAACCTTGTTGGTCTAATATTTTTGGCGACTCATCAGCACTGCGAATGCGGTTTGGAACTGAATTTGGGTTTACTGCTGAATCCGCACGAATGGAACCGTTGCGACTGCCCGAAGGAATTGCGCCGTTATTGATGGGCATCATATTTGGATTTTGGTTTGGGAAGTTTCCGGGTTGATTATAGTTTGGTCCCGCGATGCGACCTTGGTAGATTCCATTGCGATCGGGACGAGCTTGCCGGTTACCGTCTTCGCTTGCAACATCAGCAGTCCATTCTTGATAACGACGAACGCGAACATGATCCTGAGATTTATTGCGACCAGTAGGTTTACCATTGCGATCCAAAACCGGTGTCTGAGCATTCGGTGACGCGGGTGCAGGAGGAGGCGCTGAACGACCGCCGCCACTGTCTTTGTTACAAGCAGTCAGCGAAAATAAAACTGTCAAAGAAATGGTCAATCGAACAAATTGGGTCACTTTTAAAGCTTTCATAATCGACGGCCTTCCGTTTAATTCGTTAACAAGTAGTTTCACTTATTGTGATGCAGGAAGTGGGCCGCGTTAGTGGGGGTAGAGCTGCGAGCAGATGTTGGGGCGAGATGAATTGAATTGTGGAACTTAGGGACAACGGCGAGCGCTTGTGCAAATAATTTCAAATCGAATAAGGAACAAGTGTTTCCGACAGCGGAATTGCCGGCGCGATTCTGCAAAAAAATTCCTGCGTCGGTAACGATCGGCTTGTATTGGACTTGAGGCAGATAAGAAATATTCTTCCGAACCTGCAGACGACCACGTTTTTGTTATTCGCATCACAAAAAAAGAATTTTTATTAAAAATTCCTTTTTAAATTATTTACCTGAGCTTGATTGCGTTAAAATAAAATTATATTTGACGGCATTTTTTTGATCTTAAATTCGCCTAGTCTAGCTTTATTTTTCATAGGAATAAGTTTTTGTGCAAACTACTTAGGTCTGTCGGCAATTGTTCAGATTGCGCGTTTAAATGCCAATTTATTTCCTGCATTCTTGTTTTAGAAAAACCCTGAAATTTCATTTTAAAAACCCATGGTAAGTTTTTTCTACTTCGCAATACGAAGTAGAAATGAGGATGTATGTTGGATTTAAAAAGTAATTTCTCCAGTGAAGAAGCATTTGATTTTTCCAGTGAAATTCAGTCCATAAAATCTTTAAATAATCGCGCACTTCTGGTTCAAATTCGGCAAGCCGCCAAAGCCGAACAAAATTTGACTTTGCAAGTGATCGAACTGATTGCTGAAGTTGATCGAAGAAAATTATATCTAGATTCTGGTTACGGATCGATCTTCGATTTCGTTACGAAAGATCTGGGATACGAACCGACATCTGCCATGCGCAGGATTCAGGCGGCTCGCGCGATTTCAGAAATACCAGAATTAAAGGAAAAAATTGCGGATGGCAGTTTAAATCTATCTGTCGTATCGCAAGCACAAAGTTTCTTGCGGAAAAAAGCCAATGACCAAAAGCAGAAGATATCTTTGAAAGAAAAAACCGAACTTTATCAAAAATTAGAGAACAAATCCGCTCGCGAAGCTGAAAGGGAATTATTTAAAATAGCGCCCGAGCTTTGCCTTAAATCAATGGAGCTGGAAAAAGCCTTATCAGAAAATTTAACAGAACTTCGTTTTGTCATCGACGCCGATACAAAAACAAAAATGGATGAACTGAAACTTTGGCTGTCGCACCAAAATCCTGATATGACCCAGGCTCAGTTCTATAAAGTTATGGTCGAGAAACTACATCGACAGCTGGATCAGAGTAAACCTGGAAAAAGACTTCGCAAGAAATCAGAAAATGCTTCCGAAAAACAATCTGAGGCGACTTCGGAAAACAAATCCTTGAAACCTCAGATCGATTTTAACCAGAGCATTGCCGACGCCGGAACTGGCAATCCTTACAAAGAGACTTTTGATGTTGGTGCCGTGACCGCCAGTAGTGATCGTAAAAAACGTTCCCGCCATATTCCGACCGCAATCAAAAATCTTGTTTGGAATCGCGATCAGGGCTGTTGTCAATTTATCGACCCACAATCGAAAAAAAATTGCGGATCGAAATATCAAATTCAGCTGGATCACATCCAACCATTCCGACACCTGGGCGATCACTCGGTGGAAAATTTGCGGCTGCTTTGCGGAAAACACAACCGCAGGCGCGATTAGCGCGATCCTGAGTTTAGGAGTAGGACTGGGTCGGGGCCGGCACGATGCTTGGATCGACGATTTTTTTCTGGCTGCGTGAGTTCGCGGGATTAGTGTTGGGCCTCAACTTATATTTCTTAACTCATCCGAAAAATATTTCAGCAGCCTGGTTTTTTGTTCGGCAGCTTTTTTCATATCCCATCCCAAATGTTCGCAGAATACCGAAGAAATTTCTTCGATCAATCCCAAACCGTGATCGCGTTCGGCCAGGAATAAATGCACTCGTCTGGTGTAAAAATCGATTAAGTTTAAACATTGGGTTGTTTGAATTGCTTGCAGCGCCTCGATTTGCCAATAGGAATATTCTGCGGGCGCGGTTTTTAGAATTTCTACGGCCTCTAGTCCATATCTGTCGATCAATTGTTGAACGCATTCGGGGGCTCGTCCGAATTCTTCTGCGCGGTGCAGGACTTGGTTTTTTGCTGACTGATAGGATTCCCAATCCGTCCACGGGTTTAGTGCGCGTTCGGAATTTGCACTAAGGAATTTTGTTCGGGCTTCGATCGGAAAGGCATGCAGGGCTTTGTCCACCGTCTGCTGGGAAATTAAACGGTAGGTTGTGTATTTTCCGCCGGCGATAAAAGTAATGCCGCGTTCGTCATTCCAGATTACATGTTCGCGGCTGGTTTTTCCTGGCGTATCGTTTTCGTCTTTTACCAAGGGTCGCACGCCGGCATATGCAGCTAATATATCTTCGCGGGTTAATCTCGCGCCGGGGAAATATTGATTGGCGACACCCAGTAAATATTCGACATCTTCGTTTTCAACTGCAACCTGCGCGGGATCTCCTGGATAATCTGTGTCCGTTGTTCCAATGATCACCATTTCGTGGCGCGGAATTGCAAACACAATTCTTTTTTCCACCGCCATTACCACTGCACAATCCAAAGCGACTCGGTCTTTGGAAAAAGTTAAGTGCACGCCCTTGGTGGGGCGCAAAACATTTTTCCATTTTTTAAATAATTCTTGCCCCAATTGATCCGTCCACGGGCCGACAGCACTGATTACATGTTTGCAGCGCACATAAAATTCTTGCGCAGACAATTGATCAGAAATCTGAACGGAGGAAATTTTCCCATCTGTCATCGCGATATCAGATGCCTTAACATAATTAACCAAGACAGCACCTTCTGCATGAGCCGACCGCAAAGTCTCGTGCACCAAACGATCGTCGTCCATATAACCATCGGAATACACAAAGCTGCTTTTTAAACCAACATTGTTTAAAATCCCTACGCGTTCGATCGTATTGTGGTAACTTAAATACTCATGAAATTCTGGGGACTGGAAAACCGCCAGCATGTCGTAGGCCCACATACCTAAACCCAATTTAAAAGCCCCGACTCGGCTGGAATCGTAAATCGGAATCATAAATCGCAGTGGATGCGCCAGGTGCGGAACCATTTCAAATAATTTTGTGCGCTCGTTCAAGGCTTCGAACACCAACTTAAATTCCAGATTTTCCAAATAACGAATTCCACCGTGAACCAATTTGCTGGAACGCGACGATGTTCCGCTGGCGTAATCGCTGGCTTCGACCAAGGCGACTTTCATTCCGCGCAGACTGGCATCGCGAGCAATGCCTGCGCCGTTGACTCCGCCGCCGATGATCAGCAGATCGAATTCCTGCTGCTGCAATTTGATTAAATTTTCTTCGCGTTCGCGCCAAGAAAAGTTTCGCAATCGATGCGTTTTATTTGTTTCCATTACTTAGTGGTTTTAACTCGCAAAGCCTGCGTCTGCCAAGGCTCGGCTTTGAAAACCGCCACAGAATTGGCAACGCCCGAGTTATTGGGGAATAATACCTGTTGAAAATGTTTTTCACGGGACAACTTGCAGGCCAGTTCGCACAGTGAATCACGCGCCTGCAAGGAAGAATAAGCCAAGTGTTCAACCCACAAAGTCTGGGTGTTGCCTTCCAAAAATAAAAAAGGCTGCGCAATAAAATATCCCACAATCAGGCCTTCGTCGGAATGGGCACTGGGCATTTCCCGGTCGCGGGCGATAAAGCTCCAGCCCAAATTCAGATAATGTTCCAAGGATTCTTTGCGCCACCGAGCACTCCAACTTTGAAAAGTGCGTTCATTGTCGTCAGTTACGAGTTCCAGCAATTTTTTTTGCTCGAATTCTAAAACTTCATCAAGATCTGCAGACTGCAAAATTCTAAAAAAAAGTGACACAGATTTTATTGAGTCCATGTGCGCGAAAGTTGTCAAGTCCAAGTAAGGTGAGTAAGTTAATTTTATGTCTGAAATTATAAATTCTGCTTACGAAACATATCCGGTTACATTCTGGAACCAAATTGAAAGTTTTTTACAAAAAAACTCAACAAAATCCCCTTTGCATGCGGCTTTCGACGCCGATGGAACTTTGTGGGATATGGATTTGGGCGAAAACTTTTTCCAAACCACCATCGACAACCAGTGGGTCGATTTACCGGAAGATCCATGGAACTATTACCGCGAAAATAAAGCAAGGCATCCCCACGACGCCTATTTATGGCTGGCCCAGATTTACAAGGGCAGAAAACTGCAGCAGATCGAAGATTGGGCCGAAGCCTCGCTGATTAAAATCCCCGAAGTGCCGATTTTCCCCGAACAAAAAAAACTGATCGAACTTTTGCATCAACACAATGTCAAAGTTTGGGTCATAACGGCTTCGGTAAAATGGGCCGTGGTGCCCGGAGCAAAAATTTTAGGAATTCCCGCCGAAAATGTCATCGGTATCGAAACTCAGATTGAAAATGGAATCCTGACGGAAATCGCAAAAGGCGAAATCACCCACAAGGAAGGCAAAGCCAAAGCATTCCTAAACGCCACAAAAAACCAAAAACCCTTTTTAGCCGCCGGCAACACCATGAGCGACTATCAGTTGATCGACCTAGCCACAGATTTCAAACTGGCAATCTGTTCAGCCCGCCCCGATGACCGAATTTTCAAGACCGAACAAGAACTGCAGAACACCGCAGAAAAGCTGGGCTGGATAAAACACAAATTTGTTTAGCTAGTTTACTTTTTAAGCTTGACTATGTCCCCGTAAAGGGACATAGTCAAAAGCAGTATGAAGCTACAACGAGACTGGCCGTATCTACATGTTTTAATTTCTGACCCGGCCCGCAAGGAAATTCTTGATTGGCCTTTGGAAATTAAAAAAGACCTTGGTTCAATTCTGACTAAGCTTCAAAAAGGCAATCAGGTTGGTTATCCTGATACAGAACCGATGAAGTCAGTAGCCTCTGGTTGTTTTGAGATTCGCCTTAAGGGTCCAGATGGAATTTACCGGGCTTTGTATATTTTAAAAACTGACTTGGGTCTTTTGGTTTTCCACTGCTTTAAAAAGAAAAGTCAAAAGACGCCAAAGCATGAGATTGAAACAGGTAAAAAACGACTCGCAACTTTTATTAAGGAGCTAGCAAATGAAAAAAAATAAAAAGAAATATTCTGTCGCCCGTAATACTAAAGAGCTGGCGACAGCACTAGGAATTGAATCTTCTTCCGATCAAGCACTGATGACATATAAGACACAGCTTTCAGAAATTGCCTCACAGGCTATTAAGAATTCCGAACTAAGCGTAAATGACCTTGTAAAACGATCCGGTGTCGCTCGATCTAAAGTTTCCGCCATTAAAAATGGCGCACTTGCTGGAATTTCATGTGATCTATTTATTAAAATAATTGCCGCAACTGGCGAACTGCTAACCTTGAAATTAGCATCTTAGCTTCGATAAGCCAATGGGTTGGCTTGAAACATAAATTTGTTTAACTCGATACGACAAATCAATTGGATTGAAAAACAAAATTTCTTTCGCATAAACTTAGACATCACTAACAAGGAGTGTCTGTGTTTACTAAAATTTTATTCGTAAGCTTAACGTTAAGTTTTATTCAATTCGCCAATGCAGCAGATCAGTGTCCCAATTTAAGCGGAAAATTTCAAAGCGAATCAGATCTTGGCTTATCTCAATACATGGAATTTTCGCAAAAAAACTGCGAATTGCTTGCAGTAAGAATGTGTTTCCCACAAGCAGGTCACTCTTCCTGCGTTGACCCAAAAAAGTGGAGTCTAGTTTGGCAATTAAACGGGAAAATAAATGGACCTTGCTATCCACAAAGCTCGTGTCAAATTTACACTTTCGACGCAAAATCGATCATCGTCACCGAAACTGAAAGTAATTTCCGATTCAAAACCGCTGAACATGGATTTTGCACTTACCAAGAATTCCGTTGGTCACTGGATTCAGCAAAAAATTTAGTCGAGACGACCAAAGCGACCAATTGCACCGATGGCTTTAGCGGCGAAATCGAATCAATCAGAAAACGAATTAAATAAGGAAACAGTAAAATGAAATTTATATCTATAGTCACAATCGCCGCCTGCCTAGTTAACCTAGGCTGCAATAAAAACAAGAATATTTCCGACGATCCCGATGCATTTTATGGAAAAGTCATAACTGAAGATTTTTTAAAAACCAATTCTGGAACTTTTATGGATTCGCAACAAAGCGGAATTTTTACTATTTATAAAGACGGAACTTTTCAAAAAATCAGCACCGCACAGGTCGGACGTGATGGCGAAAAAATCCCTTACCCAACCCTATGCAGATATTCGGAGTTTGGAAAAATCGAAAAAGTTTTCGATCGCAACGAGAAATCTAAAAAAACTATATGGACTATGCAACTCATCTGATCAGAGTTTCCATAAACCACACAAAGCTTGACCGATCCTCGAAAGATAATAACAAACTTGAAAATTGCGAAGAATTTGAAAAACAACAAAACTCGAATCCAAACACAGTTTACGATTACTACTCAGAAGTCATCTCAAGCAAACACATCCGTCTTCACCGCTCGGGCGGCGGCGACAAACAACAAGGAAAACCCAGAACCCCAAGCACTTTGGACGAAAATTTTATTCGGGTAGAATAGGCAAAGTCGAAATTCTATCAATAAAGCAGGTTGCAAGAGTTGAAAGCATGTTCTGCTTCGGGTTGAATTTGCAATGACATTCCCGCCTTTGCATCTGAATTATAATTCGGACTAAAAATATTTGCCAGTATGGGGGAAAGGCGTTTCATCGTTTTAACTACTATTGTTTTCCCGTTCCGATCTAAATATTCTACTGAAGAGGCCGGATTGTGCGAAGTATCCGTCACCACTACGTTCATCGAAAGTTGCGGATGCAAATCTGAAATAGTTCGAGCCAATGCAATTTGTGTCTGCGCCGAGGTAAGCTGATCATTAATCCCAACTATGACGGTAACAGAGGGAACTTTCAAAACAGAAAATTCAGCTCGACTGTTGGCATATTCCATATCTTTGTAAATCGCTGG
This sequence comes from Bdellovibrionales bacterium, assembly GCA_038323665.1. Taxonomy (GTDB): domain Bacteria; phylum Bdellovibrionota; class Bdellovibrionia; order Bdellovibrionales; family Bdellovibrionaceae; genus JBBQHD01. Next base: position 41,567 of record JBBQHD010000005.1, read on the forward strand.
CTCGATGTCAGATGATGTTTGATCAAAATAATCATGTTTGTTTAAAAACTGATCTTCGGCTTCTCGCCAAAGCTTAAATTGCTCGGGTCTATGATCCACCAAACCCATAATTAAAATATGATCGATCCTTGAAAATACATCTGAAAATTCTCCTGATTTTAGATATCTGTGCAATGCTTCTAAAATAATTGACGATCCAGTGGATCGCCCACCTACAATTAGCTTTTTCGATGGCGAAAGGTTTTTCAAAGTATATCTCAACGTTGCCACTAACCATTCCACTTGCGCAGAAGTGCTGCCGAATTTATTAACTATCCCATGGCGATCTGGCTCTGCATTTGAATCCTGATAATAAACAGGATTTTGAAATCCCACAGGTTCCAATTTTTCTTTGATTGCCTTTTTAGCAATTGGGGACATTGACGCTGCTATTCCGAAATTTTTAGATTTCGCGCCAAGCCTACCATAAAGAACCAATACTGACGATGCACTTTCAACCTGAACTCGGGTTGCCATCATGCTTGTAAAAAGCTCTGGCACATCAATCTCGACAATATCTTGATCAAGCTGCCCGTTAAGACTGACAGAAGTAGAAGTCTCTGCCGCATAACTGGACCCAATGTCGAAATTAAATACAAATGCCAATATTTGGCAAAATACTAACTTCCATAAGCTTTTAAAGTTTAAGCCACGACAATTCATATCCATTCACAGATCAAAAGCAATTTGAGTGCCTACTGAAATTTAAATTTAAGATTGCTGAATTTTATTGAGCAATCGATTTCCGGATTCAGTCCAATCTGGAAAGGTGGTCCGATATTCGTTACGCTAAACCGCACAAGACAGATCGCTGCTTGGTCTTAATTTTGAACTAAACCTCAATTATCGAGGAGCGGATCAAATAGTTTACCTATAGACAATTGTATTATATTTAATACAAAGGAGGTTTTATGGGTTTACCAAAAACTGTTCGTTTCGAAGATGACCTGGAGGAAAAAGTGGAAAAATATCTAGAGGCGAATGGGATTAAATTTTCTCAATTAGTAAATATGGCGGTTTCGAAATTTATTTCTGAACCACAGACAATTCAATTGGTTCCAGTAAGCACAGATGAGTTTTTAAAAACTGCTGGCAAGGCATTCAAAAAACATAAGCGCGCAATGGACAAATTGAAGTGAAAGTGATCTTTATTCCGACATCGGAAGCGATCGTCGCTTTAACCCGTGTGAAGAATAATATACGTCCACTAATGTTGTTCTTCATTTTATTTTTTTCACTTTCAGCATTAAGCAAAACCAATAGCAACTTCGAACAAAAGCATTTCGGTAATTACGTAGTGACGATTTGGCAGCCAAGTGCAGATTCTATTGGAAAAGTAACTATCAGACAGGGTTTAAATATAGTTTTTGAAGAATCTGAAATTGGTGATTATTACTATTTCGGAAATAACTTTGATGAATCTCTAAAAGAAAAAGACCCACATTCTGGAAAAGACATAACTGGAAACAAAATCCCCAATCTTGTGATCTCTACCTGGACCGGCGGGGCGCATTGCTGCCGCTTTTTGCATGTCTTCGAATTAGGAAAAAAATTTAGGAAAATTACCACTGTCGAAGCCAATAGTTCTTCGGTTCGATTGGTAGACCTAGACAATGACGGATTTCCAGAAATTGAATTCTATGATGGGGCCATTGACTATATATTTACATCTTTTGGCGATTCCCCCGGGGGCCGAGTCGTCTTAAAATTTAAAAATGGCCAATACGAAGTAGCAGCAAATTTAATGAAAAAAACTTTCCCAAGCATCAGACAGATGGAAAAACTGAAAAATAAAATCAAATTAGCATTCGAAAAAGAAAATGACCCAGTCCTTCCCTATGATTTTCTAAACGCCATGATGATGCTAAGTTATTCAGGCAATTTCGCCATAGCACTAAAAACAACAGACGAAGTCTGGCCAGAAAAAAAACCAGGCCTGCAAAAATTTAAAAAAGAATTTCAAGAATGCCTACAGGAAAGCCATTACTGGAAAAACTTGAAACAAAATCAATAAAGAAATAAAGGGTGGCAGCCTACTTTTGGTGTTAACTTAGTTGAGCTATTTAATCTAAACTAACACCAAAAGTAGGCTGCCACCCTTTATGCCGGAGGGAAACCTCAAATCTAACTTCGGTTTTAAGAATAAATTTCTGTGCGTATTTAAAATTTACAGACTTATCTAAATTAGAATTTAAACTAAATTGTTCTTGTGCAGCGGCTCAAAAAAGCGTCTGCTGTTTGTCCACCTTCGGTGGAACCGTTTTTTCGACTACTGTCGAAAAATTTTTGCCCAGAGCGCATGGATGCGCGTCCGCGGAACAAGAGCAGTTTAGTTTAAATTCTAATTTAGATAAGTCTGTAAATTTTAAATACGCACAGAAATTTATTCTTAAAACCGAAGTTAGATTTTTCCCGACCAGTTGGTGCCGATGATCTTTTCCAAATCAGAAATCTCTTTCGGAGCAGTCGCAGTTAAAACCTCGCAGCCGGTTTGAGTCACAACCACATCGTCTTCGATGCGAATCCCAATCCCGCGAAATTTCGCAGGACAATCCTGATCATCAATCGGAAAATACAATCCAGGCTCCACCGTAAAAGACATACCGGGTTCCAATTTACGCGATTCATTGCCCACCAAATACTTACCCGCATCGTGAACATCCATTCCCAAGAAATGGCTGACACCATGAGGATAATATTTTCGGTAGTGCAAACCCGTGATGATATCTTCTTTGCGGCCATGTAAAATTCCCAGCCGCAACATTCCCTCGGTTAGTAATTCGATCGTGCGTTCTTGCAGTTGTTTAAAAACTAAACCAGGTTTGATTATTTTTATAATTTCTTTCTGCACATCCAAAATCATTTGGTAAACTTCGGTTTGCGCATCGGAAAATTTTCCAGACACCGGATAAGTTCTGGTAATATCACCCGTATACATATTTTTTTCTGCGCCTGCATCGATCAAAATCAAATCGCCATCTTTGCAAACATCGTCGTTTAAAACATAGTGCAAAGTTGTCGCATTGGAACCACTGGCTACTATGGAAGTATAGCCTTCGCGATCCGAACCCTTGTTCATAAATTCGAACATTAAAATTCCATGCAATTGACGCTCTGAAATTCCGGGCTTGGTGGCCTTCATCGCGGCGATATGAGCAATAGCTGAAATTTCGCAGGCTTCTTTTTGCATTTCGATTTCAATGGGGGATTTGAACAATCTTGCTTCGCCCAAAAGTTCATCGGCATCAAGGATGGGCAGCAGGCCCTTGCCGGTGCGGCCTTGTTGTTTGCGGCAGTTGTCGATGGCAGTTAAAATCAATTCATCAGCTGCTTCGTTTTTTCTTAGTCGATAGTAAACTTGGTCGACGTCTTTCAATAATAAAGGCAATTCCTTAGCGACTTCTTCGATGGAATAGCCTTTGTCGATTGCAAATTCTTTTTCTGTTCCCGCTGGACCATAACGAAAGCCGTCCCAAGTTTCGCGTTCGACATTTTTTGGACGAACGAACATCACGGTTTCAGGTTTGCAACCGGGGCGGAAAACAAAAACCGATTCAGCTTCGGGGAAACCAGTTAAATAATGCATATTTGTGTCGGGACGATAAGCATGGTGCACATCGTGATTGCGAATCATTTCTGGATGGGCAACCACGATCAAAGCAGCGCCTTTTAGTTTTTCCGCAATTTGATCCCGGCGTTGTTTGAATAATTGTTTATTTATTTTTTTCATTCGTATCTCCACTTAATCGAAAAGGGCTTGAAACTTGTTTCTGCTTTTTTAACCGAGGTCTGCATAATCTGATTGTGTTTAGAAAAATCCAACAATGAATATTCTTCGGTGGGGATTTGCACGACGGCATCCACCATGGTCCCGATGCGATCCAGTTCATAAGAGATTTCATTCCACAAAATGCTGTCTGCCGTTCCTTGTTCGCCGGCCCAATTCGTTTGCGGAGCAGGTTTTCCCAAGACATTGATAAATAAAATTCTTTGCGATCCGGTTGCGCGCAAATGCTGAATCAACGCAGCCGTTTCGCGAACACCCGCCACATTGCCGCGATAACTTTTGAAAATCGGAGGATACGAAATACAAAAGGGCAGCAGCGAAGAAAATTCCCCGCGGTTCATCCAGAATAACTGATTTTTTTGCAAATTCAGCGCAGGACAAACAAAAGGAATTTGCCCCAGATCAGATCTGGATCCCACAAAAATTTTACTTAATTGCGATTGCACTTTGTCGAGCGACGAATATTTTTCGATATTGTCGAATTTAAATTTTAATAAATTCCATTCGACTTCGCCGGCAGACCCTTTGCGGCTGTAAAGTGCTGCCATCAAAGATCCCCACTCAATTCCCACAACTCGGTCCACTTTGACTTTTAGTTTTTGCAGTTCCTGCAAGGCCGCAACATGAGCAAAAGATTTCGCCCCGCCGGGGCCCAAAACAAGAGTCCATTTAATTTCTTCACCCGCAGGTGGGGGAGGTGGTGGATTTTCTGCTGCAACTTCGGGGCTCATACCCGGTGCCGGCGCATAGGGCGAAACCTTGCGAATCGTTTTAGTTGTGGTGCAGGCTACGATAAAAAAATAACTGATAAAAACTAAGCTGAATTTCATATCTAAAATTTATTTCTATTTAAGCTTTCCTGCAATAGAGAAAAAACTCGCGGTTGCCATCTCGACCTGACGGTTCAGCCAATGTGCTGCCAATAACCTGCAGGCCTAAGTTTTTCGCAGCATTTTGCAGCTTATCCAAAGCCAGCTGCACGTTGGCAGGGTCCTTAACCACCCCGCGCGAGTCCAAATCGCCTGCACTGAGTTCAAATTGCGGTTTAATCAACAAAAGAAACAAGCCCCGGGCTTTTACAAAAGAAATCAGTTCCGGTAAAATTAAACTTAAAGAAATAAACGAGACATCCCCCACACACAGATCAAAACCAGACGCGGGCGCTAAATTTTTAAATTCCTGATTTTTCGATAAGTCGCGCGCATTGATCCCATCTAAAAACTGCAAACGCGGATCGTTTTTCAATTTTTCCGACAACTGCCCCCGCCCAACATCAATTCCAAAAACTTTTTGTGCCCCGTTTTGCAAAAGACAATCGGCGAAACCACCAGTGGAAATCCCAACGTCTAAAACAACCAAACCTGCGACATCCAGTTTGAAAAATTTCAAAGCATTCAGCAGTTTCAATCCCCCACGCGAAACAAATTGCAGGACTTCGTTTTTATCCACAGAAATTTCCACATCTTCGGGGAATTTTTCAGAAACTTTTTGCACTAAAATTTTTTTGTCACCCACCACAACAAAGACAACCTTACTATCAATCAGTTCTTGGGCCTTGGACCGCGAAGGTGCCAACTGTTTTTCTAGCAAAAGCAAATCAATGCGTTTCACAAACTGGGATTATTTTCCGAAAGAATATTTTTCGGGGCGATGCGAATATAATTTAAATAAATCAGCTCATACAATAATTCCGAAGGCTTGGGAAATTCGGAATTCAAAGTTTTCAATTCTTCCGTCCACATATTCAAGGTTTGCAGACATTTTTCGCTGCCCCATAAATCAATCCAAGATTTGGATTTTCCCGCATCTTGTTTTTCATCTTCCAAATCATCGGCCAATTGAAAAGCTTTGCCAAATAATTCGCCAAACAAAGTAATCTGCTGAATCTGTTCTTCGCCCAGTTCGCACAATACCCCAGCACCTAAGGCTGCGGTTTGGATTAATTTGCCGGTTTTTCCATCTTGGCAATAGGCCAAACTCATTTCAGAAAATCGATTCGATAATTCCGACAATTCAAAAGCTTGGCCCCCGACCATACCCGTCGACCCTGCGGCACTGGATAAAATATGAATCAGTTTAATTTTATTTTCATCGCGAGTTTGCGATTCCAAAATCACCCGGAAAGCGTCACTTAATAAAGCATCGCCCGCAAGCAGTGCCGTTGCCTCGTCAAATTTTTTATGGTTGGTGGGTTCGCCCCGGCGGAAATCATCATTGTCCATGCACGGCAGATCATCGTGAATCAGCGAATAGGTGTGAATCATTTCAACTGCGATGGCCCAATTTAAAACCAAATCTTTTTGCCAACCGAAGGCTTCGGCAATCCCAAAAGTCAGCAGGGGTCGAATTCGCTTTCCCCCGCCCAGCAAGGAATACTGAATGCTTTTTTTCAAAGCGGATGGCGCCTTACGCAAAAAACTTTCTAAAAAAGTTTTTAATTTTTCGTTGAAAAAGTTTTGCCCTGATTGAATCAAAAAATCCTCTTAATCTTGTGGAATGAAATCTTGGGTAATGGGATTGCCCGCACTGTCTGTTCCCAGCATCAGTTGAACTTTTTTCTCGGCTTCGGTCAGTTTTAAATGGCATTCGCGCGAAACCTTGATGCCTTCTTCGAAAAGTTTCAAAGAATCTTCTAAGCTTAAATCGCCTTTTTCCATTTTCTGAACAATGTTTTCCAAGCGCTCGAGATTTTTTTCAAATTCCATATTATTTAAATCCTTTCCAATACTTTTGCAGTTATTTGCCCGTTGGCAAGACGAATACTTAGTTCATCGCCAATTTCGACCTGTTGGGAATTTTTTATAAGCTGTTCGCCCTTATGAACCAAAGAATATCCGCGGCTGACCACTTTTAAGGGGCTTAAATTTTCCAGCACTTTCATTTGCAAGGTTAAGCGGTGTTGGAATTTCTGAACCCGGTGGTTGGTGGCGCGCTCTAGACGGGAATACAATTCATCGTTTCGCAGCATTAAATCCTGCAGTTTTTTCTGCGGGTCTATTAAGTGGCTGGTTAAATAAGCCAATCGCTTGGTTAAATTCTGCAAATACTTACTTTGTGAAATAAATAAAATTCTATTTAATTGCTGAATTCGCATTTTTAATTCTGCCGAACTTTGCGCCACTAGTTCCGCTGCGGCCGATGGAGTCGGCGCGCGCAAATCTGCAACAAAATCTGCAATCGTAAAATCAATCTCGTGCCCAACGGCAGAAATAATTGGAACCGGGGATTCAGAAATTTTACGCGCGACCAGTTCAGAATTAAATGCCCATAAATCTTCAATCGATCCACCGCCTCGACCGATAATGATCACTTGCACATTGGGTAAGCGATAGGCTTTTTCCAACGCCTCGACGATTTGCGGAATGGCAGCTTCGCCCTGCACTTGGGTCGGAACCACCGTGACTGGAATCATGGGGGCACGTCGGGATAAAATATTGATAATATCTCGGATCGCGGCCCCAGTTGGCGAGCTGACTACTGCCACATGTTGGGGGAACGAAGGAATCGCACGTTTGCGCGAAGTTTCAAATAGACCTTCAGCTTTTAATTTCGCCTTCAGTTGTTCGAAGGCTTTTTGCAAAGCGCCGGCGCCGACGGGTTCCATAATATCGCAGATAATTTGGTAATTTCCCCGCACTTCGTAAACCGAAACGCGACCGCGAACTAAAACTTCCATTCCATCAGTAGGTTTAAATTTTAATTTTGCATTGCTGCCACGAAACATGACCGCGCTGATTTGCGATTGGGAATCTTTCAACGAAAAATAAAAATGTCCCGAAGTGTGCGCCTTGAAATTGGAAAGTTCCGCGCGCACCCACACCCAGCCGACATTGCCTTCTAGGATCTGCTTGATCTGCAGATTCAATTGTTGCACCGATAAAATCAGTGCTTCTTCTGGCTTGGTTTCTAGATTCATCGACCGAGGCTATTACCAGTTTTTGAAATTTGCAACTTTCTCATTTTGAGCCAGACCGAAATCGGACCTGACGCTTTTCTTACTATGTATTCCCGGACAAATCGGATAAACTGAGCAAGTATTTTATAGGTTCGCTGAGCGTAATACTTATCGAAAAAGAACCTTACAAGCATATATTAAGGGGACTGTCCCTGGTGATGGTGTGAATGCCCAGCTCGTTCTGGGAATCCTGAAGTCGCTATTATGGTCACCCACTTTAGGCACTGAGGTTTCTGTTTCAAAGTTGCTCACGGACCTATTTTTTTTTGCCCCCCCGAGCCTTTCCAATAAATAGCGCCTTAAAATTTACCAATTTGGGTATTAGTTAAAAATAAGTTGGCATTGCTCCTTCCAGGCACGCTCTTCCATGAGCTCTTGACACAAATTTTTCGACAGTAGTCGAAAAAACGCATCACGCTCATATGGATGACCTCTTTGTAAATATAAAAAAACAACCGGGATTAAAAAGTCTCTTGAACTGTCAGTCTCATATTCGCG
>JBBQHD010000006.1:0-49074 GCA_038323665.1 Bdellovibrionales bacterium
GTGATGACTTTTTTCTGAATTCCATCAGCAGAAAGTTTATTCACAGTTAAATCCAAACGTTGACGTGGGGAATAGCCACAGATCGTTGCTGGGCGAATATTCACCGCACAAAAATCCGGATTGGCCGCAGCTAAAACCAACCATTCTGACAGCATTTTATATTTAGAATAATAGGTAATCGGTTCGGGCTCTAAACTTTCATTGATGTTGGCTTCTTTGCGAGCTCCAAACACACTGCTGGATGAGGCATTGATAAATCTTTTTATTTTTTGTTTTTTTGCCAGCGCCAACAACGAACCAATGGCATCAAAGTTCACTTGTCTGGTCAGAGTTTCATCGACATCACCGGTAGGGTCATTCGAAATTGCTGCCAAATGAATGACTGCATCCATACCACTTAAAGCTTTTTCAACAGCTTTTGGATGTCGCAAGTCATCTTTGATGTATTCAAAACGATTTTTCCATTCAGAAAATTGGGGAGCTTTTTTCAAAGCCTCTAAACCGTAATCACCATACAGATTTAAATCTATGACTCGAACATGGTGGCCTTTTTCCAAAAGAAGAGGCGTCAAACGACTGCCCACATATCCAAATCCACCGGTTACTAAGACTTTTTGTGCTGCCATTTTCCTCCTTAAGCTTTGTGAATATACTGCGCAGGAATTTTCTTGATGGTCTCTAAATTTTCCCTTGCCCACGCAATGGTGTCATTCATTCCATTTTCAAAATTAAGCTTGGGCTCCCAGCCCAGCTCTTGACGCGCCTTGTTCGAATCTAGCAAGTAAGCGGCATCTTTTCCAGGGCGCTCATGTGCGTTATCAATGATGTTCGACAGAGGAACCCCAACGGCACCAGCCACTTTTTCCACAACTTCTCGGATGCTTTGAAACTCTGAAGTAGAGAAATGAAAAATGTCGCCTGGCTTCCCCTTAAGACATGCAAGCAGAGTTCCTTCTGCCACATCTTTGATGTGAATAAATGAGCGCACCGAAGTTCCGCCCCCATGTAAGGGAAACTTTTGTTGGGTCAAGGCAGACAATACGGCGCGGGGCACAATACGATACAGCTGTTGCCCAGGCCCAAAAACATTCGCTGCTCGGGTAAACACAACGGGGAAATTATAATTTTTGAAGAAGTTCATCAGACTCATATCGCAAGCAGCTCGGGAAGTCGCATAGGGAGTGCTGGGTTGATAATTGGTATTTTCAACCACGACTCCATTGCAACTGCCGTAAACTTCAGGTGTGGAAATATGAACATATTTTTGTAAATACTTTTTATGACGAAGGTTTTCATGCAGACGAATGGTTGAAACCGTATTGGTCATAAACCAGTGGTCAGGGTTGGCCCAACTTTCTGCAACCATACTTTGAGATGCAAAATTAACCACATAATCAGGCTGGAACTCATCAAAAACAGAATTCATTCGATCTAAATCTTTATTTAAATCCAACTGCAAAAATTGAAAAAATTCTTTATTAGAGTTTTTTAAATAGGGCAAAAAACACGGATCGATTTCGGCCGAGCGACTCATTCCGATCACTTGATAAGATTGATCTAAAAGATGATCGATAAAGTGAGCACCCGAGAATGAGTTACTACCGATAACAACAAATTTTAATTTCTTCATTCTTTTCTTCTCTCATAGATACACAGAGAAGTGCAGTGGATTTTTTAGAGAGAAATTGGCTCTTTGACGTCTTCACTCAAGATGTTTTCTTTGAGGATTAAGTTTTGATTTTCCAAAGAGATCAAAATATTTCCCATGCGATAGTTAGCTGTTCCACCGTAAGCCAACTTAACGGCACTAAACTTTCTGCCGTGCCAAGGGCAACTTGCAACTTCACTGCAAAGATTGCTTTCTGGGATATCGGCTCCCTCGTGAGGACAAAGCGCAGGCCAAAGGTGAACTGCGGAATCCGTTGCAGTCGCATATAAGTCAACGGGTCCCAAGCGGATGCGCGTGCGCGTATTTTTAACTAATGTTGAAACATCAAAACTGGGTTTTTCTTTCAGTGGCGGAAAAATCACCATATCGGTCAGCACATTTGCATTTAAGAAATCAGGCTCATTGGTTTTAAAATTGAAACCTTCTCTGCGCAGCTTCTGGCGTCGATCCCGAACCACAAAATCTTCTCCGTCTTGCTTTTCTTGTAATTTAAGCAACTTGCGGTTGAAGGGACCGTGTAAAAAACGCAACCATTTGTGGGAAGCAGTGATCCAATTTATATCGATGCGAACTTGATCACCAACTTGAGTCAGATGCGTGAATTGTTGGCAAAAAATCAAACTAAAAACTGAGAATGTTTGGTAAAATAAACCGCGCGCAATGCGGGCATCAAATACCTTAATATAAACGGGCCATTTACCAAAAGTTGTTAAAGAAAAAGCAAAGTCTTTGCCGGTCGCAATTCTCAACGCCTCATGATAGGCGTCGTGCAAATAAATACGATGTCTTTGATCCAGATGGTTCCACTCTATATCTTGAACGATTCCAGGAACCAAGCTGCTGTGTGAGTGACGAGAGATATAAGTGCCCTTGTGAAGCTTTTTTAAGGCATCTTCAAAATCTTCCTCTTTTATGGATCGGGCAACTTGGGATACAATTTTGTCTTGCATACCAGTAATCTCTAATGATTTTGGCGGGTAAGGCAAGCACGCTTACAAATATTTAAACCTTATTTTCTCAGATAAAGAATACTTTTCAGTTGAAATTGTCTTTATTCTTGGTCAAATAGCTTTCAGAGTCTTTTTAGAAAGAGAGCCTATGAGCTTAGAAAGCACGCTGCAAAAAGCGAAAAGCAAAGAAGCGCAATATCAAATCCAAATTGACCGTTACCTGGTGGACGGGCCCGTTCGCATGGGTTTAACTACCAGCCATACTTGGAGGACAGATCCCAAAAGACTTTTATTTCTTCTTTCTAGATATAAATTCGTTTCCAAAATTCTAGCTGATTATAAAAATGTTATGGAGGTTGGCTGCGGTGATGGGTTCGGGTCACGTCTGTTGAGTCAGGCAGGCTGCAATGTTTTCTGCGCCGACTTTGACCCTGCTTTTATCGAAGAAGCAAAACAGCGCGAGGCAGGGGACAATACTCGAGAATACGCGGTCGTCGACTTTTTAAAAGACGGAGTGGACCGAGTTTTTGATGCGGCTTATTCTTTGGACGTTATTGAGCACATTCATGCTAAAGATGAGGATACTTTTCTAAAAAACATCTGCAAGTCGATAAAAAAAGACGGCGTCTGCATTATAGGTTCTCCTAGTCTTGAATCCCAGCAATATGCTTCAATTTGGAGCAAAGAAGGACACGTAAACTGTAAAAGTGGAACTGATATGAAAAAGAATTTAGAAAAATACTTTGATCATGTATTTCTTTTTTCCATGAACGACGAGGTTATCCATACTGGCTTCACTCCCATGGCTCATTATTTGATGGCTCTTTGTGTTGGTGTGAAAAAGTGACGGGTGAATCCATTGAAAAAGGCCGCTGGTCAGAAACTATGGCATTATTGGGTGATCGCAGAGTCAATTTAGGACCTTATTTTTCCTATCAGTTACTGAATACTCCTCGTAGGATTTTATTTGCACTGAGTTATCACAAATTTGCGGCTAAATTAATTGGTAAAAATCAACGAGTTCTTGAAGTCGGTTGCAGCGAAGGCCTGGGGACACTTTTACTTGCTGAATTTTGTAAGTTTTGTTTAGGAATTGATATCGACGAGGCCTCGATTCAATTCGCACAAGAAAACTTCACCAAAACTAATTTAGAATTTAAATGCGTAGATATTTTGTCTGGAAAATTGGGAGATTTTGATGCAGTCACAAGCTTTGACGTCATTGAACATATTTTTCCACAAAATGAGGAAAATTTTTTAAAAGCGCTGGTTGAAAATTTAAGCACTGAAGGAATGTGTGTTATTGGAACGCCCAATATCAATTCGGATCAATATGCGTCTCCGGTGACCAGGTCAGGGCATGTCAATCTTTACTCTGCAGAACGTCTTGAGCAATCCTTGTCGAGGCACTTTCGCAAAGTTATGATTTTTTCAGCCAATGATGAGGTGGTTCATACAGGATTTACACCTATGGCTCATTATTTAATGGGCGTCGGCATTGGTCTTATAAAAAAATAATCGGAGATTTTTTTGCTAACTGTTATTATTCCAGCACTTAATGAAGAAGATAAAATCCGACAAACTGTTTTGAATGTGATTCGGTCGGCCAAAGTGGCTCATGTTTCCCCTTTGGAAATCATTGTCGTGAATGATGGCAGCACGGACTCTACGCCACAGGTGATAGCCGCCTTAGAAAAAGAGTTTCCCTTTGTTTGCTCGATTCACAATGAAACCAATCTTGGCATGGGCGCCAGTTTTTTAGCAGGAGTGCATAAAGCCACTTATGAAAAGTGCACTATTTTCCCCGGAGACAATGCGACAACCCGTTTCCTAATGGAAAATCTTTTTAGCCACATCAATGATGCAGAGCTTGTGTTTTCCTATTACGTCAATACTGAATACCGAAGTATCTTCAGACATGTTGTTTCCACTTTATTTTGCACTTTATACGCACTGACTTTTGATATTCATCTGAAGTACATGCACGGATCCGTCATTTACCCGACTCGAAAAATTCGCGAGCTTAAGCTTTCTTCTCGGGGCTATAGCATGCTGGTCGAATTAAATATGAAATTGCTTAGACAAGGAATGACTTTCAGTGAGGTGGCGGGATTTATGTATCCCGATACTCACAAAAGCAGCAGTGCAATTCGGTTGAAAGTTTTAGTGGATGTCATCGTTACTTATTTGCGACTAGTTTGTTCGGTCTACATTAAAAATCGAGAAAAATATCGTTTAAAACCCAAACGCCGCATGCCCAGTTTCGATTGATAATGGATATTGCACTTATCGGAAAAAATGGGTTTCTGGGCAGCAATTTGTTGCAATTGTTGTCTGGATTGAATCTTAACATTTCAGGTTTTGGGCGGGCCGAGATGGATCTAGATATTTTTAAGGAAGACCAAGTAAGGGCTCACTTAAAAAATAAAAAATTTAAGTTTGGAATTATTTGCGCTGCCCTGACAAATATTGACACCTGTTTTCTTGAAAAAGAACGCAGTGAACGCATCAATGTCGTGAATACCATTCGACTTTTAAATCTTTTCAAAGAACTCGATATCATTCCCATATTTTTTTCCTCAGATTATGTTTTTGAAGGTATTCTTAAATCTTACAGTGAGTCTGACTTATGCAGGCCGCAAACAGAATATGGCAAGCAGAAACTCCAGGTTGAAAACTATATTAAAAATAATTTTACTCGCTTTCTTATTTTTAGAACCAGTAAAATGATGTCGCAAAAAAATCATCCCAAAAATCTTATTTCGCAACTGATCACCACGGCGGCTCGGGGGGATAAAATTAAATCTTTTGTGGATCAGTGGATGAATCCTGTTTTTGTGGAGGATATTGCTTTAGTTTTGTCTCAAGCCGTTGAACACCAGCTTTCAGGTATTTATCATTTAGGCACTCGCCAAGTACTTTCTCGTTTTGAGTTTGCCCAGGAAGCTGTAAAAAAATTTTCTTTGGCTCCAGAACTTGTCGTCCCTATTCAACTTATTGATATAAAGTTTCATGAAAACAGATCTCAGTATAGCGTCCTTAATACCAACTTGATCACGAGCAAATTAAATCTGAAATTTATGGAGTTCGACGCCTTCCATCCTAGTCCAGACTGGCAAACGGGCTTTTAAGAAGATTCTCCATTGCAAATCTGAAAGTGAAAAAGGTATATTCTCACTCTGAAGTATATTTTGAAAACTGAGGTTTTAATGACTAGTAATGAGATATCAAAAACATCGGAAATGTCTGCTCCAGAACAGTATTGGAACAAAGCCGGCGAGTTGGGGTACGCAGATGCTATGTATTCGAGTAGCTTAGTCGGTAAGCATGTTATCGTACGCACTCGATCGCACTTGTTAAATGCCGCGCATAAATTGAGCTTAGACAAAAACTCAAATATTTTAGAGTTGGGTTGCGGCGATGGCGAAATGGCCAATAACTTTCTATCTGAACATTTCAAATCAGTTGAGGCGCATGATTTAGCTCCTGCGGGAATCGAACGAGCAAATAAATACCGTAAACCCAATGCAAAATTCTTTTGTACGGATATCACCCAGCTAAGCTTTACACCGGGCACTCATTACGATGCCGTTTTTTTGATTGGAATTCTTCATCATGTGAAGGCGCAGACACCCTCGATCATTCAAAAGATTGCCCAAGTTACCAATAAGGTTATTGTTATGGAACCCAATGGAAACCATCTCGCACGAAAATTTTTAGAACTGCTTCCTTCCTACAGACGCGCAGGCGAAGACAGCTTTAGAAAAAAGCAAATTGAAAAAATTTTTTCTGAGTCAGGATTTCAAGAAGCATATTTTCAACGCTATAATATATTCCCCAATTTTACTGCGAATAGTTTGTATCCATTTTTAAAACGCCTTGAACTAGTGATCGAAGGATCAAAGTATTTAGATTTTCTTTGCAACAGCCAGATCTTAGCTTTTGAGAAAGCCACAAAAAAACGATGACTATTTTGCTGAGCGGAATTGCTTTATACTTAGTTTCATTTGTAATACAGATCGCAATTTTTAGATTTCGACTTCCCAAAAGACAAATCTTTGCTATTTTAATCATTTTTATCAGCGTTTTGGTTGTGTTCTTATGCTTTACGTCTTTGCGTAGTATCGAATGCATTTACTTATCGATGGTCTATTTAGCAGTATTGCCGGGCTATGCTATTTTTTATACTTTAATCGAAGCAGAAAGCCCTAGTGGATTAATGGTTTTGTTGTTAGAAGCCTCGGGCAACAAAGGCTTAGAGCCGAAAGCATTTAGCAAGCTTTTGACCGATGATCTTTTCCTATGGCATCGCATCGCCGAGCTTGAAAAAGGTCGGTATGTTACAAAAGTTTCTGACCGCTATTTTGTTACAGCCCGAGGCTTATTTTATATGAAGTTTTGGTTAATTCCTCGCTATTTGATGGGACGGCATAGCTATGGAGGTTAATAGTTTTTTTCAACAGAATCCTTATATTGCACAAATTACGATTCCGCTTGGCGTTCTTTTTTTTGAAATTCTACTTCATCTTGGCATTTCGCGTTTTTGGATTAAAAAAGGAACTATTTTATCAACCATGATCGCTTATAATTTAGGAGTGTTGTTGTTGTTCTACGCTGAGTTTCGGTTTCATCAGTATGCTTATTTGATCCTATCGGAAACCCTTGCGTTGACCCTTGTTAATTTTGTTTTTTATTCAGCACTCGCTTTCTTTTATTTTTCATTCGTGAATATCGGTGAGACCTCTGTGCGTATTCGGGTTTTACGCGAACTGGCTGCATCTAGCGAAGGAATCAGCACTGAAGAACTTCTTAAAAGATATAATGTAAATCATATTATCCAAATGCGTGTCGACCGAATGCTGAACACCGGAGAAATGATCAAAAAAGATGATCGCTATTATTACTCAGGCAAACCCAAAATGTTTTTAATAGCCAAAACTTGTCAACGCTTAAAGGTGCTTTTGCTTGGCAAGCGAAGTTTTGACTCGAGATTGAGCATTGAATAGAACCGCAATTATTATTATTAATTATTTTTCAGACAAAGATGTATCGGATCTCGTAAATCAGTTTTTAATTTGCGAACAAAGCGAACAACTAAGCATTTTTATTGTTAACAATGGTTCTTCCAATTTAAGGTTTGAATCCTCGAATGTACAAATTTTGAATGCGGATCAGAATTTAGGATATTTTGGAGCCGCCCAATTTGCGTTGAGATATATCAAAAGCAAAAATCTAACTTTTAAATACATTATCATCAGTAATCCTGATTTATCTTTTGGTGATACAAAATTCTTTTCCAAGCTGTTTGGTAAAGAATTCCCCACTAATACGGGGATGGTCGCACCGCAAATTATTTCTGGGCTGAATCAGCAAAACTGCAATCCGTTTATGGAATTGAGACCCAATAAGTACAGAATTCAATTTTATAAATTCATTTTTTCAAATTATTTAAGTTGTTTGATTTACCAAGCGCTGGGCATTTTAAAAAGAAAACTACTGCCAGGGGCGCCGTATTCACCCAAGTCCGAAATGCATTCTATTTATGCTGCACATGGGGCATTTATGATCTTTACTGAAAAATATTTTAGTGTTGGTGGAAATTTTATGCATGATTCTTTTTTATATTATGAAGAAATTTTTGTGGCGGAGTTCTGCAAGAAACATGAACTTAGTATTCAATACTTTTCTGGCCTTCAAGTCTTTCATCGAGAACGCGGATCTTCGGGGTTTTTTCACAGTAAGAAAACGGCTGATTTTATGAAAGAATCCAGTCGAATTTGTGCGGAAAAGTATTTTTCATGAAAACCAATAAACAAATTGTTTGCGCAATTATTGTAACCCACTTTCCCGAAAAGAATTTAATTGAAAATATTGGCGCTATTTTTTCTCAGGTGGACCAGTGCATTATTGTTGATAATGCTTCAAGTGCTGAAATTATTGATCAAATCATTCGCCCCTTAGAATCAGAAAAAGTTAAAATTATCTATAATCCCATCAACTTGGGCCTTGCCACTGCTTTTAATCAAGGTGTCCATTTGGTAGAGGATGATTGCGACTGGGTCATTACATTCGATCAAGACTCAAAGCCAAATTCTGATCTTATTCAAAATCTACTTTCATTTTATGAAGGAGCCTACTTTAAAGATGAAATTGGATTATTGGCGCCGACCCATTTTGATCAAAAAACTGGTTATCGCGGCCGCGTTTATGAAAATTTAAAAGCAGATTTCATGTTTCAGGATTATGTTTTTTCTTCAGGAAGTTTAATTCCGACATTTATTTTTAAAAAAATTGGCTACTTCAAAGACGAGCTTTTTGTGGACTATATTGATCATGATTTTTGTTTGCGGCTTCGCAACCGCGGCTATAGGACCGTAGTTGTTGCTAAAGCTCATATGGCACATAATTTGGGGAATATTCGTATTCATAATCTTGGTCCCAAAACATTTTTTTCTCATAACTATTCTCCGCGTCGACGCTATTATATGGCTCGGAATCGAGTGGCCATCTACCGAGAGCATTTTTCTATAAAAAACCTTTGGATTTTTCATGACATCTGGTTTGGCATAAAAGATTTTATTAAATTAATTTTTGTAGAAAAGAATCGGGTAGAAAAATTAAAAGCTATTTGTGCTGGAACATTAGATGGCTTCAGTTCTCGGATGGGTTCGTATGATGAGCTTTACCCCGTTTATGCAAATCCAGCGGAACACAATTTAACCCTTGAGCAAATTTTAAAAAACTCTTCATTAAATTTAGTTGGCCAAGTCATTCCACTTTTAATTGGTATATTGACCATTCCGCGCTTACTGCATGATTTGGGTAACAATCGTTTCTCTATTCTAACTATTATTTGGATGGCTTTGGGCTATTTTACTTTTTTTGATTTGGGACTGGGACGCGCGATTATTAAACTAGTTGCAGATAAAATCGGTGAAGGAAATCGCAAAGAAATTCCTTCTATCTTTTGGTCCTCAACGTTTATCATGCTAATCGTAAGTCTTTTGGGCAGTATTTTGGTGCTTCAACTGGGCCCATATATTGTAAGTTCATTTGTTGATTTGGCTTCTGACATCCGCAAGGAAGTTTTGGATTCACTGGTTTATCTTGCCGCAGCGATACCCATTGTCACTATGACAGCGGGCGTACGAGGAGTACTGGAAGCGGAACACGATTTTAAAACCTTAAATTATTTCCAGATTGCCTTGGGTGTCTTTACTTATGCATCTCCGCTGATTATTTTGAGCTATTCTCATCGCTTGGATCATATTGTTTTCATTCTTCTATTAGGAAGACTATTAAGCCTTATTTTTATGACCTACTGCGCATTTAATAAGCATCCAGAACTTAGAAAAATTAGCTTTGTCGAACGAAAGAATCTGCCACGCCTTCTGACCTTTGGGAGTTGGTTGACAGTAAGTAATATTATCAGTCCAGTAATGGTTTATTTTGATCGGTTTTTTCTATCCTTTATGGTTCCGATTAAACTAGTCGCTTTTTATACAACCCCCTATGAGGCAGTTTCGCGACTTTTAATTATTCCAAGCAGTTTGGTTCGAGTCCTTTTCCCAGCATTTGCTACGACTGGAACTCTTAATGCTAAAAAGCTGATGAGCACTTACCTCAAAAGTCTCGTCTTTACTGCGTTTATTATGATTTTCCCATGTGCTTTTTTATTTTTCTTTTCATTTGATCTTTTAAAAATTTGGCTGGGCTCTGAATTTTCGGAAAATAGTTATCTGGTTTTAGAAGTTCTCTCGATTGGAATTTACTTTAACTCGTTGGCCTTTATTCCCCATACATTAATTCAAAGTACGGATCGTCCTGACCTCACAGCAAAGATCCATCTGTTTGAATTGCCCTTTTATTTGATTTTAATTTATTATTTAATTGGCCAGTTCGGCATCTTAGGTGCTGCGATTGCTTGGACGATTCGAGTTTTTGTCGACATGGTTTTGATGCTTTATTTTACCAAAAAAGTTATACACCCAGCGACCAAGTTCAATCATCATAAGGGTAGCAAAATCTTGACCCGAGCCACTCCATCGTGACCACGGGGCAGAGTAAGGCTTGGCGGGCGTTAGGTTTCTTTTAAGAAACTCTTGCAGTAGAAAATTTCTGCTTTCATAAAACACACAGGCCTTGCGAAAAATTAATTGGGGGAAAAGATTGTTTAAAAAAGACCCTCTTTTTTTGGCGCCCACAACATTTTTCTCATGCTGTCTATACTGAATCAGCGCACTTGAAATACTTATGATCTTACCCTGCTGAAGGGCCGCAAGTGCCAGCCATTGATCATGGTGGAAATATAACTGTTTATTATTGTCCGGAAATGGCAAGGCCCAATTTAGAATCTCTTTCTTAAAAACTGTCGAGCATCCAGTCACAATATTTCTAAAAATAATATCTTGTGAGGTCAGCCGATCGATTTGACGTTGCTCGTTGCGCCAGGTAGAGGAAGCAATAATATTATTTTGGGAATCAATAAGAACCAAGTCTGAGTGTGAGAGTTTGATTTCCGAAAGTTCGAGTGATTCCAACTGAACTGTAAGTTTGTTCGCCTCCCAAATATCATCCTGATCACAAAGCGCAATAAACTGAATGTGCTCATCGGCAGCTGCTAATTGTAAGCCACGCTCAAAATTATAAAAGGGCCCTTTATTTTCTTTGAAGAAATGAATTTCAAAGCGTTTGTCATTAACAACAAAATTTTGGATGTCTTTTTGCGATTCTTCCGAGGAAGCATCATCAACTATATAACAGCGCCAAGAAGAAAAACTTTGCTTTTGAATTGACAGTATTTGCTGTCGAAAAAAATTAAGATCGGGATTATAAGTCGCAAGAATAATGGCAAGTGTAGGTTGTGAATGTTGCACAGACTTACCATTATTTCATATTCAATAGATTCTGCAAATAATCTCGGTAATTACTTTGAGGATAAAACTCAATTAATTTTTCCAATTGCTGAGAGCTTATAAAGCCCTTAGTAAATGCAATTTCTTCTATACAAGAAATCTTAAGTCCCTGCCTGCGCTCGATGGTTTGCACAAAAACAGAAGATTCTAACAAACTTTCAGGCGTTCCCGTATCCAGCCAAGCAACACCGCGCCCAAAAGTTTTTACATTGAGCTGGTTTTTTTGCAGATAAACCTTGTTTAAATCTGTAATTTCCAGTTCTCCACGGGCAGAGGGCTGCAAACCCTTCGCGTATTCACTGACTTTATCATCATAAAAATAAAGCCCAGTAACGGCCCAATTGGATTTTGGGTTCTTAGGTTTTTCCTCGATATTAATGGCTTTTTGATTCTTATCAAATTCCACAACTCCATATCTTTCAGGGTCTTTCACATGATAACCAACTACGACAGCACCTGATTTCAACTGACTGCATTCTTCGAGTTGTTTGGGCACGTCATGTCCATAAAAAATATTATCTCCTAAAATTAAACAACAGGGGCCACCTTTAATAAAAGACTCTGCCAGTAAAAACGCCTGAGCAATTCCTTCGGGTTTCTTTTGCACAATGTAGGAAAGTTTCAAACCAAACTTAGATCCATCCTCGAACAAGTCTTGAATCATCGGTAAATCTCGTGGCGTGCTGATAATTGCGATTTCTTGAATTCCAGCCAGCATTAAAATGGAAAGCGGATAGTAAATCGTTGGTTTATCGTAAACTGGTAAAAGCTGCTTACTGATAGATTTGGTCGAAGGAAATAATCTTGAGCCACTTCCTCCGGCTAGGACAATACCTTTCATTTTTTTTTCCTTTCAACCCGGTCCACCCAATTTTGATTGTGAAGATACCAGTCCACCGTCATTTCAAGCCCTTTTTCAAAAGTTTTGAATTCGCGGGAAAAACCCAATTCCTTTTCAGCTTTTGAATCATCGATCGCATATCTAAAATCATGCCCTTTGCGATCTTCTACAAATGCAATCAGATCTTCATATTTCTGGGAAGCGTTTCGGGGCTTTTTCTCGTCTAACAAACGGCAGATTTCTTTTACTACTTGCAAATTATTTCGCTCAGAGTTTCCTCCGAAACAATAGCTTTCCCCAGCTTTCCCTTTTTCTAGGGCCAATAAAACTCCGCGCGAGTGATCCTCAACATGAATCCAATCGCGAATATTTAAACCCTTTCCATAAACCGGAAGTTTTTGCTCTCGCAATGCCGACATAATCATTAATGGAATTAATTTTTCTGGAAAATGTCTGGGCCCATAGTTGTTCGAACAATTGGTGGTTATCGTCGGAAGACCATAGGTGTGGAACCACGCTCGAACTAAATGGTCACTTGCCGCCTTTGATGCCGAGTAAGGTGAATTAGGTGCGTAGGAAGTCTGTTCATTAAACTTTCCTGTCGGGCCTAAAGCTCCAAAAACTTCGTCTGTTGAAACATGGACAAATTTAAATTTTGCTTTTTTTTCTGCAGATAGTTGTTCAAAATATTTTCTGGAAGATTCGAGCAGCTGAAAACTTCCCATAATATTGGTTTCCATAAAAGCTTGAGGGCCTTTGATAGAATTATCTACATGAGATTCCGCGGCAAAGCTCACGATAGCTTGTGGCGTATGCTTTTCGAAAAGTGATGAGGTCAGTTTGAAATCAGCGATATCTCCTTGAACCAGCTGACAATGACCCTCGATAAGAATTTCTTCAATATTTTCAAGATGCCCAGCATAAGTAAGGGCATCCAAAATTATAATAGAATAGTTTTTTTTAAGGGCTTCTCGCGCGAAAGCGCTTCCGATAAAACCGGCGGCCCCTGTTACAATTAGAGTTGGTGAAAATTCCATAACGTCATAACATTTCTTGAAATGCCTGAAAATACAAGACTTTAATACGAGGCTTGGGTTTGCAAGAGCTGCTTCGGCAAATCAATTTCCCAGCCATCAGGCCAGGTCTTCGGATGCTAACTTTTCTTTCCAAAGCAAAACGCACTTTACGTGCAATTGACAATGAACCATGCCAGGAAACCGCACTCGAAACGCCAAATTATTTTTTAAGTATCTTGCTGTGCTCGGTCTTACAGTGAAATGAAAAAGATCATTGATCAGCAGCTGGGGGAATAAGTCAGAATTAGAATTGAAACTTTTTTCTATTGAACTTGGCCTGCAATTCTGATTTTTACTTAAGATAAGTAGGAATTTATGAATAATTTTATTGAACAAGTTTTGGTTTTTATTGGCTCTTCCCTAATTCTTGTTCCTATTTTTCGTTGGCTGCGATTCGGTTCTGTTCTTGGTTATTTGATGGCAGGGATCATTGTTGGACCTCATGGATTCAAACTGATTCATGATTCTGAAAGTGTGATGCACTTTGCAGAACTAGGCGTGATCCTTTTGCTGTTTTTGATCGGCTTGGAAATTCAACCGCGAAAACTTTGGTCGATGCGCCGACACCTAGTTGGCTTAGGCGGATTGCAGGTTTTAATTTGTTCGGTAGTTTTTGCTGCGGTCGGTTTGACGCTGGGACTTCCGGCGCTGACTGCGGGCTTGATTGGATTTGCTCTGTCGCTTTCATCAACGGCGTATGCCGTGCAAACTTTGGTGGAGCGCAATCAGTTCAATACGGAATTTGGTCGTTCAAGTTTTGCCATTTTGCTGATGCAAGACTTACTGGCAATCCCCGCCTTGGCCATCATTCCTTTTTTTCAAGACACAAATGCCGAAAAATCATTTTCACTGCAAGGGTCGCTGATTGCGATTGGGGTTATTCTGCTGTTGATTCTGGGCAGTCGGCTACTGATTCGTCCTTTGATTCGAATTATTGCGGCAACTCGAGCTCGCGAAATTTTTACGGCAGCAGCTTTATTTATTGTTCTTAGTGTGGCCGCAATTATGCAAAATATTGGCCTGTCAGCAGCCCTGGGAACATTTATCGCAGGTGTTGTTCTGGCTGATTCGGAATATCGACATGAACTGGAAGCTAATCTCGAGCCTTTCAAGAATTTATTAATGGGATTATTTTTCATCGCGGTTGGCATGGGTGTCAGCCTAGAATTAATTTTAAGTCGGCCTGTTTTTGTTTTTGGACTAGCGATTGCTTATCTTATTTTGAAGGCAGCATTAATTTATTTCAGTGGGCGAGTTTTCAAACTGAGCCATGAAAACTCCAAACGGATGGCCATGACAATTTCCCAGGGTGGGGAATTTGCTTTTGTAATTTTTGGGATGGCCGCGCAATTAAATTTGGGATCTTCGGGAATATGGGCATTGCTGACAGCGGTGATTACTTTATCGATGGCTTTAAACCCTGTGATGGGAATGATCAGTGATTGGTTAACCCAAAAATTGAAAAAAACCAGCGAGCCAAGTTATGATGAGATTAAGGATGAAACACCGGACGTTATCATTGCTGGTGTTGGGCGCTTTGGACAAATTATTGGACGAATCCTGCGTGCACAAAATATCCCTTTCGTAGCCATCGATCATGATTCAGAACACATCGAACTGCTTAGAAAATTTGGCAACAAAGTTTATTTCGGGGACGCCTCACGCAAAGAACTTCTAGAGTCAGCAGGTGCGCGAACCGCAAAATATTTTATTCTGTGCATCGATGATGTGGACACTTCGGTCCTAGCCGCAAAAATGATCCGCGAAGAATTTCCCCATTTGAAAATTTTTGCTCGAGCCAGAAACCGCGGACATGTATTTGATCTGATGGATTTAAAAGTTCCCTTTATTAAACGAGAGGTGATTGACTCCAGCGTTTATTTTGCCGGAGATTTGTTAGTCGAAATGGGCATGGATAAAAATAAAGTCGACATCTTGATTGAAAAATTTAAAACGCACGATCAAATTATGATGGAAGAACAATTCAAAGTTCGCGATGATGACAAGCGCCTGGTCAGCGTATCCAGGCAAGGAGTCGATCAGCTGTCCAAAGTTCTTAGCGAAGACCAGACCCAGTCTTTTATTAGCGCAGATTCAAACCAGCGCATTTTGTAAAAATATAAGTGCTGGATACCCAGAAAACCAATAGATTTTCCTATCGATCGACGCAATTCTCATTTATCTTTGCTTTTGAAACGAGGCAAATAATGCAAAGAGTTCTAATTACCGGAGCTACCGGAGATCTGGGTTTTGCTTTGGCTGAAAGCCTTTCTGGGGATGGCCAATTTCAGATCGAGACTTTGCTGCGCTCGACTTCCGATACCAAGAAATTAGAAAAATTAAATTTAAAAATTTACACCGAATTCAAGCAAATTCCTGCTGGACTTTTCGCAGTGATTGATTGTGTGACGAATTACGGCAGAAACCAGGAAGATCCCAAGCAAGTGTTTGCGGTGAATTTTACTCGGGCACTGCAATTGCTGCAGGATTGCAAATCAGCCAGCGTCGAAAAAATTATTTTTACTGACACAAAACTGCCCCCGGAACTAGGCGCCTATGCAGAAAGTAAAATGCAACTTCGCAACGAATTGAAAAAAACCTCAGGAAATATTTGCGTAGCTAATTTTAGACTAGAACATTTTTACGGTCGCAAGGAAAAACCACATAAATTCTTAGCTTGGTTTATGAATCAATTGATCGAAAATCATTCGCCCATTTCTTTGACATCCTGCGAACAGCTGCGAAACTTTGTTTATATCGACGATATTATTTCTGCTGTTGAAACTACTTTGTTGGCGCCACTTTCCCCTGGTTATCATGAATTTGACTTAGGATCCGAAGAGGTCTGGCCGTTGAAGAAAATTTTAATTTATCTGCAAAATCGTATGGATAAAAATCAGCTTAAACTAGATTTTGGTGCGATCCCCTTGCGCCCCCATGAAGTGATGAAATCCGAGGTCGATTTATCAGCCCTTAAACAGCTTGGCTGGCAGCCCAAAATTGGCTTGCAGCAAGGTTTGGATTTGCTAGTTCAGACTTACCTTGGTAAATCCATTTAAGTAAGGGAACTCTATGAAATTCTTGGTAACTGGCGGGGCCGGATTTTTGGGCTCGAACATCTCGGAAGAAATCCTTAAGCGCGGTGGCGATCTGTGCGTGGTCGACAATTTAAGTCGTGTGGGTTCGGAACAAAATTTAAAATGGCTGGAAGGCCTGGGAAAATTTTTATTCGAGAAAAAAGATGTTCGTTTTCAAAACGATATGGAATCGGTTTTTTCCAGTTTTCAACCCGATGTAGTTTTTCATTTTTCCGGTCAAGTCGCTATGACCAGCTCGATAGCCAATCCCAGAAATGATTTCGAAATCAATGCGCTGGGGACTTTTAATGTTTTGGAATCAGTTCGCAAATTTGTTCCAAAGTCGCCCGTATTTTTTTCTTCGACCAATAAAGTTTACGGAGACCTTGAATATTTGGATTATTCCGAATCTGCGACCAGATATGAAACCCCAAAATTTCCCAAAGGTTTTGATGAAACTTTGAATTTAGATTTCCGTTCGCCTTACGGTTGTTCCAAGGGAACGGCTGACCAATACATGCTGGATTACCACCGCATCTTTGGTTTGAAAACTGTGGTGTTCAGACATTCGTCGATTTTCGGTGGGCGTCAGTTTGCAACGGTTGATCAAGGTTGGGTTGGCTGGTTTGCTAAAAAAGCCATCGAAGCCAAGCGCAATCCGGCAGCGGAATCATTTTCAATTTCTGGAAATGGAAGACAAGTCCGAGATATTTTATTCGCAGCGGATTTGATCCAGTGTTATTTCAAAGCCCTAGAAAAAATCGATCAGATTCAAGGTCAGGCTTACAATATTGGCGGCGGGATGAAAGAAAGCTTTTCGTTGCTGGAGCTTTTTGATTTTTTGCAAAAGCAATTGGATGTAAAACTGAAATACCATCAACTGCCGGCACGAATCAGTGATCAAAAAGTTTTCGTCGCAGACACGGGTAAGGCTTGGAAAGATTTCGGCTGGAAACCCCTGGTCAGCAAAGAACAAGCGGTTTCGCAAATGTTAGATTGGGTATCCAGTCATGATTGAACTGAGCATTGCCATTCCGGCTTACCGTGAAGAAGAAAATCTGCGAGTTTTGCTGCCCAGACTTAAAAAAGTAATGAATGAAAATTTGCCCAGCTACGAAATTTTAATTTTAGATACGCTGACTCCTTTGGATAATACGGCGAAGGTCTGTGCCGAAGAAAAAGTAACTTTTTTGCCACGTAAAAAAGGCAACAGTTATGGAGACGCCGTGCGAACGGCGATTGCTGGTGCCCAGGGAAAATGGATTTTATTTATGGATGCAGATGGCTCGCACACCCCGGAATTTATTCCGCGACTGCTGGAACATCGAAACAGTGCAGACGTCGTCGTGGGTTCGCGCTATATTCAAGGTGGGGACACGGAAAACCCAATTTATTTAATTTGGATGAGCCGCCTGGTAAACTTAACTTACGCACTGGTTTTAAATTTAAAATGCAAAGATGTTTCCAATAGTTTTAAGTTGTATCAATTAGATCAACTAAAAAGTTTAAATTTGTTTTGTGATAATTTCGATATTATCGAAGAAATGCTGTTTAAATTGCACAAAAAATTTAAAATTAAAATCACCGAAGTTCCATTTACATTTAAAAAACGAATGTATGGCGACAGCAAAAGAAATCTGTTTGTATTTATGATGACTTATTTTTTTACATTATTAAAACTTCGGTTGGGGCGGTCGCGATGAAAGCAGTTATTCTTGCCGGTGGTCTGGGAACCAGAATCTCCGAAGAAAGCAATATTCGTCCCAAGCCCATGATTGAAATCGGCGGCAAACCCATTTTATGGCACGTGATGAAACATTATTCTTATTACGGAATTCAGGATTTTATTATTTTGACCGGTTACAAGGGCTATATGATCAAAGAATATTTTGCGAATTATTTTTTGCATAATTCCGATGTCAGTTTTGATTTAAAAAATAATAAAATGGAAGTCCACCATAATACCAGTGACGCCTGGAAAGTCACAATTGTGGACACGGGGGAAGCCACCATGACCGGTGGTCGATTGAAAAGAGTAAAATCTTATTTGGGAACAGATGATTTTTGTTTTACCTATGGGGATGGTTTAAGCGACGTTAATATTGCTCAATCCATCGAATTTCATAAATCACATAAAAATTTAGCTACAGTCACCGCGGCACAACCGCCTGGACGTTTCGGGATGTTAAGTTATGAAGGCACCAAGGTAACTAGCTTTTTAGAAAAGCCCAAGGGTGATGGTGGATTTATCAACGGGGGATTTTTTGTTTTAAATCCCAAGGTTTTGGATTTTATCGAAAATGATGAAACCATGTGGGAAAGACAACCCATGGAAAATTTAGCTTTGGCGGGACAGATTCAGGCATTTTTTCACAAAGGATTTTGGCAACCCATGGATACCTTGCGAGATAAAAATTATCTTGAGGCTTTGTGGACGTCAGGAAAGGCCCCATGGAAAGTGTGGACCTAAACTTTTGGAAAGGTAAAAAAGTTTTCCTGACGGGACATACTGGATTTAAAGGATCTTGGCTGACCTTATGGTTGCAGCAGTTGGGCGCAGAAGTTTTTGGATATTCGCTGGAACCCCAGACAAAGCCTTCGCTTTTTATTGCCGCGAATGTTTCTGAGTTTTGTAAAAATAAATTTGCCGACATTCGGGATTTCAATATTTTAAATTCTACGATGCTAGTTGCTGCACCTGAAATTGTGATTCACATGGCAGCACAGCCCTTGGTTCGCGATTCTTACGCAGATCCTGTGACCACTTATGCAACCAATGTGATGGGCACAGTGAATGTTTTGGAATCTGCTCGCAATGCGCCTTCGGTAAAAACAATTTTGGTGATCACCACAGATAAAGTTTACGAAAATCATGAACGACCCGAAGCTTATTTGGAAAATGAAATGTTGGGGGGATATGATCCCTATTCCAGCAGCAAGGCTTGCGCAGAAATTGTGACGGCTGCCTATCGACGATCTTTTTTTACTGGAAAAAAGGGATTGGCATCGGCTCGTGCGGGCAATGTGATCGGCGGCGGAGATTGGTCACCCGACCGATTGCTTCCTGATATTGTGCGTGCCTGGACCGCAAAGCAGGAATTATTGATTCGCAATCCGAAAGCAACAAGGCCGTGGCAGCATGTTTTAGAACCCCTTTCGGCCTATTTAATTCTGGCTCAGCAACTTTCTGCGCATTCGGAAAAATTCAGTCAAGCTTGGAATTTTGGGCCTGGCGACAAAGGTCACAGCAGTGTGGAAAATATTTTGCAGGCAAGTCGTGAAATTTTGGGATCTGAATTCAAATGGAAAATTGAACAGACCCAGCAACTGCACGAAGCACAAAATTTAAATTTAAATATCAACAAAGCAAAGTCAGTTTTAGGATGGCAACCCAAATGGAATTTGCAACAGGCTTTGGAAAAAACTTTAAATTGGTATTCCCAATTTGCAGGAAAACAAAAAGCCTTGGATCTTTGTTTAAGCCAGATCGCCGAGTATAAAAATGAGTAACGAAGCAGAACTAAGACAGCAGATTTTAAAATTGGTCACCGAGTATTACCAAACGGTGCACAGACCAGCGCAGGAAAAAGAATTCACCAAAGGTTCAGACCGAGTGAATTATGCCGGGCGCGTATTTGATGAAAAAGAAATGCTGAATCTGACCGAAAGCACTTTGGATTTTTGGTTAACAGCGGGAAAATATTGCGACGCTTTTGAAAAAAGATTGGCCGCGCAACTGGGATTAAAATTTTCCTTATTGGTTAACTCAGGTTCCAGTGCGAATCTTTTGGCCTTTTCTGCACTGACTTCGCCCTTGCTGAAAGATGAAAGAATCCAAAAAGGCGACGAAGTCATTAGTGTGGCGGCAGGATTCCCAACGACCATTAATCCCATCATTCAGTTTGGTGCCGTTCCCGTTTTTGTGGATATCACTGTGGACGACGGCACTTACAATATCGATGTTGCACAATTGGAACAAGCCGTGTCTTCGAAAACCAAAGCCGTGATGATTGCCCATACTTTGGGAAATCCTTTTCGCATCAAAGAAGTTTTAAATTTTTGTGAAAAACATAATTTATTTTTAGTCGAAGACAATTGCGATGCCTTGGGTTCTCGTTATGAAAATCAGTTCACCGGAAGTTTTGGCGATATTGCAACCAGCAGCTTTTATCCTCCCCATCACATGACGATGGGCGAAGGCGGCGCTGTTTACACAAACAACGTCACCTTGAAACGTGCAGCGGAATCTTTGCGGGACTGGGGCCGCGACTGCTGGTGTCCATCAGGCAAAGACAATACTTGTAAAAAAAGATTTGGCTGGGAATTAGGATCTTTGCCGAAGGGTTATGATCATAAATATATTTACTCGCACTTTGGTTACAATTTGAAGGCGACAGAAATGCAGGCTTCGATTGGCTTGGCACAATTGGATAAACTAGAAAATTTTGGAAAACTAAGAAGAAAAAATTTCGCTTATCTTTATGAAAATTTAAAATCTTTGGAAGAGTTTTTCATTTTACCCAAGGCGACGCCAAATTCAGATCCAAGTTGGTTTGGATTTTTACTGTCAGTGCGAAAATCTGCGCCGTTCACGCGCAATGAACTAACGCAATTTTTGGAATCAAAAAATATTCAAACCAGAATGCTGTTCGCAGGAAATTTCACCCGTCATCCAGCTTTTGACGAACTGAAACAAAGTGGCACAGGATACCGAATTGCCAGCGACTTAAAAAACACCGACTTTGTAACGGAAAACACTTTCTGGCTGGGCGTTTACCCCGGAATGAAACCGGGAATGTTGGAATATATGATCGAAACAATCCGCGGATTTGTTGCAACTAAGTAGTTAATTTCCCAGAACTTTTGCCATTAGTTTGACCTAAGCATTTAACTGTGGTACATATATTGTATGTACATCGATCAGAGGACGAGAATCGTCAAATTATCATTGGTCACAGTAAAAAATCGAGACTGCTTTTTGTTGTGCATGTTTTCCGTGATGACGAGGATTCTATTCGAATTATAAGTGCACGAAGGGCAACAAGAACAGAGTCAAAATATTTTGAAAATTTTAAGTAAGGAGTTGTTATGCGCAAAGAATATGATTTAAAAAATATGAAGTTAAGACGTAATCCGTATCTTAGCAAACTTAAGAAAAGCATTACTATCCGAGTAGATTCTGATGTTATTGATTATTTTAAATTGCTAGCAGAAAAAACCAGTACGCCCTATCAAACCTTAATGAATGATTTTCTTAGGAACTGCAAAGAAGAGTCATTTAAACCAAAAACAGTTTGGAAAAAAGGCGCCTAAAATCCTTCAATCGGTCGGCAGTGTCACTTAATCCAAATAATATCGAATGCTGGTCACGACTCGGCCGTGTCGCAGCCAAAGGCTTGCTCGCAACAGCAAGGCCGTCTGGTTGTGCAAAAATTGGTGATACCATTTTCGCGTTACAAATTCTGGAATGATGACGGTGATCACTTGGTCTTTGCAATTTTTTTCTAATTCCGAAATGTATTCCACAACTGGGGTAATCACTGAACGAAATGGGGATGGCAAAGTGGTTAATGGAATATCAGGAACTAATTGTGCCCATTTCGAATTTAATTCTTTAGTAGCGCGCTCGTCGATATCAACACTCAGTGCACGAACATCTTTGGTGATAGAAAGTGCATACTGCAATGCTTCGACGACGCCGGGATGAATTCCTGAAACAGGAACGATGGCGATATGATGCATGTCGCGAATTTTAATAGGGCCCTTTGCGGTTACGTAGGAAAGTTTTCTGGCGATGCTGACATAGTGGTAACGAATTTGGTTAAAGACGAAAACAAAAAATGGAATCAACAGAACAACAACCCAAGCGCCATGAATAAATTTGGTAGACGTGATGACTACTAAAACACTGAAGGTGGTCACTGCACCGACAGTATTGAAAGCCATGGCCTGTCGCCAGCCTGGCTGACGAAACTTAAAATGATGCCGAATCATTCCTGTTTGCGAAAGTGTAAATGATAAAAATACACCGACCGCATAAAGTGGAATCAGTAAATGCGTGCTTCCTTTAAACAAAACTAAAAGTGAAATCGCAACTAAACTAAGGCCCACAATGCCATTGGAAAAAACCAGACGATCACCTAAAATTGCCAGCTGCCGTGGCAAGAATCTATCCTTAGCCAGCATCGAAGACAATCTTGGGAAATCCGCGTAGCTAGTATTCGCAGCCAAAAATAAAATCAGCGCGGTAGATCCTTGAATGATGTAATAAAATCCATTCTGCCCGAAAACAGATTGGGCCAAAAGTGATACGGCAGTTTCGCCTTCTTTTGGGATGACACCATAAATATGTGCCAGCAATGTGATGCTTAAGAAAAGCACTCCTAAAATCACAGACATCCAAACCATTGTTGTTTTGGCATTGTTTTGTGCGGGTTCTTTGAAAATTGGAATTCCGTTAGAAATGGCTTCGATGCCAGTCAATGCAGCGCAGCCCGATGCGAATGCGCGCATCAGTAAAAACAAACCAACTTCGGGATAAATTTCATGAATAAGTGGGGCTTTTGGTGGAACATCTCCAGAGGCCATTCTGTAAATACCTACGACAATCAAAATTAAAAATGAAAATATAAATAAATAAGTGGGCAAAGCAAAAACGCTGGCTGATTCGCGGACTCCGCGCAGATTGAAAGTCATAATAATCAAAATAACCAAAGAGCCCAATAAAACTTTGTGTGCTGCAAAATCTGGAAATGCTGCTGCTATGTTTTCAACACCTGCGGCAACTGACACGGCAACGGTAAGTGTATAATCTATTAGTAAAGCAGCACCAGCGACAAGGCCGGCGGTAGTTCCCAAATTATCTCGGGCTACGGTGTATGCTCCGCCGCCGCCGGGATACGCATCAATAGTCTGTCGGTAAGAAACTGTGACGATAACAAGTAAAAGGCAAATTCCCAGAGCAATCGGAATGGACCAAGCTACGGCAGCGGTTGCAAAAAGTGAAAGGGGAATTAAAATCTCTTCGGTGGCATAGGCAACAGAAGACAAAGCATCCGAAGATAAGACAGCCAATGCTTTCCATTTCGGAATTCTTTCGTGCATGGCCATGTCGTTGGTCAAAGGACTGCCGATCAAAAATCTTTTTGCTCTTCTCCACGCGCCCA
This sequence comes from Bdellovibrionales bacterium, assembly GCA_038323665.1. Lineage (GTDB taxonomy): Bacteria > Bdellovibrionota > Bdellovibrionia > Bdellovibrionales > Bdellovibrionaceae > JBBQHD01. The sequence continues at coordinate 23,695 of JBBQHD010000006.1, forward strand.
TTGATACCCTCTATGATTTAATCTGAAACATAGACTTGTGCTTTTCAAGCGTCAAATGCTAGATTCCCGCGCATGATACTAGTGATTGGTAACAAAAATTTCTCAAGCTGGTCCCTGCGCCCCTGGTTTTTGATGAAGCAGTTCGGTCTGCCCTTTGAAGAAAAACTGATTCGCTTGGATACGCCCGAGTTCAAGGGTGAAATTGCGAAGTATTCTCTGGCAGGCAAGGTGCCAGTTTTATTGGACGGCGATCTGCGAATTTGGGATTCTTTGGCCATCTGCGAGTATTTGAGTGAAAAATTCCCAGAAAAACATATGTGGCCCCTAGATTATGCAGCCCGAGCCAAAGCAAGATCTGTTGCTGCCGAAATGCACAGCGGGTTTCCCGATTTACGAAAACATCTGTCCCACACAATGGTGAAGGATTTCCCGAACTACGATTACTCGCCGGCGCAACAAGACATCGATCGCATCCAAAATATTTGGACTGAATGTTTAAGCGAATTCGGCGGGCCTTACTTATTTGGCACAGAGTTTTCCATCGCCGATGCGATGTATGCTCCGGTGGTGAATCGATTCGAAGCCTATCATGTATCCTGTTCAGAAAAAATTCAGCAATATTGCCACAAAATTCGCGCCCTGCCCGTGATCCGCGAATGGATCGAAGCTGCGCACAAAGAGTAGCAGGTTCGGCGCCGAATAAAATTAAACTGGTTGTGTTTAATTTACGGAAAGATCCGATCGGCGAACTGTCTGGACGCCGAAACGAATTAATTAGCCGCTCAGTATGCTGCAGTTTTTGCAGATCGCGGTCATTATGCAAAACCGAAAAGAAATTATCCGCGAGTTTTTTGAAATCAAGCCCTATTTGGATCGCGCAAATAAACTTAAGAACGAAAAAACGACTTTGAAACTTTTAGTTCGTTTGCCGAAACCAGGACAGCCGCTTCAGCTGATTGCCTATGTGACGGATGCCCCGGATGGGCCATTTATATTACTGTGCGAAGTATTTAGGAAAAAATGGAAGCCTGTAGAAATGGGAGGCTTTCAAAATTTAAAAGAGTTTTGTGCTAACGAGTTGAATATTTCGATGAAAAATCTGATTGATCAATTTGATGAAACAATTGGAATCGAAGAAGGGCGTAAATTAAGCGCAAAATTTGACACTTTGCTAATCGGTGAAGATTCCGCTCCGTAATTTTTTAAGTTCTTTCTTTAGGGCTTCCAAATCAAAAGGTTTTCTGGGTTTCATTCGGCAAAAATCAGTAAGTCTGTTCGTCTCAAGATCAAACACTTTCAAAAAAGTAATGCCGTGATAGAAAAAACAGTAATCAGAAAAATGCTCAATGTGGATATAATTAGTTTGCAGAACAGCTGCGATGCCGCAGGCTTCGCGTTCATTGGTAAATATCGTAATTTCTGCGATCTGAAGATGATCATCAAGATGAACAAGTTTTGATGTCCCGAAATCAGCGGTTAATTCTTTTGAGTATTTATTGAATGCCTCATCGTCGGTCATAACTGACGTATCGGTAAAATTCCGATTCGGTTGATGGCGGATAGGCTCAGTAGCCGGACCAAAGTCCGGAGGTTCGAATTTTGAATTATTTGGACCTTGAAACAGTTTTAAGCTCGCTTTGAAGTGCGGCAGTTTTTGCAGATCGCGGTCATTATGCAAAACCGAAAAGAAATTATCCGCGAGTTTTTTGAAATCAAGCCCTATTTGGATCGCGCAAATAAACTTAAGAACGAAAAAACGACTTTGAAACTTTTAGTTCTTTTGCCGAAACCAGGACAGCCGCTTCAGCTGATTGCCTATGTGACCGACGCCCCGGATGGGCCGTTCATATTATTATGTGAAAAAATTAGAGATAAATGGAGGCCTGTGGAAATGGGTGGCTTTCAAAATTTAAAAGAGTTTTGTGCTGACGAGCTAAATATATCGATGAAGGATCGGATGAATCAATTTGATGAAACAATTGGAATCGAAGAAGGACGTAAATTAAACGCAAAATTTGACACTTTGCTAATCGGTGAAGATTCCGCTCCGTAATTTTTTAAGTTCTTGCTTTAAAGCTTCCAAATCAAAAGCCTTTCTGGGCCTCATTCGGCAAAAATCAGTCAGTCTGTTCGTATCAAGATCAAACACTTTCAAAAAACTAATGCCGTGATAGAAAAAACAATAATCAGAAAAATGTTCAATAAGAATATAATTAGTTTTAAGAACAACTGCGGTGGATTTAGCCAAGGCCTCATCGGTAAATATCGTAATTTCTGCGATCTGAAGATGATCATCAAGATGAACAAGTTTTGATGTCCCGAAATCAGCGGTTAATTCTTTTGAGTATTTATTGAATGCCTCATCGTCGGTCATAACCTACGTATCGGCAAAATTCCGATACGGTTGATGACGAACGAGTTCTGCCGGCAGGACTAAGGTCCGGATTAGAAAGCCTTCAACGCATCTTCCAGCAGTTTTTTAATCAGCGCATTGATGGCATTGATTTCGTCGCTGGCGGATTTTGTTTGTTGGTAAAACGGAGCAAGTTTTGCTTCGGCATCTGCTAGTTTTGTATTCTGCTGAGCGATGCGGTCATTGATTTTTCCCAACTGAACATTTTGGGCAAGCAATGCTTTTTCCTTGGCCGCTTTTTTGTCTTCGGCGCTGGATTTTCGGGATTCCAGATTCACAATGCTATCCTTGACTGTTTCCAAAGCCAGATCTGCATTATCAAAGACAGCTTTCTTATTGGCGTAATCGACACTTTGATCATAATTTCTTAAGGCTGCAGAGTTCTGCTGAATCTGCGCAGTATAATTTCTGACGTCGATCCTTCTTTGTGGAATCACGGATTCTAAATTTGCAATTTCAGATCTTAGGTTTGGAATTCTGTTTTGGACCCGATTCAGTTCATCATCCAAATTTCTGATCACGTAGATATTTTGATTGTAATCTTGGCGGGCCTGGATGGCGATATTGTTTAACTGGTTGTATTCATTTTCAACATCAAAGCGCACTTGTCTTTCGATACCAGAAACAGTTTGCTGTAAATTATTTGCCTCGCCTTGCATCTGTGACAAACGGCCTTCTTCGGCGCGCACTTGGTTGTCGGCTTGATCCGATGCCGCCAATTCTTGATGGCAATCGCGCTTAGGATCCTGACGGCAAAGGTTGTAATTGTTGCGCTTTTGATTGGCGTCATAGCGAGCGCGATCGACATTGCCGGCCTGTCTGGAAAGTTCTTGTCGCAGTTGATTCAATCGAGAAGATGCATTTGAATATTGCGGATTTCTATATAAGCGATCGCGGAATTCACGATTGCGATCAAAATTTCTGACTTGATCTTCGGCATTGCGGGCGCGCCGTTCTAGTTCATTGCTGCGATTTTCTAAATTGCGAATTTGCCACGACAGTTCAGAAGATCTGCGTTCCAGTTGAGACAATTCTTGTTCGGCCTGATCCTTGCGCGCAACTGCGGAATTCAAACTGGCTTCTGCATGCGCAAGGTTTTCTCGGGAGGTTTGCAATGCGCGATACAATCGCAGATGTTCTGCAATCATGGGCTCATAAATAGCTGCAGCAGCATCGCGCGCTTGTTGCAGTGAAGGAAGCCTTGCTTGTTCGACAGCAATTTGTTCCGTCAAAGATTGAATGAGTTGAGCAAGCTGATCAATTTCAGTTTGAGTTTTTTGAATTTTAAGCAGCAAGGGGTTTTTTTCATCCTTGTCGATGGACTGAATGGTTCTAACAATTTGATCTCGGGCTGCGACTTCTTTTTTAAATTTCAACTTCACTTGTTCAATTTGTTTTTGCAAAGTCAGTTTTTTTAAAAACTGATTAAATCCCGCAAAATAATTTTTTCTGGTCAGTTCGATTGCTTCGGGTGTTAACTTTTCAAGTTGCGTCTGTCCTATGGGTGCTAAGGAAAATTCGGATTCAAAGGCTTTATTTAAAGGCAAAATTCCCTTGGCACAATTTCCCACCAACTTAGAAATCGCAGCACTGGATCCTGTGGCTGACAAATTTCTTAGTGGGGCAGAAACAGTTTGCAAAGAAATTAAATCAGCACGCTGTAAGGCTGAAAGTAATTTTTCAGAATTAACAGGCAGGGCCCAATAAACTTCATTCACCGAATCGGGCAGGGATTTTTTTAACAAACCCAAAATATATCTTTCCGAAGAATTATTAAAAGTAATCAAAAATCCTGGGACTTGAATGGCCTGATCGGATTGTAAAACAACTTCTAGCGGAGTTCCCGTCCCCGAATTGTAAACAACTTGCAAAGCAACGTTGGCGCCAGGAACTTCCTGACGAATTTCTGCGACACAATATTTTTGTTTCGGATCTGTCGGACTTACTTTTTCGCTGTAGGTCCAGCGAAATACTGGCGCAGGCTTTGCAAAAGTTTGAATGGATAAACAAACAGATAAGACACAAAAAAGAAATGCACTCATGATTGGCCCCCCCAGGCTGCGTCTACAATTAAGATTAGAACGCAGCAGAGTCATCTAGAATTTTTTTATGGAAAATATTAGCGTCAGCGTCAGTCCAAAACCTTCTGCAGTCGCGCGAACTCTCCGCGCAAGGATAGCAGATCTGGGGAATTTCCAGTTTCAACGATAACGCCATTTTTAATCACAATGATTTTATCTGCAGCCCGCAAGGCACGCGGTCTATGTGCAATGATAAAACAGGTGCGGCCAGCCATCAGGGTTTCAATGCCGCGCTGAACTTCTTCTTCGTTCACATGATCCAGGGCGCTAGTGGCTTCGTCCAAAACTAGAATCGGAGCATTTTTAAACAAGGCGCGCGCAATGCTGATGCGTTGTTTTTCCCCGCCTGACAACATCCCGCCACGTTCGCCCACCATATTTTGATAACCATTGGGCAGGCGTTTTACAAATTCATGGGCATTGACGGCTTCGGCGGCTTCTTTGGTTAACTTTGGATCGCGGGAAAAATTGCCGCTCCAAATATTTTTTTCGATGGTATCGCTGAACAGAAAAACATCCTGGGCAACCAAAGCGATATTATTTCTTAAGTCTTCGATGGCAAAATCGCGAATGGAAATATCGTCGATAAAAATATCGCCCGAAGTCGTATTGTAAAAGCGCAACAGTAAATTAACCAAAGTGGATTTACCGCTGCCACTTTCGCCAACAAAGGCCACTTTTTCCCCACGAGAAATCGTGAAGGAAATATTTTTTAGTGCCGGCAATTTTCCGTAAGTAAAATTAACATTTTCATAGCGAATCATTTTCCATTCTTTGGGAAATGGTTTGGGATTTAAACTTTCTTGAATATCCACAGGCATATCCAGAATTTCGTAAACCCTGCGTGCCGCCACCAAGGTTTCTTGAATGCGCACATAACTTTCTTGCAACTTTTTAATCGGCTGGTTCAGCAGCATTAACGATGCAATATAGGCCAATACCGAACCCGATGAAACTTCCCCGCGGCCGACCTGCACACTGAAATAAACAAAGATGGAAAGAATTAAACAGGTGGCGATGAATTCAGTGACTGGTCCCATCAGTTCTACTTTTTGATGAACGCTTTTGCGAATCTGCACATAATCATCGGACTGGTTGCGCAGTTTTTCGCCCATCATATTTTGCAAATTGAAAGACTGAATGATTCGCACCCCATCCAAAGTTTCCTTAATGGTCGAAGTCATTTTTTCCAGCTGTTCTTGCCCCAGCTGCACAAATTTTCTTAAGCCCAAAGAAATCCAGCGCAAAAACACTAAGATAAACGGCAGCACAATCATCATCGAACAAGTTAATTTCCAATTTAAATAAAATAAATTTCCCAGCAATAAAATTCCCAGCAAGGGTTCGCGGAACAGATCTGCAACCATGCGCAGGCCATCTTGGATCACTTTGACATCGTTTAAAACTCGGCTCATCAAACCGCCGGCTCCGTTTTCAAAGGCCGAATGAAATCCCATATGTAAATCCATTAATTTTCTTTGCAAACGCTGGCGCAAATTATTGACCACCAGTTCGGAAACAAAATTCATTTCGAAAATATGAAAATACCGGCAGATCCCAACCCCCAGGGCAAGACCTACAGAAATTAAACTGATCGTCACAATTTGCTGTTGATTGCCTTTTTCAAAACTGTCGTTGATGTCTTTTAAAGACAAAACCAGGCGCGAATAAAACAACGAATACAAAATCCCCATCGAGGCGATGATGATGACCTTGGATTTATAAGGTTTGATTTCTAGTAAGAGTCTTTTGAGTGTTTCCCACATTTGGATTAATATATCGACGAAGATACTGTCCCGTCAGGCTTTTTTTCGTATTCATAATGTCCTGCGGACTGCCTTCGGCCACGATTTTTCCGCCTTTTTCGCCAGCATCGGGCCCCAAATCGATTAAATAATCACAGCCCAACAGCACATCTAAATTGTGTTCAACCACGATGACGCTGCCACCGGATTCGATCAATTTATGCAGCACTTTCATCAGCAGTTCAATTTCGCGGAAATGTAAGCCGGTGGTGGGTTCATCCAGAATATACAAAGTATCTTTTTGCGTTACCTGCGAAAGTTCCTTGGCGATTTTAAGTCTTTGCGATTCGCCCCCACTTAAACTGCTGGAACGCTGTCCCAGTTGCAGATATTCCAAACCGACTTCTTTTAAAACACTTAAAGGCTTACGAATCTGCGGTTGCGACACGAAAAAACTCATGGCTTCGGCAACGGTCATGGAAAGAATTTGAAAAATATTTTTTCCCTGAAATTCGATTTCTAAAATTTCTTTGCGGTATTTTTTGCCATCACAAATATCGCAGGCGATGACGACATTATCCATAAACATCATATCAATTTCTTCGAAACCAGTTCCACGGCAAGACGGACAGCGTCCGCCGTCTACATTTAAACTAAAAGTCCCCGGTGTGTAACCGCGCGCTTTGGCCTCGAAAGTCTGCGACATCATAGTGCGGATGCCGTCGAAGGCTTTCATATAAGTCACTGGCGAGCTGCGCGCGGATCTTCCGATACTGGATTGATCGATCAACAAAACATTTTTAATTTTTTCAACGCCCTTAATTTTATCAAATTTTTGCACCGGCAGATTTTCAATTTTTAATTCTTTGGCCAGGGCTGGATACAAAGTTTTGGAAATCAGCGTGGATTTACCCGAACCACTGACGCCGGTGATCCCGACCAAACGATGCAGGGGAAAGGACACGCTGACATTTTTTAAATTATTTCCCGATGCCTTGGTCAGATCCAATTTAAATTTATAAGTTTTCATATCTACGGGGCGAACCTCGCGCGGGGGGTTCCATTTTTTTCGCGATCGCATATAAGGTGCAGTGATGGACACATTGGATTTCAAAAAATCATCTTTTTTGCCAAAGAAAACCACTTCGCCGCCATGAATGCCACTGCCGGGGCCCATTTCCAGCACATATTCAGCATTTTCAATGACGTCGTGATCGTGTTCGACAATGACCAAAGTATTTCCCAGATTTTTCAAATCTTTTAAAATGGAAATCAAGCGATCATTGTCGCGGGGATGCAAACCCACAGTGGGTTCGTCCAAAACATAAAGTGTTTGCGACAGCATCATTCCCAATTGATGAGCTAAAATTAATCTTTGGTATTCCCCGCCGGATAAAGTTCTGGTTTCGCGGTTTAAAGTTAAATAACCAACGCCAACGCGGCCAAGATAATTAAGCCGAGAATTAATTTGTTTTAAAATTTCTGCGCTTAATTTTTCCTGATGGACGGAAATTTTTAAATCATCAAAAAATGTTTTTAAATTTTCAATGGTCAGGGCAGATAAACTTTGTAAATTGTGATCTTGGATTTTAAAATACAAAGTTTCTTTGCGCAGCCGTCCACCAAGGCACTCTGTGCACAGAAACGGACTGCGATATCGGGATAAGAAAACCCGCACATGCATTTTGTATTTCATTTGTTCCATATATTCAAAAAACCCAAGCACGCCGAAAAATTCCTTGCGGTTTTTCCCTTGGCCATTCCACAGCTGTTCGCGTTGCTTGGTCGGCAAATCTTCCCAAGCGGTTTTCATACTTATTTTTTCGCGCTTACAAAATTCCAGCAGTTTTTTTCGCTCGTATCCAGCACTCGGCATGGAAAAGGGGTGGATCACACCTTCTTGCAAGGACAATTTCGGATTGGGAATGACTTTGTTGACATCGATTTCCAATTTATTCCCAAAACCTTTGCAGCCAGGACATGCCCCAATGGGACTATTAAAACTAAGAATTTTCGAAGTGATCGGCGGTGGAGCATAATCGCATTGGGGACAAACGGCCTCTTCGGTCAGACGCAGCTTTTTTCCTTCGGTGGTAAAAATCCAGGCCTGCCGAAAAGTTCGGTGTAAGGAAAATTTTAAACTGGCCTCGAAAGCTTGAGTCAAAGAATCAGTCAGCCTGCCGCGTTCTTGTTCAGAAAAAACCATGCGATCAATCAATAAATAAAAAGTGCTTGCGGGAACTCCTGATTTTTTAAGTTCAGGACTTTGCAATTCAATTAGTTCCCCGGCCCCAGCACTGGCTGCAATGGGTTTTTTGCTTTTCTTCTTTTTTTCTGGAATGAAAATTCGCGCGTAACCATCAGCCAGAAATAATGCCAAAAGTTTTTTAGGATCTGCAACGCGGTCCTTTTCGGGAATTTCCACGACCAGATATCCGCGCTGTTCGGGAATCTCGCGCAAAATTCGATCGGTGGCGGTTGAAACCGTTTCTTTTTCAATGACACAATTGTGGGTCGGGCAATAAGACAAAGCGATCTTTTCGAAAAGCAAACGCAGATAATCGATGACTTCGGTCGTTGTGCCTACGGTCGAGCGACTGTTGCGCACAGAATTTTTTTGTTCGATGGAAATGGCTGGTGGAATATTGTTGATGCCATCGATATCTGGTTTCGGGGCTTTATTCAAAAATTGTCTGGCGTAATTCGACATGCTTTCAATAAAGCGCCGTTGCCCTTCCGCAAATAAAGTTTCAAAAGCCAAAGAAGATTTTCCGGAACCGCTGGGACCACAGACGACGGTCATTTTTCCCAAGGGAATTTTAACTTCGATGTTTTTTAGGTTGTTCTGGCGAACCCCCCATAAATGTATTTCATCTTGCGACATTAGGCGGATATTTTATCTGCAGATTCAGACTTAAGTCATCTTTGTTCAGTTCGGCTATGTGAATTGAGGGTTTTCGAGGCTAGAGAAGGGCAAAAAAGCCTCTTAAACATTTATAGGACATTGCAAAATGTCCTATAAATGTCCTATAATGGAACCATGAGCAAATACTCAGCTTTTAAGCGACTTAAAATTCCGCACCAGATCGAGTTAACGAACTCATTTGTTAATTCGCTCATGAAAATTGCCGAGGCGAAACCTTTTCTAGATGAAATCCTTTCGACACCCATCGAGCCAATCCTTTTAAGACAAGCAAAAATAAAGGCGATCACCTATTCCAATCAGATCGAGGGCAATACTTTAACAGAAAAACAAGTTACATCTTTGCTTATTTCTAAGCCCAGCATGAAAAGCGATCGCGAAATTAGGGAAATCTTAAATTATGAAAATGCGTTGAACTTCGCGGATCGACTTGCTTCGGACAATCGTCCAATAAAACAAAATGATTTTTGTGATTTGCAAAGGCTAATTATAAAAGGACTTGTTCAGGAAGATCAGACTGGAAGAATTCGCACTATTCCAGTTGCTATTATGAATCAAGCTGGAATTCGGATTGATAGTTGTCCAGAGCCACACCTACTTTCAGATTTAATGGAAGATCTATGGAATTGGCTGAAAGAAACAGAAGGCGAAAATCCTTTTGCGCGCAGTTTTGCATTTCATTTGATCGCGGTGATCATTCATCCGTTTGTTGATGGCAACGGGCGCACAATCCGCTTGTTTCAACATCTGTTGCTGCTGCGACAAAAAGAAGAACTAGCGCGCTATGTTCCAAGTGAGTCAGCAGTTATGAAATACCGAAATCAGTATTATTTAAGCATTCGAGAATCCAAGGCCCAGCAATCGCTAAATCCAATGTTAGAATTTCTTGGGATGTGTTTCGCTGAATCAGCATTCGAAGTTACGAAAGAAGCGAAAAAATTATTTAAATCCTCAAAGCAAAATTCGGCAATTTTTAGACATAAGAAAATCTTGCAGATTGCAAAAAAATGGAAAGATTTCCAGATTAAGGCAGTCCAGGATTTAATTCCCGAGGTCAGTCGCAAAACTCTTATGCGAGATCTATCCCAATTGGTTCGTGATAAAAAACTTATTTCTTTTGGGGAATTAAAAGGTCGAAAGTATCGCTTAAAAAAATAAAGTTTAACCATAGTTCAAACTTTAAATTTATTTACTGTTCCTGACGGTAAAAATCGGAAGTGTCTTCGTTGGATTTTCCAGTTGGCTCGGTGCCTTCTAAATAAGGCTGTCGAACGACTCGCTTGGTGGCGGCGTTGGCAAGTTTTCCAGTATCGCCATCTATATTTGCGAAAACTATTCCGGGCGGGGTTGGCCAAGTCATTTTAGGCATACCTTCTTGAGCCACTTTCATATAATCCAACCAAATTGGTAAGGCCGATCTGCCACCGACTTCATTTTTTCCCAAAGTTTTTTCTTGATCGAAACCAACCCATACTCCGGTTGCAATTTGATAAGAGTATCCCAGAAACCATGCATCGTAATAACCATTGGTAGTCCCAGTTTTCCCGGCAATTTCTCGGTTCAAACTGCGTGCACGGGCACCTGTTCCCATCGGATCTTCCACAACGCCCTTCAGTAAAGACGTGATTAGAAAAGCCGTTTGTGGACGCAGCAGTTGATCGGGATCTTGAAAGAAAATTTGTGGTTCATATTTTTCCGCAGATTTTTTCGTAGGAGGCGTTGCTGCCGGCGCCGTTTCTGCAAGCGTAGCTTCCTTGGATTTTCTTTCAAAATATTCTGTGCGCTTTTGTTCGACTTCTTCGTTTAATTTTCCCAGCTCTTTTTGAAAACGCAAATCCAAACTTAAATTTTCGGCCAAGACATTGCCTTTATTGTCTTCGACTTTTTTTACCAATATGGGCCGGGTGCGTTTTCCAAGTCGGCCAAATTGGGAAAATATTTTCGTCATTTCATATAAAGTTAAACTGGAAGACCCCAAAGCCAGGGTAAAATCTCTGTTCAACGCCGAGAAAACTCCCAAACGTTGAGCATAAGAAATAACCCAGGGAACACCAAGTTCTTCGATTAATTTTACTGCGGGCAAGTTTAAGGATTGCACCAGCGCAGTACGCACGGTTAATTCTCCGCCGTAGCCACGGCCATGATTACTGGGTTTCCAGGCTTTGGTTTCTTCTTGTCCTTCCTGCGCTTCTTGCTGTTCAAAAACAACCGGCGAGTCAATCAAAGTCGACGAAGCCGTAAATCCGTGATCAAACGCCGAAGCATAAACAATGGATTTAAACGAAGAACCCGTTTGTCGTGCGGCTTGCAGTGCGCGGTTAAATTCATTGCGGGAAAATTTATAGCCCCCAACCATGGCCAAAACATCTTGAGTTTCTTGATCAAAAGATAAAACGGCGCCTTCGACCAAAGGTTCTTGTGCAACATTTGCAGTGGTGATTGGCGTAGCTTTATTGGCAAGGGCAGCAATTCTTAAAGGCAGCACATCGCCGCGACGGATTTTTTCCATCACCCATTTGGCGCTGTCATCGGTTAATCTAATTTTTCCAATATTGGTTTGCAAAGTCACTTGCGCGGGTTTTTTAATTTCATCGACATAACCCTGTAATTCATCATTCACAGCTAGGTCTTTCAGTGCTTCTTGATAAACTCCGCCGGGCTGAATGCTGCGAGATTGCAGATGATTTTTTTGGTAAACATATTTTTGTTCTTTTAAAAAAGCTTCGATGTCGGAAGTTTCCTGCAGATTTTTTACAGCTCCGCGAAAACCTTGGCGGTGATCCAAATCACGCAAACCTTGCTGCAAAGATTCCACTGCCGCTTTTTGTTTTTCATAATCAAAAGCCAAAGTAATTTTAATGCCTTTTTCCAAAACCGTGTCTTCACCCAATTGCTGAACTAAAAGTTGTCGGGCGGCTTCCATATAATATCCCGGAGTATCATCAAGCAAAGCACGCGGATACACAGTTAAGAACTGCGCGCTGGCCTTGGTCGCATCGGCCTGAGTGATGGCACCGATTTCAGCCATACGTTTTAAAACATAAACCTGTCGTTCTTTGGCGCGGACAGGATTGATCAAAGGCGAATAGGCACTGGGTGCTTTGGGCAGTCCCGCCAACATTGCTGATTCAGGAATCGTAAGATCGCTGGCATGTTTGTGAAAATAAATCTGCGCTGCCATTTCAATTCCATAAGCGCCTTCGCCAAAATAAATTTGGTTTAAATACAAAGACAAAATTTCTTTTTTAGTCAGATTTTTTTCCATTTTGTGTGCAAGAAAAGCCTCGTTCAGTTTTCGCAGCATCGTTTTTTCTGGCGACAGCAATAATGTCTTCGCCACCTGCTGAGTAATGGTGGAAGCACCCTGCACAGTGTGGCCAGCTTTTAAGTTGGCAATCATCGCGCGCATAATGGCCAAGTAATTAACCCCACTATGTTCAAAAAACTGATCATCTTCCGCAGCCAGAAAAGCCTTGATGGTGTGGGCTTGCAATTTTTCGTAATCGATCAGAATTCGTTTTTCTTTAAAAAATTCTCCGACCTTTACATTATTGCGGTCATAAACCTGGCTGACCAAAAGGGGGGAATAATCCTTCAAAGTTTCCAAGCGCGGTAAACCCATTTGCACAGTGTGATAAACGATTAAAATAGAAGCGGCGCTGATAAACGCAAGTGCAGCACTTGCAAGGATCCATTTTTTCAAAGTTGTCGACTCCCGTTGGTTTTTCTAGTTCAGTTTGCCCTTAAAAATTATTTTGTGCTGTTGTTCAAAAGCTTAGGGGCATTGCAGTTCGGGTTTCCTTTGAGCGCTGCCGGTCCGTTTTCTCCACAACAAGATCCTCGAAAAGAGGACAGTAGGCTATCTACTTTACTGGCAGCTCCGAATACATCACCAACCGTTCCTTTGGGCGGTGGGCCGCCGGTAGAATTAGACATTTGAATGATGGCCTGGGCTTGTTCGGCATTTTTATTAAGTTCTTTGATTCTGTCAGTATAAATCTGAGCAGTGTTTACAGCACTATTGGCCAAGGCTTGTATTTTTCCCAGCAAGCTTTCGGTTTGGGTTTTTGTATTTTGATCGATACTTTTTTTTATTTCTTCGTTGGCATCGTTTTGTTTGTCAATGTCAGCCTTTGCTTCTTTGATTTCGTCCATATAATTGGCGCGTTCGACTTCACCCTCCGAGTATTGGGCTCGCAAAGCTTCGATTTGTCTTTGGTAATCGCGCTTGGTTTTTGCAATGCAGGGTTTAACTAAATTTTTATTTCTTTGCACAGCCGTTCCGCCGCCCACACTGCCAACGGGTCCGATCGCTTGATTTGCAGCTGAATTATGGGTGGCATCGTATTCACATTTTAATTGAACGGTCCTGGCAACGTATTGTTCTATCAAGGCATCGACTTCTTTTTCCAGCGTTGCAAGTTGGTTCTTCAGTTTTTCTAATAGCAGTTTATTTTTCCGAGTCAAAGTTGCTAATTCTTTTTGCGCCTTACGCAAATCCTCATCTAATTTTTGCTTGTCCTTGGTTGCGTCCTTCTGCATCTTTGCAATTTCTATCTCGATGGTAGATTTTTCTTTGGCGTAGTCTTTTTTCTCTTTTTCGATAAGTATTTGTAATTCTTCTATTTTTTTCCTGGTTGCTTCAAGACGATCTTTTTCTTTGTTAAGGTCATCTCTGGAGGATTGCGGACAGGGTGAGCCAGAGCTTGATGCACCCAAAGCAAGTTGGGAAAAAATCGAACCGGCTGCTTGCATAAAGGCGTTGTCTGCAAAAGTGTTCGTGCAGTTCAAGGCCTCACTTGCACATTTTTGAGGGTCTCCGCTGTAATTTCCAGAATTTGCACATGCTACGCCCACAGCTGTGTTGGCGCTGCTGATTTCACTGAGCATTCCGAAGCAAGTAGAATCTATGGTCGGCGGAGCTGCGGCGTATACAGGTGGAGCCGTAGCAGTAGGCGTCTGCGCAAGCGCCAAGCTCGAACAAAACCCTACTGTCAAAAAAACTTGCGCAACTGCCAAAAACTTCTGCACACAAAGAGTCTTCAAATTAACCACAGTCATAGGCCGATACCCCCACACAATAGATAAGCAAAAAGCTTACCTTATCTTGTATTGAGACACCGAAAAACACAAATCCCCTGATGGCAAGGCAGGCCTGCCCGCGAAAAGCTTTAGAAAAAATCTCGGACTTAGTCTAAAGTATTGGATATGCAAAAGGGCTATAACTCGGATCTGGTCATTCAAGGAAAAAACTATCACGTGCAAACCGAAGATTGGGGTCTAGAAAATCCTTATCTAGTCAGTCGCATTTTTCACAATGGTGCAGTGGTTAAAACCGTCAAAGTTTCCCATCACGAAATTCTGCAAAAAGCCCCGATCGGACAAAAAGATGGACTTAAGTGGGCCTTGCAAAAACTGCACTCACAAGTGATCGAAGATCTAGCCCATCCCACCTCGGTCGAGAAATAAATTTCAATACTATCGCGACACCAGCAGGCTTTCTAAACTAAAGATGTGATAGAACTTTCGCATCTTTATAAAACTTATCCGGGGCCCACGCACGCCCTTAGAAATATTTCCTTACAAATTAAACAAGGGGAATTTGTTTTTTTAACCGGGCCCAGCGGGGCTGGTAAAACCACCTTATTCCGAATGATCACGGGGCTTGATCAACCCACATCTGGGAAAATTCAGATTTTAGGAAATGAGTTTTCGAATATTACCAGAAAAGACAAAGCCTTATTTCGCCGCCAAATTGGCGTGGTGTTCCAAGATTTTCGTTTGATTCCCTTTCGCACAATTTTTGAAAACATCGAATTGCCTTTAAAAATTGCCGGGGATTCAAAGTCTGACATCGCGACCAAAGTCCAGGCAGCTTTGGAAAGTGTCGGCATGTGGGAATGGCGCGATCAATTGCCCTTGCAACTTTCTGGCGGTGAACAGCAACGAGTTGCGATTGCGCGCGCACTGATTCATTCTCCACAGTTACTTATTGCGGATGAACCAACAGGAAACGTGGATCCTTCGCAAAGTAACAAGATTATTGATCTTTTCGAAAACGCCTGCGCGCTCGGAACGACAGTTCTGATTGCAACCCATGATCAAAGTCTGGTCACTCGAAAAAACAAACGCACACTTAAATTAGAGGCAGGCAGTCTTACCGAGACCTCGACCCAAGTCGAGGCCTCGGCATGAAGCAACGAATTTTCCCCTTTGTAATGGCGATTTTAATTTGGGGGATGATCTGCTTATTTTTCTATGCAGAAAAAGCCGCGCAAAACGTCGTCGCGCATTTTCAAAGCGGCGATCGATTGGTACTGATTTTTGAAAATAAAGTGACCGACGAAAAAAAACTGCAGATCGAAGAGCGATTACAAAAATATTCTCCGATTCAAAAAAAGTGGATTACCCAGAAGGAAAGCTTAGAAGATTTTAAAAATTTCTTTTTCGGCAATTTAAAAGACGAAAATGTTTTAAGTGATGTATCTGATTCGTTTCCAGAATTTTTGGAATTCACCATTCCAATGGGCGAACGAAAACTGGCCGAAGCCGAGCTAACCAAAGATGGCTATCATTTGCAGACGGCCTTCGAGTGGTCCTGGTTATTGGAACAAGCCCCGTGGCTAAAATACATTCCCGGGATTGTTTTGTTGTTCTGTTTTGTATTAGCAATGCTGCTGATTTTAGTATTCTCGTTCATCTTACAACAGAAACTTCTATCAGAGAAAATCGAATGGGAAGTGCGCGATCTTTTGGGCAGTTCCTCGATGCAAATTTTCAAACCGATTTTGCGTCATGGAATCACCTATGCAGTGATCACAGCGGCCGTTTCGTTTTTTGTTCTTTCGATGGTTTTGCTGCTGATCCAAAAGGCGACTCAACAGTGGATCGATCCCATTACCGCCGAAATTTTACCTGAAATTCATTGGCAACAAAGTATCGGTTTAATTTTAATTGCTCTTTTCGTCGGCGCCTTGTCTTCGTGGCAAGCCTACGGTTCCTTCCGAAGGTCCCTGTGATTCGACTGGCAGCTTTTATCCTGCTGGGAATTGGCTGTTCGGGGATGGCGGCAGAAAAATCTTTTCAAGAAATGCGCGTGGACATTCATAAACTTGTTCAGGAAAAAGCAAAACTGGAAAAGCAGATTCAAAATTTGCGCAACGAACAAGCTGATATCGCGGATCGCAAAGAAATTTCGCAGATGCAAATGCTGGAGGCAAAAAACAATCTGCGCATACTGGCCAAACAATTTACTATTTTACGGCGAACTGGGTCGTTTCTGAAATCTTTGAAAAATTCCGAAGGCGAAGGCTTGCGCGTCAGTCGGAAATATCATTTAGAAAAATTGGTGCAAACTAAAAACGATCAGATCGAACAAATTCAGCAGGTTGAATCCGCCATGAAATACCAAAACACGCAAATTGAAATCAAAATCGCACAAATTCAAACCTTAAGGGCTAGTCTAGGCAATCAAGAAAAGGACACTCGTCATCTTCAGGATCAACTGCGCATCGCCATCGATAAAAAAGCCCCTGGTCAGAAAACTGCACATAGATTTTTGTTTGAAAAAAAAGGCCAATTAGATGCCCCGGCATTGGGAAGATGGGTGAAATCTTGGCCTTTGGATTCCAGGAACGATCGTATGTGGGTGTTGCCAGGGCTTTTTATTGAAACCCAAAAAAATTCTAATGTCGCGGCCAGCGAAACTGGCACAGTTGGTTTTTCTGGAACCATACCAAATCTGGGTCCGACTTTGATTATTCGTCATGATTTAGATTACTCGACGGTTTATTCCGGCGTCGATCTGCGCAGTTTCAAAAACGGAGAAAAAATTGAAAAAGGACAAATTTTGGGAAATATAAAAAAACCTCTTTGGGAAAACCGTTTCGGGGTGTATTTTGAAATCAGGCATTATTCGAAGGTGGAGGATCCACTAATTTGGCTCGCAAGGAGGCAGCCCGAATGAAAAAATTTTTTAAACCGACGTGGATTTGGGCAGCAGTTTTACTTACAACCTTGGTTTTCCTTGTGCAAAGTGGAAGTCAGGTTACCGCATGGGCGGAAGATCGCTATTCTGAATTACAAAATTTCAGCAAAGTTTTAAACTTGGTTCAACAATACTATGTTGAAGAAGTTGATACTAAAAAAATGATCTATGGTGCGATCAAGGGAATGTTGCGTGAATTAGATCCGCACACCAATTTCATGCCGCCTGAATTATTCAAAGATTTCGAATCAGAAACTTCCGGTGAATTTGGTGGCTTAGGAGTCGAAATTTCTTTGCGCAACGGAGTTCTGACCGTCATTTCACCGATTGAAGACACCCCGGCTTGGATTGCAGGAGTAAAACCTGGCGATCAAATCGTTGCGGTCAATGGCAAAGAAACTGCGGGATTAACTTTGGTGGAAGCTTCGCAACTTTTTCGCGGCAAAAACGGATCGGCTGTAAAATTAAAAATTCAGCGTGAAAATTTAGAAGATCCAATAGAAATTAAAATCGTGCGTGGCAATGTTAAAATTCATTCAGTAAAAATGACGGATTTAGATAAAGGCTATGTTTATATTAAGGTCACAAGTTTTATCGAAAACACCTCATCTGATTTAGAAAAAGCTTTGGATCAATTTGTAACAAAAAATAAAAAAATTGAAGGTATGGTTTTAGATTTACGCAGAAATCCGGGAGGGCTTTTAGACCAAGCAACCAAAGTCAGCGATTTATTTCTAAGCGAAGGCACCATTGTGTCTGTTGTTGGCAGAAATAAAAAGGACAAAGACATCAGCTTTGCCACAAAAAAAGGTAAATATACCAATTTCCCTTTGGTGGTATTGGTCAACGAAGCTTCCGCCAGTGCCAGCGAAATTGTTTCCGGAGCATTGCAGGACAATCACCGCGCCATCATTGCGGGAACCAGAACTTTTGGAAAAGGCTCTGTGCAATCCGTGGTTAAATTGGGTGATGGCAGCGGATTGAAACTAACTGTGGCAAAATATTATACCCCAAGCGGAAAATCCATTCAGGCCGAAGGAATTAAACCAGACTTAGAAATTGTCGAAGTCGATCCCGATGCCGCACAAAAAATGGTGGCCAAACAGAAAACTTTGCGCGAACGAGATATGAAAGGTCATTTGCTGGGCGATTCTGAAAAAAATGTGGGCAAAGGAAAATCTGATTCGAAAGACGACACCTTTGATTGGTACCGCGAAGTCATTGCGAAAAAAGAGGCCGATTTAACGCCGAAAGAAAAAATATTTCACAAAGATTTCCAAGCCTTTCAGGCCTTTCAACATATGAAATCGATCTCGCGAGTTAAATAACGCGTTATTGCCTGACGGATTCTTGCCTAACCAGAGCATCCGCAAATAGGATTTGCCTTAATGAGATATTTGTTTGGTTTTCTTTTGCTTGGTTCGCACTGCTTCGCCTGTTCAGCCTTTAAAGTGCAAAATACCAACGGCAATTTTCGCATTGGAAGATCTTTTGATTGGTATTTTTTTCTGACCCACGGCGAAGCCATGATCAATGGCCGCGATGTTAAAAAAAAGGCGTTCAATTCAAAAGATAAAAAAAATCCCGCACAATGGACTTCCAAATATGGTTCAGTCAGCTTTACTCAATTTGGTCGAGATCTGCCACTGGGTGGGATGAACGAACAGGGTCTGGTTGTTGAAATTTTGCAAATGGATGGAACCAAATACGATTCAACTGCCGACCGTCCTTTCGTCAACGAATCCCAATGGGTGCAATATGTTTTGGATCAGGCCAAAGATTTAAAAGAGGTCGTAAGTTTAACCAAAAAAATTCGCATCGATTCCGATTTTGTCGGAGTCCATTATTTCGTCTGCGATCAAAAAGCTAATTGCGCAGTTCTAGAATACAAAAATGGCGAAGCTATTTTTTACAGCGGCGATCAATTGCCGGTTCCTGCCGTCACCAACAGTTTTTATTCGGAATACGATAAAAAAAACCTGAATAAAAGAGATTGGTATCGAACCAGTGAAGCACGATTTGAAACTCTTAACTTTGATTTGAATCAGAAAAGCGTTTCTGCCAATCTGGATGAACATGTTTTTGATATTTTAGAAGACGTCAGATCCAGGGGCTGGGTTCACGATGCACTTTTGGCAAAAACTTTGTGGCAGATAAGCTACGATCCAAAACTTTTACAAATCGAATTTAAAACGCGATTGCATCCAAAACTGCAGACCATAAGTTTGGCGAAACTAGATTTTTCCTGCAAAAAACACGGAATGGGCTTTGATATGAATGAATTTTCAAAAATTCCCACCGAAGAAAAATTCAAACGCATAAGCGATTCCTTTGCCATGGAACTTCTTGATCAAAACAAAGAAGCCCTTCCCAAAGAACTTTTAAAAAAAGGCCATGCTTTTGTTACCGAAGAAGTGCAGTGCGCACCATCGGCATCTATTTCTCGTCTTTAAATTCGCTGCCTGGAACTTCTTGAACCTTGGATTTCGATTCTAGAAATGAAATCACTTTTTGTTCGGTGATTAAATAAGCCAACCTTTGCAAGCGCTTTTGGTCTTCTTCATGGTGTGCGCGGACTTTTTCCAAAGGCATTTTTACCTGTTCAGAATATTCTTGATATTTTTTATCCAGATCTTCTGGACCGCAACCCAACGAAAATTTTTCCGCCAACGCGTCCACTAGAAAACTGCCCTGAATCATTTCCGATGCTGTTTTTTGAAATTCAGAATCCCATTTTTTAAGATAGTCTTCGATCTGATCTGCCAGCAGGCCTTCTTTTTTCATGCGTTCAACAAAATCATCGATCAAAAGTTTTTTCTGATCTTCTAAAAGACTAACGGGAACATCGACCGGATTTTCCCGCACCAGGGTTTTAAGTAGTCGATCCTGGAATTGATCTTGAATTCTTTTGCGCTCTTGTTTTTCTTGGGTTTCGTTTATTTTTGCGCGCAATTCAGATTCATCGGTCACTTCGTAAATTTTAAATATTTCTTCACCCAATTCGCCGGGGATTAGTTTCTGAATTTTATTTAAATTAATTTTAAATTGAGCATCTTTCCCGGCCAGATTCCCCGCGCCGTAATCAGTGGGAAATTTAACTGTAATGGTTTTTTCTTGGCCGACTTTCATTCCCAAAACGCCGTCTTCAAAACCAGGGATCATCATTTTCGATCCCAATTTCAATTTGAAATCTTTGGATGAACCGCCCTCGAATAAACCTTCCGAAGTGCTGCCCTCGAAATCCAAAATGACTTGATCGCCCTCGACGGCCGCGCGGTCTTCCAAGACATCTTCGAAGGTGTCTTTGTAGGATCGCAGTTGCTGTATAGTCTGGTCCATAAACTTATTATCGACTTCTAGTTTTTCTTTTTTTACCGACAGCCCTTCGAATTTTTTTAATTTAACTTCGGGGCGCACTTCGAACTGTGCGCTGACGGTAAAATCTTTTCCTTCAGAAGGATCTTCGAAATGAAATTCTGGGGATCCAATTAGTTCCAATTTTTGTTCCTCGACGGCTTTGTAAAAACCAGTGCGGGCCAAATGTTTGGCAACGTCTTCTTTAACAGAATCCGTATACATTTGGCGAATGACGTTGATGGGGGCTTTGCCTTTGCGAAAACCTTTCAACGCAACTTGTTTTTGCACGTCTTGAAAATACAAATTAAAAGTTTCGGCAACCACAGTTTGGGGCACATCAAAAGAAAGTTTGCGTCCCAGGCCCGTAGTTTTTTCGACGCGCACATTTTCAAATCGATTCGACATAAAATCTCCTTAGGGATATTGCAGTAGTTTGCAAAGAGGTATTTTGTTAAAGCTATCTACGAGATTTATGAAAGCTGGCATCTTCTGGCAAGTTTTAATTGCAAGCCTTGGACCCTCGTGGGACCTTGTTAAGCGCATACCCAACAAGGAAATCTGGCAAAATGATTCGACAAATTCACTTTGTGTCTGGAAAAGGCGGCGTGGGAAAAAGTTTCTGGTCGCTGTGCCTGGCGCAGAAATCAGCCCAATTGGGCCACGACACCCTGCTGGCCGAACTCGGAGAACGCAGTTATTTCAAAGACTTACTGCGAACAGCCACACCTGATATGGAACCCATCACGATTGCACCCAATTTAGGTCTAAGCCTTTGGAGCGGGGCAAAGTCGCTGAAAGAATACATTTTGTATCTGATAAAAGTTCCAGCCCTGTATAATCTTTTTTTTGAAAATCCCGCTGTTCGATCTTTGATTTCCATTGCACCTGCTTTGTCAGAACTGGCGATTATGGGAAAAATTACCAGCGGTCCGCGTAAACATGGACCCGCAATGAAACAAGAAATTCTAGTTGTCGATGCCCCGGCAATGGGGCATTTCGCAGCACTTTTGCGGGCCCCACGCGGCATGGCTGAAACCATACGTTTTGGTCCGATGGGGGAACAAAGTCGTTCCATCGAAAAAACTTTTCGCGATTCGAAACTTTGCACTTTTTGGCTGGTCACTTTGCCAGAGGAACTGCCCGTTCAAGAAACCGAAGAACTTTATTTAATGCTGCAAAAAGAATTTCAAATCAAAGCTCGAGTTGTATTGAATAAAACTATTCAAACAAAAGTAGATTTAAATAAAAAATCGGATCATCCGTTTGATGTCTTTTTGCAAGATCAAGTAACCCGGCAAAATACTTTGCGCAAACGATTGCTGAAATTAGATCCCGATCTGGTCGAAGTCCCTTTGGGATTTTCCGATAAGCCGTGGTTGAAAAATGATATGGTTCCAAGCCAGGTGTTTTCGTGAAAGAAATTTTACTGAAATCTAAAATTGTTGTCTGTGTGGGCAGTGGCGGTGTCGGTAAAACCACGGTGGCTGCAGCTTTGGGAGTATGGGCTGCAAAGCTGGGTTTAAAAACCTTAGTGCTGACCATTGACCCTTCGAAACGTTTGGCCAGCACTTTGGGTATCGACAGTGATGCGGATATCGTGCAGGTTCCGAATTCGGAAAAATACGGAAAACTTTATGCGGGATTGATTCAGCATAAAAAAATATTTGATGATTTTGTTTTAAAGGCGGCGGAAAAAACACCGGGGGCAGAAAAAATTTTAGACAATCCCTTGTATAAACAATTGTCGACACAGCTTAGCGGATCGCAAGAATTCACTGCTTTGGAAAAACTTTATTCCGTTTACAAAGAAAATAAATTTGACTTGATTGTGTTAGACACACCACCGGCACAACATGCCATTGATTTTTTGCGTGCTCCGCAAAAATTGGCGGCCCTGTTCAACGAAAAAATTTCTCAATGGTTTCGTGATCCCAAGGGCAAGGACAGTAGTTTTTGGAAAAATATGCTGCAGGCAGGGACTCGCCAAGTTTTTAAAGTCTTAGAAAGTGTAACGGGTTCAGAATTTCTGGCGCATTTGTCCCTGTTTTTTCAGCAAATCCACGGTTGGCAAAATAAATTGGAAGAACGCACCGTCGAAGCGCATAAAATGTTGGTATCGCCGCAATGTTCCTTTGTCTTGGTCACCAGTTTTGATCAGGCTAAAATGCTCGAGGCGGAATATTTCGCGCAAGAAATTCGCATCGGGGGATATCACTTGAAAAGTGTGATTTTAAACCGAGCCTATCCAAAATGGCTGCAGGGTCCAGCCGAAGGAATTTTACCTGAACATCAGGCCTTGTTTGGGGAATTTAAAAAGACTTTTGAACAAAAACAAAAAGATTTTGCCAACTTTAAAAAAAGCTTTCCCGCAGAATACCACATGATTCCAGAAAGTGGCGAACCCGTGTCTGACTTGGAAGCTCTTGCCCAATTGGTTGAAATTTTCGAACAGTCAGAGAAACTATAAACTATGAGCAAGTTTTTTTTAACCATCGGATTCAGTTTGGCCTTTTGCGGATGCAGTTTATTTTTACCTGCATCGAATTATACGAAAGCACCACCGCCGAATGCTTCCACCCAAAAAGCGTCGGATTCAGACGATCTTGGTTCTGAAGGTGCCGCAGGGACTGCTTCTGGAACAGGAGCTACACCCACAGCGATTGTAATCCCAGAACATTGGATTCATAAATCAAATCCCGCGGAAGAAGCTTTGATTTTGATGGATAAAAACGCCCAAAATCTCGAAAATGAAAAAAAGTGGGATGAGGCAATGCTGATTCGCCAGCAGATGTTGGCACGAGCGCAAGAAGATCCTGATTGGACTACTTTGGTTTTTGTGCGCAGGTCTTACATTTATGAAAACACTGGCGAAGATTGGAAGGCGATTGCGGATTTGGTCAGCGCCGAACAGCGGGCGGAAAAATCTTCTTCTTCGGAATTTCTGATGCCAGAAATTTATGCTCGCAAGGCCAGTTTACTTTTGCGCAATGGCAATCAGGCCGATGGAATTGCTGAACAGAAAAAAGCCATCCTGGCATTAAAAAATTTAGATCGAGCAAAATTGCCAGCCAATTCAGTTTTTTCTTCGCCAACTTTTTTATCGGAACTTTATTTTCGTATGGGCGGCGCCTTGCTGGCAGATTTGTTGACGTCGACTTTGGATAAAGATCAATTTGATGAAATCCTGCGCGCTTGGAAGACCAGCGCAAGATTTTTTCTGAAATCTTTTTTGATTCACTCAAGTCCTTGGTCAGAAAAATCCCGCAGCGAATTGGTGGATTTTATCAGTCAGTATGTTAAGAAGATCAAAGCTTACAACAATGGGGTTTTACTTAGTTTAAAAGTTCAACAAGGCGGCGGATTGTTGGAACTTCTGGATGCAATCGAACGATTTAAGCCTCAGGAAGCTGCCAATCAATCTGAAACTGATTTTTTTATCTTTACCGCAGAAATGCGCAGACAAACAGAACAGTTTCTAAAATCCAAAAATGTTTTGCTTAAAAATACAAAGGAGCACTAGGTGTTCGGTTCTAAATTACACGAAAATACTTTATCGAATTGGCAACAGGTTTGTGAATGGTATCAAAAGCAAATCGCGCAGATGAAAATCGATCACAGCGAACTGCCATTTTATTCCAGTTATGACATCCGCGATTCCAATTATAAAATCGCACCCATTGATGCCAATATTTATCCAGCCGGATTTAATAATATCTGTCCAACGGATCGCGAAAACGCACCAGAGATTGTCAAAAAATATTTAACTGAAATGTATGGCGCAGGCTTAAAAAGAATTTTATTGGTTCCCGAAGAACATACGCAAAACCCCTTTTATTGGGAAAATGCTTTTGCCATTCACGATATGATTCAGGCTGCCGGCTTTCAAATTAAGTTTGGTTTAGCAAGACTGGACAACAATGAATCAGCGCCTTTTGAAATCGAAAGTTTAACTGGCAGAAAAGCAATAATTCCCTACGCCGATCCAGATTCAGCATTCTGGAAAGAATTCCAGCCGCAACTGATTATCAGCAACAATGATTTTTCCAATGCAAAAGAAGAATGGTCCAAAAAAATTTCTATTCCCATCAATCCTTCGCGCGAACTGGGTTGGTATCAGCGTAAAAAAAGCACCTTTTTCAATCACTATAATCAGTTGGTCAAAGAATTTTCCACCGCAGCAAATATTGATCCATTTTTAATGTGTGTAAAAACGGAACTGTTTTCGGATTTCGATGTCGAAGATGAAAGCAGCCGCAAAAGATTAGCCGAAAAAGTGGATGCCTTTATCGCAAGTCTTAAACCTGAATATGAAAAACGTGGAATTAAACAAAACCCATTTGTTTTCGTCAAAAACAATTCCGGCACCTACGGTCTGGCCGTCGTTCACATTGGCTCTGGTCAAGAGATTTTGGATTTAAATTATAAAACCAGAAAAAAATTAAAAGCCGCCAAGGGCGGTCGTTCTGTGGAAGAAGTCATTATCCAAGAAGGCATTCCATCCGTGGTTAAATCCGATGGGGCCACAGCTGAACCGGTTATCTATATGTTGGGTGAAAATCTTTTGGGCGGATTCTTGCGCGCGCATGGCGAGAAAAACTCGGAAGACAGTTTAAATTCCCCTGGCGCGGTTTACAAAAAACTTTGTGTTTCCGATTTGGCTTTGGATCCCAAGGGCTGCCCAATGGAAAACGTCTACGGTTGGGCTGCAAAACTTGCTTGTCTTGCTATTGGCCGCGAGGCGCATGAAATGAAAGTTACTTGGCCCAAGCTTGGCTAATTCCGCAAATCGGAAAATAAAACACATTTTTACTGCGGGGGTCGTGCAAAACGCTCAGACATGCGTTTGGCACGAGTTTGCAATTTCCGAATGATTA
>JBBQHD010000007.1:0-48689 GCA_038323665.1 Bdellovibrionales bacterium
GCGGATTAATTTTGCCTATATTCTTCATGTTGCCAGCATCCTTGTTGGTTTTTTTGTTTGTTTTGCAAAATTATCAAAACAACCGCAAGTGAAGCTGGCAACTACTTGTTTTTTCTAGGATTTAAACCGGACGGCTCTGACAAAGAGCTAAGTTGCGTCTGATCGCATTTAAAAACATAAGCTGCATAGGGCAGTTTTACAGAATTTTTACTGTTATAGGATTCAATCTCCCTAAACAAAGCTTCGTAACGACAAATTAATTTCTCTGAAAAGCTTAATCTCTTCGAAGATTTTGAGTCATCATTTTTACAATGCTCGCTTTCAGGAAGTTTAGAATCTTTCCGAACCAGCAAATAATCATCCGCCAATTCAAGAGAAGTTCTAACTTCCTGCGGTTTTTCCGCAATCGGGCCCTGTGCATTTCCAAGTAAACCAAATAAAACAAAAATTAATTCCATTCCCTAAGCCTAATTTCAATCCCCACAAAAGTACTCTGTCCCATCGTCCAGAAAAAAACTTAGTCCATCGCCTTAACCGCAGCAGCCAAAGTCGCCTTATAGTCTTTGGCGCGATCTTTCACTGTATCGACCACCATATTTGGAACAACGCCCTTGTTTTCCAAATACTCGCCTTGCTGATTCAAAATCAAAGACTCTGTTTGACGCAATATAAATTTCGAAATCGGGGAATATCCGTGGTTAGTCACGTTTCCACCAGCGCCCATGGTCTGCGATCCCATAATTATTCCCATATTGTTGTCTTTCACTATCGAAGCAAAAATATCACACATCGAGGCACACATTTCGTTGACCAAATAAACAACTTTTACATCCGCCGCCAAACATTCTTTGTTGGTCACACAAGAAGATTTATCCACCGCAGAATACAAGGGATCTAAAAATTCTCCTGAAACAGGTTCCGACAATCGCGCTCCCGATTTAATTTGTGGATCGACCTGACGCAAAACTTCTTTCGCAGTCATGCGCAAAGCCGCCTGTTTCGACAAAGTTTGCGAACGCAAGCTGTTGATCCAATTGTCATTTAAACGAATTTGCAGTTTTGGATAAGCAATTTCTTTGGCGCTTAAAATACTTGCCGCTTGAATACCATGAACCAAAGATCCACCCCCATTGTCCAGCAAATCCACGACTAATTTTTTTACTTTCAATTGATTGAATTTTTTAACAATGGCTTTCAAGTTTACAATATCGCGATCGCCGATCGAAAAACTGGAAATTCTTAAATAACCAATTAAATCTCCGTCTTCTCGTGCGACAATTTTGGCTTTGAAGCTTGCATTGCTAATATCCGTTTCTTCGCCAACAATCCCAGATGGTTTTTCAGAATTATTGCGATCCGAAGCTGTTTCCAGGGCCTGTAATGCTGGTTCAAACCGAGTGACCTTGAAAGAATTTTCCAGCAACCAGTTCAAACGACGAGTGATATTTTTAATCAGTGAATTTAAATTCAAAGATGCTTCAAGTGATTCAAAGCCTTGAAAGAATTGTGAATTTAAAAATTGGTCATAAGCAGGATCAATATCTGCCAAATCTGTTTTCTTGCGCTTGGCTTCTTCGCCATCGGACTGAGCGCTGCGCGCGCGCGTAATAAAAGTTAAAGCATCTTCCAGCACCCAGGGCAAAGTGAAGTTATAAATTTTTTCTTCACGTAAAACTTCGATCTTAATATTTCCCGAAGGCAATGGCTGCAAACTTAAAGAACTGCGCAAAGCAAACTGCTTGGCCGCAATAGTTAAACTGGAACTTTCTTGTCCCAAATTTCCGTAGGGAATCAATTCTGATTTTAAATAAGTAACAA
Source organism: Bdellovibrionales bacterium (assembly GCA_038323665.1). Lineage (GTDB taxonomy): Bacteria > Bdellovibrionota > Bdellovibrionia > Bdellovibrionales > Bdellovibrionaceae > JBBQHD01. The sequence continues at coordinate 1,819 of JBBQHD010000007.1, forward strand.
CATCCGCACCGTTGACTCGTAAAATCACATCGTCTTTTTTAATTAAAGCCACATCAGCACCGGGAACCAAGCCAGATACTTTTAGGCCTTCCAATAAATTTTTTGCATCCGCTGGATCCGCGACGCGCACCCGTTCAGTCACAAATCCAAGGCTGGCAATTTTACCCGTTTCAGGAACGATATTTCCCATCATTTGAATTCCAGTATGAGCATCCTGGAAAGAATTCACACAGCGACCTACCAAAGCGAAATACTCGGCATTATCCGCAGACTTTTCGGCTTGGGCCAGACAATCGGCTTTGACTGTTTGCAAATCCACCGAAAGATTTTTCTTTTTCCAATCGGCCGGCGCGTAGTTTCTTTCAAAAATTGCAAAAACCCAACCCATATCAGATTGGCGATCTTGCGCAGTTAAATCTTTGGCTGGATAACCGCAGCCGCCAATGGTTAGGGCCAACAGCAATAGGATACTTTTATGTATTGTCTTCAATTATTCCCCCCCGAGAAAATGTTTAGACAACAAGAAACTAGCTCATGATTGGATTGTCAAATATCGAAAACAACAATGCGGATTGCGTCTCAGAATGAAGCATTAAAACCGAGCAATCTTCCAGCTCAACTAAAATTAAACTGGGTTCTCAATCTGAATCTGTTTTTTTTGTCGAAATACTCTTCAGTTTCCTGGACCATTTTCCGATAAAGGAAGATGGGAAAACAAAAGACTTTCTTGAAGAGCCTTTTATCGATTCTTTTACTGCTATTCATAACAGACTCGGCGGCTGCGCGTTCACGCGTCGTCGATGGCGAATACATTATTAAATACAAAAATAATGCCGAAGGCGCGGATACCAAACAGAAAATTTCCAATCGTTTGCGTCATGGGCGCACCTTGGCCATGGGAAAACTGCACCACGTTTCCTTACACAATTCCGATGTGACCTTAGAAGAACTGCAAAACGATCCCAACATTGAATTTGTCGAACCCAATTTTGTGTTGCAAAAAATTGATGGCCAAGGCGAAGGCGCGCGATTCACTGAACAAGAAGTAAAATATTACGGCCAATCCAGTTCACCCGTCCATGCAACCGAAGCATGGAGCCTATCTTCTGCATATTCAGATGCCAACCGACCCATTGTTGCCATCATCGATTCGGGTATCGACAATACCCATCCCGTATTTACGCAAACGAATGCTTTGTGGAGCAATGCAAGCAACATTCATGGTTGGAATTTTATTACCAATACCAGCAATTACTACGACGATGATGGCCACGGAACGCATGTGGCGGGAATTGTTTTGGGCGCAACTCAAGATATTTTAGCCACGCAAAAAGAACCTGCGAAAATTCGCATTATGGCTTTGAAATTTTTAGACTCGACTGGATCTGGATCTACAGCAAATGCTGTCACAGCAATTTATTATGCCGTCAATAACGGAGCACAAATCATCAATTGTTCTTGGGGCGGCAGTTCTTACAGCCGTGCTTTGGACGAAGCTTTTACCTACGCTTACAATGCTGGCGTGATGATTGTTTCAGCGGCGGGAAATTACACCAACAGCAATGACAGTGTGATGATTTACCCTGCCAATTTCACTGCACCATCCAATCTTTCTGTTGCTGCAACTGCTGATTCCGACAACATCGCAAGTTTTTCAAACTATGGCAGAAATTCAGTTCATCTTGCCTCTCCGGGAGTAAATATTTTCAGCACAATTCCCGGCGGTTGGTTCACTTCTTATTCGGGAACGTCGATGGCTGCACCTTTTGTTGCCGGCAGTGCTGCACTGGCTTTGCGAGAAGCTCCGCAATTAACCGGTTACCAACTTTCACAATTGGTTCTTTCAAGCGTCGATGTCATCGCATCTCTTGCTGGAAAAGTGACAACTAGTGGACGTATTAATTCTAGAAAACTTTTAGAGGCCGCCATTGCTCAACACTCGGTTGTAAGGTCGTTGGCTTCTTATTCTCCGGTCTACAAAGCCGATCAATCCGTTGTGACATCTTCCGGTTCTTCGGCACCCGCGGGTTGCGGTTTAATCAAAGCAATTTCTGGCAGTGGAGGCGACGGTGATGGCACAGCCACAGCTGCAGGATTTTGGCTGATTTGGTGCTTACCATTAATTTATTTTCTAGCGCGAAGGCTGTGGATCAGAAAAACTGCTGACGACCGCAAGTTCGATCGATTTATGTTGGGTTCAAAAATTGAAATCCGCAGCGGAGACCGCGTCCTAATCGGCGATACCAAAACCATTTCCATGGGTGGTCTGTCTTTCAATATCAACGAAGCTTTGGAAAAAGGCGGTCGCATTGAAATGAAAGTTCTATCACCTGACGGAAAAGACATGCTCGAAGTCACTGGACATATTGTCTGGAGTGAACAGAAAAAATCTTACGGCGTGCAGTTCAGCGATGTTGCTGACCAGGCTAAGTCAGCCTTGGAAAAATGGACCTCGCATCTGCAGAAGGCCCGCTGACCCTAATCTTCCTCTGTAATAATGGCTTTTGCTTAATCTCTTAAGCAAAAGCCATGCACAACTTTTGGACAGTCCTTGAAAAAAATATCCTACTCAAATGCTTTATACAGCTGTTAGCGCAGTTGAAACCTAGTCCCCAAGTAGTGCTTTCAATGGACCAGGAAGAAACTGCCTATTTGCTGATTTTGTGGGGCAAACGATGCTCAAGATTGCCTTTCAAAACACCGATCTTTATCCTAACCACTATGAAAACTTTGCGCCGAATTTTCTTCCGAGGCCTGATCACCGTTTTGCCCATCGCCCTTACCGTATACATTTTAAGTTTTGGAATTTCCGTGATGGAAAATATGTTGGGAAATGTTTTGCGAGTGCTCTTGCCAACTTATATTCCGGGGTTGGGATTTATTTTAACTTTGATTCTAATTTTTGTTTTTGGACTGCTGCTGAATAATATTATGCTGAGCGGTCTGTTGCACAATTTGGAAAAATGGCTGACATCGATTCCTTTGGTCAAAGCCGTTTATTCTCCGCTGCGGGATTTGATGAATCTTTTTTCCAAAGATGGACAGAAGGATTTGAAAAGTGTGGTGCTGGTGGATTTGCAAGGTCAGGGAATTTATTCTTTGGGCTTAGTCACCCGCGACAGTTTCGAAGATCTCGATTCCATTAAAGAATTCGCCCAAGACAAAGTCGCAGTTTACGTGCCGTGGAGTTACGGCGTGGGCGGCATGACTTTTTTGGTTTCAAAATCAAGAATCGTTCCTGTGGACATTCCCACCGATAAGGCTTTGAATCTAGCCATCACCGGATGGATTAAAACTCACGCAAAGGATTCGTAATATCATGGATGCAAATCGCACCAGCCTTGGAAAAGCACTTAAAATTAATTTAGATCCCGAAAAATATGGAACCTTTGCCGAAATCGGCGCAGGTCAAGAAGTTGCCAGATATTTCTTTCAAGCTGGCAAAGCTTCGCAAACCATTGCAAAGTCCATGTCGGCTTACGATATGACTTTCAGTGATGAAATTTATGGAAAAGAAGCCGGCGGCCGTTACGTCTGTCAAAGTCGTTTGCAAAAAATGTTGGACAAAGAATTCGGTTTACTGGTGCGAAGGTTGGATGAACAGCGCGGCAGTAAAACTTGTTTTTTTGCCTATGCCAATACCGTTGCAACCGGAGCTACTTCCGGTGGAAAATGCCACGGCTGGATGGGCGTGCGCTTTCAACAAAAACCCCGTGGCGGTATTAGTGAAATCAGTTTGCATGTGCGCATGCTCGATCAACGCAGACTGGGTCAGCAAGAATCCCTGGGCCGATTAGGCGTCAATCTTGTCGAAGCAGCCTTTTACCAAACCACCCCCGCTGATTTTATCAAAGCGCTGATCGAAGATATTAAACCTGGACAAGTTTATATCGATGCTGTGCATTTAACCGGTGATGCTTTTAAATCTTTTGATGAAGTCGAAGTGAACTTGGAACTGCTGCGCAGTAAAATGAGCGAGGCAATTTTAATTTCCGAAGAGGGCAAAGTTATTTTCCCCGGCGATGCATTGTTCAATAAACCGATTCTGACCCAACGGGGAAATTTCCGACCGCCCACCAAAACTCATTTAGATGTGATGGAAAAAGGCAAAGCCGATGGCAATAAAAATAACGAAGAAATTTTTGAAATTGTTTTACCCGAAGATATGAAAACTTTTGATTTTACTGATTTAAAAAACCGCTTGAAATGTTTTACCGAACTGGGCAAAAAAGTTTTATTTTCGCAGTTTCGTTATTATTATCAAGGCCGCAGATTTTTTCGAACTTTTACGCAAAAAGAAATTGTCTATGTCGTGGAAGCCTCGAATCTGCCCAAACTATTTGACGCCAGTTATTATAAACATCTGGAAGGCGGAATTTTAGAAGGCCTGGGATTTCTTTTCGACGGCAATACCCGTGTGATTGTCTATCCACAAAAAACGCCGCTGATTTGTGTGACTGCCAAAACTTTAAATATCAAAGGCGATGGGCAGACTTTGTATCAATTTTTTCTGCAGAAAAAACAGATTGCAGATATTTCTTCCTGCGATGATATCGAAGTGTCATTGCATTCCAAAGAAGTGCGCGACGCTTATTTGTCGCGGCAAAAAAATTGGAAGGACATGGTTCCTAAAAAGATTGTCGATTTGTTGTCGAAGAATAAATTTTTTGAAACTTAATCTAGAAACTTAATCTAGCATCTGACTATTTCAAATCATCTGGATTCAATAATTTTACCTGATACGCGGCCTGCCCCTCAAGCTGCAGTTTCGCAACCAACAGCAATGGGGCGCCCTTAATCTGACAGCTGCTGCCATTGCAATCCAATTCTATACGGTCATCAATAGGCAAACTTATCATGGAACCATATTTATTATTGATATCTATAATTTCAGGAACTAGGCCAATAAAATCTCGTGCATTTTCGCCTTCCAATTTTTGTTCTAAATCCTTTCCGTCGTCTTGTGTCTCGCCCGTAAAATCACAACGAACCGAATCTTTTTCAACCGGTCCTTTTGCCGGCATATTTGCAGGAAATTTACAATCGACTGTGTTGATGAAGAAATAACTAATCTGATCCGGCGGCGGAGACTTCTGCACGGCCATCCCTATTTTTCCAAGAGTCTCATAAGTTTTTTCCATAAATTTGAAAAGCTTTTCTTGAACTGTCTTCGGCTCGGATTCTTCTGCATGTGCCGGAATCACTGGCAAGGCCAATAATGCTGCCAAGCTCGCTGTTAAACAAATTCTATTTAATAAAAATGTTTTCATAAATCCTTCTTTCTTTAAAAATAACTACTGAAAATCAATGGTGTAAGCTTCGAGCCCTTCGCCTATTTTTTGACCCACAAAAAGTTTTAGATTCCCCCGCAAAGTGCAACGCTCTGTTTTTTCATCGCAAGCGACGGCCACCCGGTCAAGGATGGGCAAATTGACTGCTGGAAATCTGCGGTTGGCTTCTTTGATAGCCCCGAACCAGCTCATCAATTTGATTGCATTTTGATTGTTTAAAATTTGAGTTTTGTTGTCTTCATCTGTGACTTTGCAAATCACCGGGGTTTCTTCGAAAGATTTAATATTTGCTAAAGCTGGTGGGAAAGAACACTCGACTGAATCCAGATCAAAAAGACTTACTTGCTCTTCTTTGTCTTCAACCGCGACTAGACCCAATTTCCTAAGAAATTCGAACGATGCTTTGCCAAAGGAAAATCGCATTTGCTGCGGAGTTAAACTGGATTTTTCAGCAGCTGGGGCTGATTCCTCAGCCTTTGCAGTTGATAAAAGTGAACCCACTAGCAAAACAAAAACCAAAACCAAATGTTGAATTTTTAAACCTGATTGCATCCAATACCCCCTTTGCACTCAAGGGGTTTTTACTTCAACTTGGGAAGAAATCGCAAAGGATTTAAAAACAAACTTTTTTATACTTAGGATAAGAATTGGTTAAGTCTTACTGTTTCTGCAAAAATCGAATCAAGGCCTGCACAGCTTGTCCCGAGCCACCCGCCTGGGAAAGAGCCCCGCGTGGGCGATCGTTCCAAGCAAAGATATCAATGTGTGCCCATTTCTTTTTTTCAATAAAACGCTGCAGGAATAAGGCAGCAGTGATGGCGCCGCCCGGGCCTTCGGTTGAATTTTTAAAATCCGCAAAGGGCGAATTCAAAGCAGCAAAATATTTTTCCACCAAGGGCATGCGCCAAAACCAATCTCCTGTTTCCGAAGAAGCCTTCAATAAATCTTGCGCAAGTTGATCGTCATTGGAAAATAATCCCGCCACATCATTTCCCAGTGCCACTTTGATGGCTCCGGTTAAGGTTGCTACATCAATGACGGCGGATGGTTCGTCTTTTCCTGGGCGAGTAACAGCATAATGTAAAGCATCGCCCAAAACCAATCGTCCTTCGGCATCCGTATTGTCGATTTCAACTAACAGACCACTGCGGGATTTGATCACATCACTGGGACGAAAACTTTTTGAACTGACCGAATTTTCCGCCAAGGATAAATACGCATCCAAAGGCTGGGATGATTTCGAAAACACGGCCCAGAAAAACACCGCAAACACGGCGGCAGCCCCGCCCATATCTTTTTTCATCAAGCGCATGGCGCCCGAGGGTTTTAAGTCTAAACCACCGGTATCAAAAGTAATGCCTTTGCCAACCAGGGCAAGAGGTTTTAGTTTGCTTGCAGGGCGGTAAGACAAATGGACTAAACAAGGACTTGTTTGAGACCCCTGCCCGACCGCCAAATGCATGCCGAAATTATTTTTTTCCAACCATTCGACATCGTGGATTTGGCATTTCGCATTTTTTGGCCAAGCAATGTCTTTGGCAATTTTCGCAAAAGTTTTAGGATTCAGCATATTGGGCGGCAGACTGACCAAATGCCGGGCCCAGTTGATGGCTTGGGCTTGCAAGACAGCCTCGTCGAAATCTTTTTTGAATTGCTGACTTGTGTTGCCTGAAAAAATAACTGCCGGCAGCTGGGCATCTTGTTCTTTTTTAATTTCCTTTAAAAAGTTATACGCAGAAACATCAAAACCGATCAGGATGGCAATAATCTGCTGCGAATTTAAATTCTCGAAGTGAACTTCGATTTCTTGCAGTTTCGCCTGTTTGGCTTGCTGCAAAATGCTTCCGGCCTGATCGCGGAAATAGGAATAGGGGGTGTCTTCGAAAAATCCTTTGTTCTGAGTGCTTTCAAAAATCCAGGTATTCCGGGCATTTTCCTGACGCAGATTTTTTAGTTTTTTATCCCCTACTTTGGCAAAAAAATAAATCTGCCCTCGAGGTTTTGTGTCTGTTGATGATTTTCCGTTTGTGAATACTGCTTTATTTTTAAGCCATGACTGCATTGAAGCCTCCTCTTGAGTGCGGATCGATCCTGGATATAGTATTGAGCAATGCCGACGATATCAAAAACTTCTTTGCGTTGCTGCCTACTTAATTGCGAAAATCTTTTCCTAATGCTGGATCGGCCGCTGGAAGACAAAGATTTTCTTCTGTCGGAAGGATTGTGGCAGCGTCTGTCGAGTTCGATTTACTCGATGAAGCCTTTGCAAAAATTAAAAGACTTGGCCCGTGCTATTTTGGAAATTAATGCCGACGTCCTTTTTCTGTGCGAAATCGGTGGCCGCGAATCTTTGGAAAATTTTAATAAGTATTTTTTAAATTCCGAATACAGCTGCTATTTAATAGAGGGAAATTCCGAACGCAATATTGATGTGGGATATTTGGTAAGAAAAAAATTGGCCTGGAATGGCGATTTGCTGACCAATAAAAATCGCCTGATTCACTATATATACCCCCATGAAAAGCAATCAGCAGAAACAAATTATATTGCGCCAACAACTGGACATAAACTTAGCCGTGATGCTGCCGAGTTGCGGCTGTTTATCCAGGACAGGGAAAAACCTTTTTTAATTTTACTGATGACCCATTTAAAAAGTCGCTTAGATCCCGACGGCATTGATCCCGGGGGCTTTGAAAGACGGCAGGCCGAACTTGGCACATTACTTAAAATCCATCAGGAATTGCGCGATCAGTTTCCCACTGTTCCACAAATCGTGGCCGGCGATTTCAATGGCAACGCAAGTCGGAATAAAACCGATTCAGAGTTTCAGCAGCTTTATCAGCTGACCGAACTGGAAGATGTTTTGGAAATCATGGCCGTGCCTGCGGAAAAACGTTCGACCTTTTTTCAGGTCAAAGCCCCCCACCGTGTCGATGCCCGGCAGTTGGACTATTGCTTTTTAACACCGGAACTTAAAAGCAAACTTACCAGTGCCTCTGTGTATCGTTACAAGGACGGGAATGGTTGGGATTTGGAATACCCGGAAAAAATTGAAGAAAAGCAAAAATTTCCCTCGGATCATTCTCCGCTTGTCTTTGAAATTGAAAACTTGCAAGTTATGAGTAAGGAAAACTAATGGGAACACAAAAAACTTTAAAAAATGATTTTAAAATTTCCGTGTCTATTTCTTATGTGGCGTCGGAAAGTCGCCCCGAAGAAGGCTACCATTTCTTTGCCTACAAGGTCACAATTCAAAATCAAGGCGACCAAGCCGCACGTCTGATGGCCCGCCATTGGATCATCACTGATTCGCAAGGCAAAATCGAAGAAGTCCGCGGCCCCGGTGTCGTCGGTGCCCAACCCAGAATTATCCAAGGCAAAAACTTTCAATACGAAAGCGCCTGCCCCTTAAACACACCCTGTGGAAGTATGAAGGGCTATTACTCGATGTTGGCCGAAGACGGCGAATCTTTTCAAGTCGAAATTCCCGAATTTTATTTGATCGCCCCGCAAGCTTTGCATTAAGTTCCGTTTAATAGTGAAATAGTTCAGAACAAACGGATACTCGCTGTTCGGGCGGGGGAATTTTTAATCTGGATTGTGCAACATCTTATTGAAAGTAATACCGATGTCGGTAACGATAGCTTTTTATTCGATCTGAGTTTAATCCGAAATAAAAATTGTGCTGCGACTGAGCGCTAGTAGTTGGCTGACTGTTCCGCTCCACAAGTCAAAAGTTCAGCCGATACGCCTTGCTAACTATAGATTGTTCCGAGGTCCAAAAGTTTTTCTATAAAACTGTATCACGAAAACCTGTGTTAAGTATTTTCTACTTCGTATTTCGAAGTAGAAAATGAGGACTCGTGTTGCATTTAAGACGATACAGTATAATTAAACACAACCTATGCTTCCGCCTGGCTAATAGTAATACAGCTCGATACTAATTTTGCATTTTGGTTCACAGAGCTTCTGAGAATTAAAATTATTTTGAGCCTTCAAGATATTTAATTATTAATGCGCCGCCAATTGGTTGCTCGGTATTAACTTTAACATAGGCCGGCCCCAAGACATTTGATCCCGTGACTTTGATGTCATAACAATTTGGGCAACGGTAAACAGCGACAACTTCAACCTTCTCAATGTTTTGAACGTTTCCTATTTCCTTTGAGCTCAAAACTGCCTTTAATACTTCTGGGCTTGCAGCAAAAGCAGAAATGGCAACCAATGACAATAACGACATCATGATAATTTTTTTCATTTAATATTTCTCCTTGCAAGCATCAGTAGTAATCAAAAAAAAAATCAATATTTAAACCATGGCTGTCCGCATAACTGCAGTCGTGATTAAATCGATTAAGTATTGCTTATTTTCCCAAGTCCCAAGCAACCAATCAATAGTAGCCGTTCCTAATCAGATCGGGTTTCGGTGGATTATCTGACTGACTGGCAAGATTCCAATCGTTCGGTGATTCTTCCTAGAATCAATCTGTCACCGGATCAATCGATTGCTCTGTTTGACAGCCCAACTACAGGGTTGGCAGTAAGTCCGACACAAAGCCAGATAGCCCGCGCTTGATTGCATGAAAAAGTTTTTGCAGCAATAAAAGCAGAATATAAATTAAATATTTTTTGTTTAATTTATATTCTGCTTAAATATATTTTTCCCAAAGGGAGCCGCGTCAAAATAAAATAATATTTGACGCTGTTTTTCTATTCTTAGAAACGCCAGGTTTAGTTTCATTTCCGCAGAGAATTAGTTTTGGTGGAAAATAATTAGATCTATCAGTAATCGGCCAGCTTGTGCGCTCCATAGGGAATATATTTTGCATAATTTGATTTTCGAAAAACCTTGAAAGTGCATTCTTAAAAGCCATGTTAAGTTTTTTCTACTTCGATTTACGAAGTAGAAATGAGGATCTGTGCTGGGTTTAAAAAACAATTTTGGTGGTGAAGAAAAATATGATTTTTCCAACGAAGTTCTTGACCCCGCGCAATCCCAAGAATCTTTTCAATCCCAAGAACCCGCCCAATCCATAAAATCCTTAAACAAACACGATCTTATCGACCAAGTCAGGCGAGCCGCCAAAACCGAGCAAAGTCTAACCTTGCAAGTGATCGAACTGATTGCAGAAATTCTGCGTAGAAAAGCATTCCTAGATTTTGGCTATGGATCGATCTTCGATTTCGTCACCCAAGATTTAGGATACGAGCCAAGTTCAGCGATGCGTAGAATCCAAGCCGCCCGAGCAATTTCAGAGATTCCAGAATTAAAAGCCAAGATCGCTGATCATACTTTAAGTCTGACAGTTGTATCCCAAGCACAAAGTTACTTAAGAAAAAAAGCCAATGACCAACGACAGAAGATCTCGATTGAAGAAAAAACAGAACTTTATAAAAGCTTAGAAAATAAATCAGCCAAAGAAGCCGAGAAAGAATTATTTAAACTATCCCCAGAGCTTTGTTTAAAATCCAGGGAGCAAGAAAAGGTCTTATCTGAAAATCTAACTGAACTTCGTTTTGTCATCGATGCAGAAACAAATGCCAAGGCCGATGAACTGAAACTTTGGCTGTCGCATCAGAATCCCGATATGACTCAGGCTCAGTTTTACAAAGTCATGATTGAAAAACTGCATCGTCAGTTGGATCCGAATAAACCCACGAAACTTCGCAAGAAATCGGAAAGATCCGAGCAAGGCAAATTCGAAACGAATTTAAACAAGAAACCTCTGGCAACAATGGAAAATAAATCCCAAACCGCTTCGCAAACAAAACCAACAAATCCCCAGATCGATTTTAGCCAGAGCATTACCGTCGGCGGCAATACTGACGCCAAGACTGCGGATACCGACAATGCTAATACCAAAAAAGCGATTGCCGATTTCGATGACGGAAATACCGATACTTCGAATTTTGAAGCCAAGCCCACCAAAAAACGCCAGCGCCGTATTCCTGCCGCAGTCAAAAATTTAGTTTGGCAACGCGACGAAGGCTGCTGTCAGTTCACCGATCCACAATCGAAGAAAAAATGTGGATCGAAGTATCAACTTCAGCTTGATCATATCCATCCATTTCGACATTTGGGTGATCACTCCCCAGAAAACTTGCGGCTGCTGTGCGGAAAGCACAACCGATGGCGTGATTAATGTGACTAATTCTGACTTATTTCCTAGATTAAATCAGAGGTCCTATGAATTCAATTCAAGTTGTTCCGATTGGCATCGTGCACTCCACCCGCAAAGACATTCGGGATGATAGCTGGGATTCTGAAACGATGCACATCGAATTAAATCTAAATAAGTTTAATTCTGAATCCCTTGCCGGATTGTCTGCCTTTTCTCACGCAGAAATTATTTTTTATATGAACAAAGTCGATCCTGCAAAAATCGAAACTGCTGCGCGCCACCCCCGTAATAATCTGAATTGGCCAAAGATCGGAATTTTTGCACAACGAGGAAAAAATCGACCCAATCAAATCGGTTCCAGCATTTGCCGGATCCTAAAAGTCGACGGCTGCAATCTTTATCTTGAAGGCTTAGATGCCATTGATGGAACACCTGTTTTGGATATTAAACCCTGGGTAATGGAATTCGCCCCACGCGGAGAGGTTACTCAGCCGCAATGGATATCTGAATTAATGCAAAACTATTGGTAATTCCTACCACTTTTGCCCTGGGCATTCGGCTTTGAAAGCTTCAAAATGCATCGATCGAGCACAATATTGATTGCTGGCATCGTCACGCAGTTTGTCGCAGCGCTCTTGTTGAGAACCGGCCGTTATTTTCCCGGTGTCACAGCCATTTTCAACATATTGATAAGAATAAGATTCCGTTTTTTTATTGTCACCACCGCCGCCAACTTCGGCGATTTTTTTTCCGCCCGCCTCGATGCTGCAAGCGCTTAATGCTAGGAATGAAGTCACAAAAATTAGTTTAATTAATTTCATTTTTTCCCCCGTTTAAATAGATTCGTAATATAAACAACATTTGGAATTTTTTCGAGATTTTATTTTTTATGCATTCCTTACAGGATAAATAATACTGAATGCCTATCCCGAAGTGCTGTCATGCTTGAAAAAGCTAAATTTAAAATTTTAAGGAAATCGCAAAAACCGATCCCAAGATGTCGCGTTAACCTCCACGCGCTCGTAACAATAGCGTTCATGCAACCGGCCCGGCTGTGCGAACCAAAATTCAAAGCGCAGGGGCTGCAATAAAAATCCGCCCCAAGTTTCGGGGCGCGGAATATCTTGGCCTGCAAATTTTTTTTCAAATTCGCTGACCCGTTGGTGAAACTCATCTTGGCTTGTTATTTTTTTGCTTTGATCCGAAGCCCAAGCCCCGATTTGCGATAGGCGTTCGCGGCCAGAAAAATACTGATCGCTTTCGGCTGCCGTCAGTTTTTCAATTATGCCTTCGATACGAATTTGTCTTTGATGTGGAGCAAATGGCAAAAAATAAGTCATTGCCGCATTTGGGGCTTGCTGCATTTGCAGTGCCTTGCGGCCATCGTAATGCGAGTAAAAACTAAACCCGCCACGCACAACACCTTTGAATAAAAGCATCCGGCCGTGGGCAATTTTATTTTCATCGGTCGTTGATAAACAAAATGCCGTTGGTTCAGGTAATTTCTGAGCAACGGCATTATTAATTAAACCAGCAAAGTTTGAATAGGGATCCTTAGTAAAATCGAATTCAAGCTTTGAAGTTATCACTATTTCTTTTTAGCAGGTTTTCCTAAGATTTCCAGCAATTCAACATCGAAGATCAATGCCGAGTTTGCAGGAATTCCAGGGCGTCCACTTGGGCCGTAAGCAAGACCTGGGGGAATAAATAATTTAAATTTCGCACCTGGCTTCATCAATTTCAAAGCCTCTGTCCAACCGGGGATGACTCCGCGAACTGGAAATTGCGCTGGCTGATTGCGATCAACGGATGAATCGAATTTAGTTCCGTTCAACAAAGTTCCTGTATAATGAACTTTAACTTCGTCATCGTCAGAAGGTGTTTTTCCTGAACCTTCTTTCAAAACTTGATACTGCATGCCAGATGCAGTTGTAGTTATGCCGGGTTTGGTTTTGTTTTCTTCCAAAAACTGATTGGCTTTTTGTAAATTGCTACCAGCTTCTTCTTGTTGTTTCTTCATTGCGGTTTCTTGCAATTTAGACAAGGCTTGTTGAATTCCTTCTTGTGTCAGTTGGTTCTGATCTTTTTGCACATCTTTCAATGCCATTGCCACGATGTCGGCATCGAAATCGACATTTTGACCTTTTAAATTTTTTCCAATTTGTTGGCCGATTGCATAACTTGCTTTTTGTTGATCTGTTTCTAATTTTTTAGTGCATGAACTTAAGGTCATAGCCCCAACGATCAACACCAGCGAAAAGATAGACAGACGTATTTTTTTTGATTGCATGATATCTCCTTAACTGCTGAGTTTAATAATGATTTCCGCCCGCAGTCACTCAAAAACCATCGCCCTTTATTTAGTGGCAATCATCGCCCTGTCGACTTCGGCCCCGATCATTCGCTGGAGCGAAGGCCCGCCCCTGACCATGGGGTTTTGGCGATTGCTGTTGGCATCCACAGGACTTTTTTGTTTTGTTCGCAGAGAAAATCTGAAAAATATTTTGCAAAAAAACTTGCTCTTTTGGTCGGCGCTGACCGGGTTTTTATTCTTTTTGCATCTTTGGACCTTTTTTAAATCTGCTCAGACCACGGCGACTTCTCATTGTATGCTGCTGTTCGCCACAAATCCCATTTGGACCGCAATTTTATCTGCCCTTATCCATAAAGATCGACCAAATCTGCGCTTTTGGTTGGCATTTTTATTCGCATTTTCAGGGATTTTGATTTTGTTTTTCACACAAAATTCTTCCGCTGCAGTCACTTTACAGGGGGATTTTTTAGCACTGCTGACCGCTGTGTTATTCTCGTTTTACCTGCTGACCGCACATAAAATACGCCGGCATTTGGATAATTTTACTTTCACTGCCTGCGTCTATTTATTCACAGCCTTGTCTTTCGGCGCGGTTTTGCTGTTTTCCAGCGAACCCTGGCTGCCGCCAACGCAAAAATCTTGGCTGGGGGTCGCCGGCACCATTATTTTTCCCACTTTTTTAGGACATGCGATCTTTACAGCGCTGATTTCTAGGATGAAGCTCTATCATATGAGCATGGGAAAATTGGCCGAACCCTTGATTGCAAGTTTTTTTGCCTGGTTGATATTTTCAGAATCAGTTGCAACCAGCACCTGGTTTGCATTTGCCTTTACCATCACAGGACTTTTTATTTTATTTTCGCAAAAAATCGAAAGTGTGGAACCTGAATGAGAATACTCGTCGTCGAAGATCAGCAGAAAGTCGCAGCCTTTATCAAACAGGGTTTGAAAGAAGCCGGTTATGCTGTGGACATCGCAGAAAGCGGTTCTGCCGCCGAAGCCCTAAATGCCGAAAGCGAATATGATTTAATTATTTTGGATGTCGGCCTGCCTGATCAATCGGGATTGGACACCGCACGACATATGCGAACCGATGGTTTCGAAGGACCCATATTAATGTTAACGGCCCTTGCCAGCACCAAAGACAAAGTCCATGGACTGGATGCTGGTGCGGATGATTATTTAACCAAACCTTTTTCCTTTGATGAGCTACTGGCCCGCGTGCGCGCATTACTAAGACGCTTTGGCAAAGGATCTGCGGCAACTTCAACTTTGAAATTTTCTGATTTAGAGCTGGATCTTCTAAAACGCAAAGCCATCCGCGCAGGCAAAGAAATCACCCTAACCGCCAAAGAATTTTCCTTACTGGAATATCTGATGCGAAATCCCGAACGTCCTTTGGGTCGAGTTTCCATTGCCGAACATGTTTGGGATTTGCATTTTGATTCCGACAGCAATGTCATCGATGTCTATATTAATTTGCTGCGAAAAAAAGTGGATTCAACTTTTGAAAAACGTCTGATCCACACCGTGGTCGGAGTCGGCTATGTCCTTCGTGAAGAGTAAATTTCTAAAATCTTTTAAAAACATCAAATGGCAACCGCGCAAATTTAGCCTGCGCGTTCGACTGACTTTGCTGTTTGTTTTAATTTTCGGAACCACCACGATTATTTTTAATTCCGGTATTTTTTTATTTATGATGAAAACTCTGCAGCAGGATTTTGATGATGCTTTGTTTAATTATACCTTGGAGGTTTCCGGCACCGTAGCCATTGGACCTAAGGGCGATTTAAAGTTTCCAAATTTAAAATTAGAAGAAGGCAAAGTTTTGCCCTTTCCACTGGGAACAGCGCTGATTTTAATCCGCCATGTGTCAGGCGCAGTTTTATCTAAAAAAGGAAAATTTGGAGATTTCGACCCGCCTTATAAAAAGGACGTTAAAAAAATTCAACAAGGCGACGAGGCTGCTTACCGCACGATTTCGCAGATCGATCAAATTCCCGATGCCGAAGCAGAAACTTACCGATTGATTACTTTTCCTTTAGACACGACCACCAACCCACAATTATTTTTGCAAATTGCAGTTCCGATGATTTTTTTAGAAACGCAGATTCAAAACCGTCTTAATATTTTTCGTTTTGGCATTCCACTGATTTTGCTAATCGCAACCTTGGCAGGACTTTTTGTGTCGGCGCGGGCTTTGCGGCCGGTCAAAGAAATCATCGAAACCGCCAAGGCTATTCACACCGATGAACTTTCCCAAAGAATTCCCATCCCACGCAGCGAAGATGAAATCCGCGAATTGGTTTTAACCTTGAACCAAATGTTGGACCGAATTGAAAAATCTTTTGCCAGCCAGGAAAGATTTATTGCCGATGCTTCTCATCAATTACTGACCCCCGTCAGTGTCATGAAAGGCGAATTGGAAGTTTACTTGCGCAATAGCAAATCGACGGAAGATCCCCTGGCTCAGCGTATGTTCCACAGTTTACTGGAAGAAACCGAAAAGTTGTCCCGCGTGGTGCAGGATATGTTGCTGCTGTCGCGAGTGGATGAAGGCGCAGGGTCTTTGCAATTCCAACAAGTTTATTTGGATGAAATAATTTTCGATGTGATCAACAGCGTAAAACCACTGGCGCAGACTAAAAATATTTCTTTGCAGGTGAATTTTGTCGGCGACACCAGTCTTAGAAAAGCTGTGCGTGGGGACAGTGGTTTGCTGAAAAACCTGATCCGTAATTTAGTTGAAAATGGTTTAAAATATTCTCCGCCAGATAAAATTTTGGATGTGAAACTGATTTGGCAGCCGCATGAACAGATCGTGCAAATTGCTGATCAAGGCCCGGGAATTTCGCAAGAGTTGCTCGGGCGAGTCTTCGATCGATTCGGCCGTGGTAAAAATATCGAGGGGAAAATACCTGGTTTCGGATTGGGACTATCGATCGCTCAAAAGATAGCCTTTTTGCACAATGCCTCGGTTCGAGTCGAAAATTTGGCACAAGGTGGAAGTTGTTTTTCTTTTTCGATCTCAAATGAAAACAAAAACTCTTAAATTTTCAGCTAGATTAATTTTTTTTAATCTGGCCTTCATGTCCCGTTAAGAACTTATCCGTAGACTGACAAAGTGAAATTTAAGAGGAAAGATGGTCTTTCGTCTAAAAACAAAGGGAGATTTATGAAATTAGTAACTGTATTGGCTGCTTTGATGCTTTCTGTAAGCGCTTTTGCTCAAGACCCAGCTCCTGCTGGTGGCGCGGCTGCTGGCGGCGAAATGGCTGCACCAAAAGAAGCCAAAGAAATGAAACATGAAGGCATGAAAAAAGAAAAGAAAACGAAAAAAATGAAAAAACATGATGGCATGAGCCACTAGTCTGATTTTAAATCAGATCTGTTTTAAAAAAGGGAAGCTTCGGCTTCCCTTTTTTTATGGGACATATTCGAAAAAATTGTGCCTTAAAATGTTGATTCTTAAAAAATTAGTTTGTATGCTCCACGAAAGTTTTAAAGGGGATAGGGACGGTCTTTATCTCGAAAACAAATAAAAGTTCAAAGGAGAACAAAATGAAAATCATGACAGTATTGGCAGCTTTAATCGTTGCTGGAAATGTATTTGCTAACTCACCAGCAGCACCAGCTGCTCCAGCGGCAGCGGTAGCTCCTGCAACTGCAGAAAAAACAGTTACAGCTACTTCTGAAGAAAAATCTGTAAAAGGAAAAACTTCTAAAAAAGTTTCCAAAAAAATGAAAGCAAAAACAGAAACCGAAGTTAAATAGTTAACTTTTGTTTTTAGGTTTTACTTAAAAGGGAAGCGTTGCTTCCCTTTTTTTTTGCAATGTGCATCAAAGGGCCTATAAAGTGATTCAATGCAGATCCTTGTTTTACTTCTACTTTTTCAGGCTACAGCCCATTCTGCTGAATTTGATTTCAAAGCAGCACTTCACTATGCGCTGGAACATTCACCCAAATTAAATTCTGCTCAACGTGATTTAAACATCTCGGTGTTAGAAGACAAATCTGCGCGTGCGGTTTTCTGGCCCAGCCTGGATTTATCTTTGGTGAATGGATTCCAAGACACCAGCCCCACTTCCCGCATTAATACTGGAACCGTGGGAAATACCGCCACCAGCACAGCCGTTTTGGGATTAACGGAAAATCTTTATGACAACGGCATTGCCAATATCAAAAGCGATATTGCGGAAATTAAATTAAAACAGTCGCAGCTGTCATTGCAAAAAACCCGCAATCAAATTTGCTTGGATGTGGCCCTGTCCTATTTGCGATTTTCTGATTTATCTTTGACTGAAAAAATCCAACTGCAGCAATTAAATTATTTAAAAAAACAATCCGAACAAACCAACCGGGGATTTCAGCAGGGATTCAAACCCCGCAAGGATGTCTTGCGGTTTGAAACGCAGGTTCGCCGCGCTGAAATTGATTATTTCCTGACGCAAAATGAAATTGCCCGCGCCGCCGCAGAATTAAGAAAAACTTTGGGCGATTTAAGTGCAGGCGAAGAAAGTATTAATTTTAAAACCGATTCGGTAGTCCCCAATAAAGTGCATGAAATTGGCAAATTGGATTTTGAAAAACACTTGGATTATCGTATTTCCGTCTTACAAAAAGAATCCAATAGTCTGACTTATGATTTATCTCGCACCCGCAACATGCCAGAATTTTTTATCAATTCTAACGTCAGTTATCAAAATGATTTTGGCACAGGCAATAATGTGGATCAGCGATCCTTGGTTTCTTGGAATGCTTTATTGACCATTAAATATAATCTGTTCGACTGGGGCATTCGCAGACGAGAAAAAGCCATCGCCTATGAAAAGATGTTTCAAAGCAATAATACACAGGAACAAACTTTGATCGATCTGAAACAACAATTGGGTTCGGTCACTTTGGATTTACAGCAAAATGAGCGGAATTTAAAAATTGCTGAAGAACTTTTAGACTTAGAAAAAAAGAATTCCGAAATTCTGCAAAAAGAATACTACAACGGCAAGGTGCAATTTTTAGATTTTGTGACAGGGCTGAAAGATCTGGCTGATGCAGAAGTTAAATCCATACATGCTTTTTCGGATTATAAGAAAACTTTTTTAACAATTAAATATCACGAGGGTAATCTTTATGAATATCTACAGAAGTAAATTTTTCTGGATCGGTGGTTTTTTATTTTTGCTGATCCTGTGGTATTTTATTTTAAAACCAGATTCTTCTAGCCGGTCGGAAGCTAACATTATTGCAGTCACCAAAGGAGATCTGGTTCAAAAAGTAACCTTGGCCGGAACGGTCGTTCCCTTACGAAAATCAGTCATCACGGCGCCCTACAATGGGTATATTAAAAAAATATTTGTCAAAGTTGGCGATAAAGTTAAAACCGGTGATCCGATCGTCAGCATTTCACAATCTTTACAAGGGACAGACAATAATTACCCTTTGCGTTCTGCCTATAAGGGCGTGGTTGTGCAAATTGAAAAATCAGAAGGTGAATTTATTAAAGAAGGCGACGTCAAAGATTTTATCGTCAGAATCGATGATGACAGCAAATTATTTATTAATTCCAAAGTCGCCGAAGTCGATATGGTTAAACTTAAAAAGGGTCAAGAAACTGTGATCAAGGTTACATCTTTGTCGGATCGAACATACAAAGGGATTATCAAAGATATCGCGCTGGCAGCACGAGACAGTGATGATTTCCGCACCAAGGTTGCACAATTCCCGACTCAAATTGAAATTTTAAATCCTGATAATATGATCAAACCCGGGATGTCAGTGATTGCTGATGTGACCACGGATATTCACAAACAAGTCTTATTATTAAAATTAGAATTTGTGCATCAAGATGCCAAAGGCTATTTCGCCAAATTAGCCAATGGGACAAGGCGAGATATCCAAGTCGGAATGCAAAACGAAGAGTTCTTTGAAATCACTTCGGGCTTAAAAGAAGGCGAAAAAGTTTTGCCCGTCAATTACAACGAAGTTTTTGCAAAATGATTCGTTTTGTCGATCTGTGCTTTTCCTATCACCGCAGAAAAAACAGTCCAGATATTATTAAAAATCTGAATATGCAAATCCACCGACAAGAAATGGTGGCGATTCAAGGAACTTCTGGATCAGGAAAACCGACCTTGATGTATTTACTGGGTGGATTGCTGAAACCACGATCTGGGAAAATTTTTATTCAAAATTTAAATATTGCAGATCTTTCCAGTGATCAAACAGCTGTGTTGCGGACACATCATGTCGGTTTTATTTTTCAACATTTTCATTTATTGCCCAGGGAAACTGCCTTGGGAAATATTCTGTTGCCCTGTTTTTATGCGTCCGATGGTTTATGCGCCGAAGAACGCGAACTGAAAGCACGCACTTTGGCCGAACGGTTTGGCATTACCGAACAGTTGGGCAGTTTTCCCAATCAACTTTCTGGCGGCCAACAACAGCGCGTTGCCATTGCCCGTGCACTGATGAACGATCCTGAAATTATATTGGCAGATGAACCAACGGGAAATTTAGATTCGAAATCTTCGGCAAGCATTATGCAGATTTTGAAAGAACTGAACCAAACGGGTAAAACCGTGGTGATCATTACCCACGATCCAGAGGTTGCGGAGCACTGTGCACGAAAGATTTCGTTCAAAGATGGGGTCATCGTCCAAGATACCGGTGAAAGCCTAAATACCTCGATGGCGAAAGAGGATTTAAAAAAATCCTCTTTGCGACCGGAAGAAAAACTAAGCCTTGAAAAATTCAAAAGATACACTTGGATGGCGCTGGAAAATTTACGTCGCAATAAAATGCGAACCGGGCTTACGATGCTGGGGGTGACTTTAGGGATTGCTGCATTGCTTTCGACGATTTCCATCGGAAATTTTTCCAAAAAGAAAATCATCGAAGGCTATGCCAGCCTAGGTGTGAACACTTTGGTTTTTTATGGCCAATACAATTGGGATTTGAAGGCCACGGATGCTGTGCCGAAAGCTTTTCGAAACTTTGATTGGGACATTGATCTACTTCCCCTGAAGAAACATTTTCCACAAATTAAAATGATCTCGCCAATGATGATTGGTCAGGAAAGCACAGTTAGTTTTAATGGTAAAACTCTTGGAAAAGATCCTCGTGCCTTTGGGGTCAGCGAAGAACTTTTGCGCATCACCAACCGGGAATTACTTTCTGGGCGTTTCCTGACCACTCACGATATTAAAAATAAAAATTCGGTTTGTGTCATTGGGCCCGAGATCGCAAAAAAGTTTTTTACTACGATCGAAGCATTAGGGAAAATCCTTCAGTTTACACAAGATGAGGCAACTTATAGTTGCACGGTCATTGGGATTTTAAAGCCCTCGAAAAGCAATCGCTCTTGGTATAAGGAAGATTATCAGATCATCATTCCATTTACGTATTTTCAAAGTATCAACACCGATTTTTTTAACGAGGGAATTCACGATGTCTTAATGTTGATCGATGACAAATTCGATATGGAAAAAACAGGAATTGCGCTGAAAGCTTATTTTACCCAAAAATATGGAAAATCCGGCTGGTTTGAAACTTCGTCTGACAGTATTTTAATCGCCCAGATGAAACGATTTTTCATTTTATTTACTGGAACACTGGCGTCGATCGCCATTTTAACTTTGTTAGTCGGATCGATCGGCATCACCAATATGATGCTGGTATCGGTCGCCGAACGTTTCCGCGAAATCGGATTGCGCAAAGCACTGGGAGCAACCAACGACAGCATCCGCCTGCAACTTTTAGCCGAATCCGTGCTGACATGTTTAATCGCAGGATTGATCGGAGCCTTAATCGGATTTATCGTCTGCAACTTAGCCGTAGCCATTGCCGCAAAATACATTCCTCAAGTCCATTTCGAATGGATCTTTGATTGGATCGCATTTTTAGTATCGTTCGTGTTTATTTTCGCCGTCGGAGTTTTAAGTGGTATCTTCCCCGCCAAAAAAGCACAGTCCCTGCAGGTGATTGAGGCTTTGCGTAGTGAGTAAACCCAAATCCTCGCAGCTTATCCTGTATTCCAATCCCTATTCATCCATACAAGGCTTTCTACTTCTAAAAGATTTTTTACAAAGTAGTTGCGAATGTTTAGAAATTCTCTTCTAGAAGTCAGTATTCTTGTCCAAGGCAGCTTAAGCCATAATTTTTCTGATAATTTAAACAATGCTGAAATCGCAGAGCTTAATCCTCGAATAAATTTATGATAATTTTCCCTTGAGGATACCTTAATAAGTAAATGCAAATGATTTGAATGAATAACAAAGTCTTTCAGCTCAATTCCATGCCTTTGCCCCATTCGAATGATAGCCAAGTGAATTCTAGATTTTTTAGATAAAAATATTTTAAAATTAGCCTTTAAAACTAAATGCATTGGTTTTGAGATAGATAGGGGTCTTTTTTCTTTGCGTTTTCCAACAGGATTTAAATCTCCGCCAAAGGAAACTCCTTCATACCATTTTCTAGGAATCAGTTCTTGCTGTGATTTGCGTTTCCGTAATTTGCGTTTCATATTTTTTTTCTTTCCGATCTTAGATCTTAATTTAAAAAAATAACAAATTAGGTATACCATCACTTTTTAAAATCAATTTTCAACGACTTTAAGAACAAGAAGTGCAGACAAAAAATCTCCTCTTAAACGCACAGATAGCTTCGCCCCGTGGAGATCTAGAGTTTTTTGAAAGAACAAAAGCAAATGAAGAATTAATTAAACCACGGGCATTTAAACGCATCAAAAAGCTGTCAATGCTTATCAAAACTATTTATTATTTCAATGCACTGCTTATTCAAAAAAGAAGTTCGAGAAAATCTACACTCAAAAACAAAATCGGATCGGCCTGGAAGGCCGAACGAACCTAATCTGAAATGCCTACCTTAATTAATTTTTAAAAAAGTTGAAAACAATTCTGTTGCCTGAATGGATCCTCTCAAGTATTTAGAAATGATAACCGAAATGACGGGTATGAAAGATATATTATTTGGACTTCTGATACTTATTGTATTTTTTTTGATACCTTTTGTCTTTTTTTTTAGAGGCCTAACTCGGCTATTATTCCAAAAACAGTCATTTTCAGAACTCAAGGGATCACTTTTCATATGGGGAGGTTGGATCCTTTTAGTACTTATAGGCGTCTTGGTTTACTCGGTAGATTCCCAGATTCGTTTTCCCATCGATCAAACAATTTCTAAAGCAGAGCAGTCCCTCAACTCAGCGAAAGAAAGAATGGCGTTAGTTGCTCAGAAGCATTTGCATGCGTTTATTGAGGATCAACAATATTTAAGTAAAGATCCAAACTTCATAACGTCGAGATCCCGAGATGCGGGTCCAGTTTTGATGTCAATCGTGAATTGGGAACTTCCTGACGGAAAAAAGATATTGGGAACCAAAAATATTGTGGATGAGAAGCTCTTAATGGATCTCAAAAGCTCAGTTTGGTTTAAGCTCCCAACGAACAGAGTCTTGGCGCTAGACGCTAGCTGGCTTGTTGCGCTGGGGACTTTCGACAGTTGGAACCTGTTAAAAAGGGAAAACTACCCTGGGCAAATTCAACAATCAGATAGAAAAACTGAATTTTTGATGATTAGCCCAGACTTTCTACAACTAATAGCTTGGGCAAAAATTCGGCTAATAAAAGCAAAGGGGAACCCGAAAGAATTGCAGTTAGCCGTGAGGGAAGTTTCAAATCTTGCAGATATATTCATTTCTTCTAATTATATTGTTGGATTGGCAGCTGGAGCCGAAATAAAAAAGATGTTAATTGCTCAGCCGATTTTATCTGGTGGACTCGCTAACAGACCATCCGAGGAGTCTATCGGCAGATTTCAAAGAACTATTTTTACTTACCAATATTTCTTAACTCGCGCTAATGATTCGAGCAATCAGAGTGGCATACTTAGACAAGCCCCAGTTGGTCTTTGTGCGGCCTATCGCGAAGAATTTTTATTGAGACAGCAAGCATATTCCGTAGGTAACGACCTTCTGGTGAAGTGGAGAAGCTTGGTTTCTCAAAATAGATTGTCCGAACTTACGGCACTTTCCAATTTAATCGGAAGCAATTGTTTCCATATCGAAGCTGAATTGCAGGCACTGCCTATACCGGAACAAAATAATTTGCTAGATAGTTTAGAGCATTCTCCTGGATGGAAACAAAGGCTAGTTAGGTATGTTATTAACGTAGATAAGCTATATAGACTTATACAAGATATAGTTTATTTCCACGGAGTAGAAAAAAGAGGCGCGACAGTTTTTGAAAAATTTGACAGAAAAGTGGAATCAGAGCGGGGCCCGGAAAAATCTAATTGAGGTATAAGAAATCCTCTGCCGAAAGAATTAGTTACCAGATTTAAAAATTCACCGGAGCTTGCAACGCTTAGAATCGCCAATGATAAATAACAAAATTATTTCTATTCCATCTTGCAGAGCTCTTGATAACTAAAGTTCTCCCATAAAATAGTTTTTGGAGAATCCTTAGTGCTGCTGATTTTTTTCTTAGGAAGTTGCTTGCCTTCTGCATCACTATCAGTTTTTGTCTGAGTGCCCCCAGTTATAAAATTGATGTCTTTGCTAGTGCCACAAGCGCATTTTCGATCGAAACTATCTCTGGTTAATCCGATTAGTCGAAATCCCGATGCTTCATTTCGCCATTTCTGCAAGCAGCCTCCGCTACCCCATCCGCCCATCGACATTGCCGTGCTTGATCCTATATTCAGGACACGGTTTTTGATCATAAAACTACCTACGCCGTTTTCTTCCATAAAATCAGAATTGCTGTCGACGAAATGATTCGTCCCCGTTTTCCAAAAACTAAACTGACCATCCTTGTCCCCTAGCAACAGAACCACAATTTGCTTTATATCTGATTCAGATTTTTTTGTATCACTTCGTATCAGTAGTGCAAGATCATCAATGCCATCAGCATTTAAATCCCCCTTCGCCTCTGCAAGTTTAATAAACTTTTTAGGAAGCAAATTTTGAGCACTGACTTTTTTTGCACTCGCATAATACTGAGTTATCTGTTCATCTAAATTACTGGCCATCGCATGATTAAAAAAAATGCCCAATAGAAAAATAATAATAAATTTCATTTACAATCACCACCTTAGTATTAAAAAAGTCTTTCTTATCTTAAAATAAATTCAACATCGAAGCGTTTTTGAAAAACTTTTGGACATCGTCGGATAAGCTAGGATATCCGAGAGCTTCTTTTTTCCTCATTTTTAGATTAAGGGATTCTCAGGAACGACTTCAATCGCTGGCACCGCCACCAATTTAAAATCCGACCAACGCGCTTTCAAAGTCCAACGCATGGCCAAGGCTTGAATCGCAATCACTGCGAAAATATTTACCAACCAAAGCAACAAGATTTTTATCAGCAGGGCAGCAGTCAGAACACTTGCTGCGGATGCACCCGTCAGCGAAGAAATAAACATCATCATCCCAAACGGATTAGTTACCAGATTCAAAAATTCACCGGGACTGGCAAAAAAGGAAAACAAGACCACAAAGATATTCAGTGGAAACAGCACCAATGCAAAAGCAAAACCCAACAGCATCGACCGCCAAGTAAAACTAAACCAAATCTTCGTCGCACGAACAAAATTAATCTGCATATAACCACCTAGCCTTTATAGACATCTTTTCGATGACCAATTTTTATAATATGAACTGTTACTGTCTGCTTTTGTATAGAATAAATAATCCTATAATCACCCACGCGCAGCTTCATATAGCCTTTGAGATTTCGCCTTAAGGGAAGACCAAATTTTATTGGATCCACCATAAGTTTTTCTTCAATCGCGCGACGAATAATATATTTATTGTCTTCCGAAATACTTTTTAAATCCTTTTGCACAGATTTCTTATAGATAACCTGCCACATTATTTTTTCCAAATTTTTGCATGGGAAAGGGTCGGCTCTGACTTTCTTTCGTCAGCAAGACGAGTAAAATAAAGATCTTCTTGAATTTCTAGCGCTTCTTTCGCCAGTTCAATCACCACTGCCGACAAAGATGGCGCACCCTTTAACTCTTTTAGTTTTTCAATTTGATCATAAAAATCATCATCTAAAGATAAATTTATTCTTTTTTTAGAAGTAGGCACTTAAAAACTCCTTAGTCGGTGTTACACCAGTGTAACACCGAAAGGGCTCTTACGCAAGCTAAAAAAGCAAATAACAGACACAGACTATCAGCGTTGGCAGCAAAGCGGATTTCAACAGATGCCAGGAACTGATTTGTTGGTTTGGAAATTTTTCCTGCAGCAAAGTTGCGCCGGTCAGGTTTGGGGCGTTGGCGATTAATGTTAGCCCCCCGCCGGCCAGCGCGCCTTCGACCAAAGCAATTTTCGCGGTTTCGCTAAGGTTGCTAACTTGCGAACCCAAATAAGTTAAGGCTGCGTTGTCAGTAACGGCAGTCAGACCTGTAGCGCCCCAGAATAATAAGGTGTCCGACATTTTTGCCAGCAAGGGTTGCAGCCACCAAGTTTGGAAGGGGCCTAGGATTAAGATCGAACTTAGGAAAATCGCAACCAATAAACTTTCTTTTAAACGCAGGCGACTTTGATATTTCTGGGTTAAAACGACAAATAAATAAAATGCGGCAAAACTGACTATGATCTTATATTGCTCATGCGAAAAACAGATCAGCAGCGCCAAAGAAATTAAATGGACTGCAATAATACCAATCGGAAGTTTTTGGTGTTTTAAAATATCAATTAATTTAGAAAAACTTTCTTTCAACTGCGATCGGAAAATGAAAATAAATAAAATTGAGTTTATAAAACAAGCCAAAGTCGACTTCCAACCAAAATGCCCAAAAATAAATGCCGTATCCCAGTTCCAGGTTTTGGCCACCATCAGAATCGGAGGTGCTGCGAAAGACGTTAAGGATCCACCCACGGATACATTCACAAACAGAACCGCCAGCATCATATACAGCAAACCCTGATCCTTGGATTTCAACATTCGATTTAAGATCAATGCTGCGACCGTCATTGCCGCAGGTTCTGTGATCAAACTTCCCAGCAACGGGGTTAAAAATAAAATCACAAATAATTCACAAAAAATTTCTGGAAAACGCGTGGTCCTATGAATGGCTCTACTGCAAACGGCAATCGCCTTTTCTGCAATAAATAAAATCGGCCGCGAAGAACACAGCGCCATAATCGCAAAAACAAAAATAGGCTCGACATAAGATGTCCCAGTGACAGTCGAAATAATTCCAGCCGGTCCATGCAAAATAAATTCACAAAGAAAAAATACCAAAACCCAAATGAAAAACACCAGCTCGACTTCCCCCAGAATATGAAAAAGCTGATGCAATCGGGCCTGATGTTTATACTTACGAGATAACTTTTGAAAAAATCCTGCGCCAAAACAGTGAATCAGTCCCAGCCCAAAAAACAGACTACCTAATTTTTCCATTTATTTTTTCTTATCGCCGCTAAGTAAAATCGTATCAACGACGGCTTGGGATTCTGTGGTATTTTTGGTGGATTTAAATCCCCTGATTTTTTTCTTCATGGTTTCATCGCGGTGCAGTTGTTCGGTCAAATCCACAGTGACATCGCCGTAACAATAAACTTGGCAGGAATATCTTTTGCCCTCAAGCGGGCCCGATGTTCCCAATAAATTGCTTTCCTGCGCGGTTGGCGGGGTCAGATTGCCTTCGCCTTCGACAATGCGCACTCGGCATTCGGCGCAATTCAGTTTCCCTTTGCAGACAGATTTAATATCAATATTATTTTTATGGGCCAACTGCAGCAAGGTAAAGTTGGAATCAACTTCAATTTCGATATTCTGTGGAAGAAACTTTATTTTCGCCATATTTTATTTAACTTTCAGTTTGATAAAACGTTTTTTCCCGACCCTAATCAAAACTTCTTCGCCGGATTTTAACTCAATCTTGGCTTTGAAATCGGAAACTTTATTTCCCGAAATTTCGCAGGCAGAACCCTTAATCAATCTTTGTGCATCACTTTTTGATGTTGCTAAATTTAAATCCGCAAGCAATGCATCGGCCACATACGTGCCTGCTGCAAAATCACGAACTTCAATATCATCCGGAAGCCCGCCCTGCTGAAACATGCGGTTGAATTCATCCACAGCATTGTCGGCAACTGATTTCGAATGAAATCGCTCGACCAATAAATGCGCCAATTTTACTTTTAATTCGCGCGGATGTTCGTCACCCAATTTGGGTTTTAAATCCGTCAACAAATGATAATATCGAATCATCAACTCATCCGAAATGCGCATGACTTTGCCAAACATATCGCGCGGCACATCGATCAAACTAATATAATTGTCATAGGACTTAGACATTTTCTGAACTCCGTCGATGCCTTCCAACAACGGCATGGTCAAAACCACTTGAGCTTCCTGCCCCAGATGAGTTTGCAGTTCGCGGCCTTTTAGTAAATTAAAAGTCTGATCGGTTCCACCCAATTCCACATCGGCTTTCAACGCGACCGAATCGTAAGCTTGAACCAGCGGATATAAAAATTCATGCAAAGAAATCGGCGCCTTGTTTTGATAACGTTTGGAAAAATCTTCGCGTTCAAGCATTTGCGCGACCGTAGAACTGGCCGCAAGTTTTATCCAATCCACCGAAGTTAATTTATTAATCCATTCCGAATTAAAAGCGATCGTCGTTTTTTCCGGATCCAAAATTTTAAAAATCTGTTCGCTGTAGGTTTTTGCATTTTCTTTGATTTCATCCACAGTTAGCAGTGGTCTGGTTTGATTGCGCCCGGAAGGATCCCCAATTAAACCCGTAAAATCCCCGATCAGGAAAATAACTTCATGACCCAGTTCTTGAAAAGTCCGCATTTTATTAATCACCACCGTATGGCCAATATGCAAATCCGGCCTGCTGGGATCGGCACCAAATTTAATTTTCAGTGGTTTATTACGAGCCAGTTTTTTACGAAGATCTGCTTCGACTAATAAATCAGCCGCGCCCCAACGAATTTTTTCAAGCTGTTCATCCACTGACAAAAATTTCATATTTTACCTGGCAAATTCCACAGCGCGTGTTTGCCGAACGACGGTGACACGAACTTGATTTAATTGCGGCATTTCGCGTTCAATCTTACGCACGATATCGCGCGACAACATACTGGCCTGATCATCGGTCACCCGACTGGATTCAATCAGCACGCGCACTTCTTTACCGGCTTGCAGGGCATAAGTTTTCAACACACCTTCAAAACTATTTCCGATGGATTCTAATTCAATCAAACGATTGATAAATCCATCCATATGCGGACGACGCGCCCCAGGTCGTGATGCCGACAACGCATTGGCTGCAAACACAATCCACGCCAACGAGGAATTGGGTTTTTCCTCTTCCTGATGCGAACGAATGGCCTGCACCACTTCGTCAGTTTCATTGTATTTTTTTGCAAATTCCGCACCGGCAATCGAGTAACTGCCTTCGGCAGTATGATCAACGCCTAATCCAATTCCACTTAATAATCCCGCACGTCTTGCAGTTTTTGGATTCACACCAATTTCTGCAGCCAATAATCCCGCCAAGGTGGCAACTTCGATACAATGAAACAATGCGTTTTGCGAATGAGTTTGGCGGTATTTTAAACTTCCCAAAACTTTCATAATTTCAGGGTGCACTTGCGCAAGTCCCAAATCCAAAACTGTTTTTTCGCCTTCTTCTTTCAGCGATTTCATTAATTCCACGCGTTGTTTTTCAGCGACTTCTTCGATGCGCGCAGGATGGACGCGGCCATCTTCCATTAATTTTACAATCGTGCGTCGAGCAAGTTCGCGGCGAACAGGATCAAATCCTGAAATCACCACAGCTTCGGGAGTATCGTCGACAATCAAATCGACTCCGCACATGGCTTCCAACGTGCGAATATTTCGACCTTCTCGTCCGATAATTTTTCCCTTCATCTCATCGGATGTCAGCGCTAACACCGTAACCGTTCGTTCCGAAGTGTATTCCGAAGCAAATCTGGCCACAGCTTGGCTTAGGATTCTGCGCGCACGCCCGTCGGCTTCTTTTTCAGCTTCGGCTTCGATTTTCGAAAGTCTAACGTGGGCTTCCTTCTGAACTTGTTTTTCCAAAGTTTCGAATAATTGCTGGCGAGCTTGTTCGGTGCTCATCTGCGCAACGGATTCTAATTTTCTTTTCAACAAATCAATATTATCTAAACTGGATTTTTCTAAATTCTGCAGGCGTTCTTCGGAAGCTTTGATTTTATTTTGTCGGTCGGCGATTTCTTGCAGATTGCGATCATGATTTTCCTGCAAACTTTTGGCCTGTTCGTCCAGTTCTTTGATGCGACGATCGAATTGGGATTCTTTGTTTTTCAGCTGGGATTTTTGTTTTTGAATTTCTTGTTCGGCATTTTTGCGGGCGCGGGTTTCAAAATCTTTGGCCTTGGTTTCGGAATCTTTTTTGATTTTATGAGATTCCGATTTGGCTCTTTGTAAAATCTTTTCGGCTTCGACCCGAGCTGATTTTTTCGAGGCATTGTCTTGCAATCGGCGAATGATAAAAACGACGACCCCACCAATAATTACGCCTGCTATCGAGGCTATGACGATTTCCACTATTTGCTCCTTTTAAATGCGCGAATCTTGTTTTCGGTAATCACGACGTCCATCGCCTGATCCAAAAAACCGTGCGGGACTTCGGGCAAAATCTGCCATTCCCAACACACTCCGATTCGCAATCCGGTAAATGATTGTAAAAAACGATCAAAATGCCCAGCCCCCCGGCCCAATCGATTTCCTTGAATATCGAAAGCCAATCCAGGAACTAAAACACCTGTTAAATCTTTTGCTAATATTCCACCGACGGCTTCTTTGACGCCGAATTTTCCCACGGCCAGATCTTTGCTGAAAAAAAAGTTCATGCTGCTGCCATCCAACTGTGGAAAGGCCCAGTGAATTTGCGGATTTTCTGCGATGAAATTTTCCACCGGAGGCTCGGCCCCGAAGGAATGAAAGCCACCCCAAGGCCCGGAATTTGACTTTAAGTATCGGTTTAAGTTTGTAAAAAGAGCTTCAGCATCACTTGAAGTGTGCTGTGCAGCCATTTGCTGCAGACGAAGTCGCGCTGATTTTTTTTGCTCTATTAAATCATGAGCATCTGAAATTACATTCAAAAAGCCTCCAAAATACAAACCGCACGAGAAAGACTGCTTTTAGCAGGTTCCGGCGGTTTGCTCTTTTGAGGACTCTAAGCTTTGGGAAAGTCTGAGTAGTTTTGCTTCCAAATGGCCCAGCTCGTTGTGAGCTTTCTTTTTAAGAAGCAAAAGCTCCTCGGCCAGATGCAAAGCGGTAAGTACCGCGGCATTTTGAAATGAACCATGCTTGGTTGCCTGCATGGATTCTTCAATTTTGCTGTGAACAAACTGAACTAACTCTTGAACGGTGGCTTCGTCATTGGAAGTTTTAAGACGATAAGGAACGCCAGCAATGGTAAAATCGAAGGTTTTTTTAAGCTCTATTTTTATGTCGCTGCTGGTGCCTGTAGCCATTTGTGTTTTCCCTAGCTTCAAGTTCTCGAAAACATTAATATAACTGGCACCGGCCCCACCAATCAATCAGAAAAAAGCGAATCCAGAAAATCTTTCGAATTAAAGCTGACTAAGTCGTTTAACTTTTCGCCCAAACCCAAAAATCGGACTGGAATTTTTAGCTCGTCAGCGATGGAAATCACCACGCCTCCTCGAGCGGTGCCCTCCATCTTCGTCAAAATAATTCCCGTCACCGCCAAATGTTTTTGAAATTCTTTTGCCTGTAAAAAAGCATTCTGACCCGAATTGCCGTCCAGCACCAAAATCACCTCATCGGGGGCCGTGTCCAATGCCTTGGTCAGAACTCGTTTCATCTTAGCAAGTTCATCCATCAGATGACTTTGATTGTGCAAACGCCCAGCGGTGTCGATCAGAACCAAATCAAAATTTTGTGCCTGCGCTTTTTTCAGCGCATCAAATGCCACCGCACTGGGATCTTTGACGCCTTCCAAAGAAAAAATTTCTACTTGAGCACGCTCGGACCAAACCGCAAGTTGTGCGCCCGCCGCTGCACGAAAAGTATCCCCAGCTGCGATTAAAACTTTTTTTCCCTGCCCTGCATGCAGTGCCGCCAATTTTCCGATCGTGGTGGTTTTGCCGGCACCGTTAATTCCGACAATCATCCAAACTGTGGGCCGGCCTGCGGGTTGGTATTGCAAAGGTGTCTGCGGCGTCTCGTCGAAAAATTCCTGCATCGAGTTCTGCAACGAAGTGCGAATTTCCGGCACCGAAGAACTTTTTCGCAAACCCGAAAGTAATTTTTCCGTCGTGCGCGCCGAGATATCACTGGTGATCAGAATTTCTTCGAAATCATCAAAGGCCTGCTGATTTTTTCTTTGCAGAACATCTGACAGACGACCCCAAATCTGATTGCGCGAAGCTTGAAAACTTTTTTTCAATTCGGGCGCGGTCGTATCAGCAACTTCCGACGTCGGAAGTAAAACTTCTGCGGATTTCGCAATCTTGGGCCTGCGCCAAAAGAAAATTACTAAACAAAGAATTAAAAGTGCAGCGGCAGCAGCTAGTAAATAAATCTGATTTTGATCCATGACGGGAAGATATACGAAATATCCGAAAGTGAGAAACCGAGTAGCTCCGGCCTTAATGCCTGGCGTTGCGCAAATTTAAAAGGCAGAAGTAATCTTTTGAACGCGACTCTACTAATGCTGCTTCACGGCCGCCCGTGACTTTCTTCCGGGCGCACCCAGACCTACGTCAAGCAGTGATGACAAGTTCGTAAATACCTTTCAGTTTTTCTGTGGATTTGTCGATAGTCTTATCAGAGGTAACATATGAGAAGACGTCCATGGCCCCTAGTTTTAATCACATTCTTTTTTGCACTATCACCACTTGTGTCGTTAATTTTTTCGGCAAAGATGCAGGGATTCAGTCTAATTATATTCATAAAGGTGATTGCTCTGACCAAACCTTTAGAGGCTAGCATCGTTTACCTTGTTATGCCGATTGTCTCGGTTATTTCGCTGTGGTCTTTCAAACGTTGGAGTTATTGGTCCTTTTCTTTGATCAGTGTTTTATTTGTTGCTCAAAGTATTTCAGCTATTACAACTTCCGAGCTGACCGGCCTTACCCAATTTGCACCTTATTTAGCATTGGGTGTTAACTTACTGATTATGTCCTATTTCTTTTTACCTGGCGTTCGCAGTTTTTATAAACGCTCTGATCTACATTGGTGGAAAGCGCACCGCAGATACCAATTCGATGCTGCGGCAAAACTGGGAAATAAAAAAGTCACGATTCTCGACATCTCGTCGGGAGGAGTTTCCGTTGGTTCGACCGAGAAATTTAAATCTGGCGAAGTCCTGAAATTTGAATATGAAAACTGCAAACTAGAAATAGCAACTGCCGTGGTTTACGAAAACGAAAATAAACTAGGATTGGCGTTTCAAGACTTAACCGAGCAGTCGAGCAAAGATTTGAAAATTATTTTAAACGATTTAAAAGCAAAAAAAGCCCGGGTCGTCAATTCACCCAAATCATTAAAAGACGATTTTGGCGGTTGGATGAAAGACGTCTACAAAGATCCCCGCGAGCTTTTGGTCAAAGCAAAAAAATAATCCTTAACCCTAAATAATATCATTCACCGTCGACAGATCGACGGTGACCATGGTGGATACGCCTTTTTCCTGCATGGTGACTCCATACAATCTTCCGGCAACTTCCATCGTGTGTTTATTGTGAGTGACCACAATAATTTGCGAACGCTTCGCCATTTCCCGAACTAAGTCGTTGAAACGATAAACATTGGCGTCATCCAACGGCGCATCGACCTCATCCAGCAAGCAATACGGGGATGGCTTCACTAGGAAAATCGAAAACACCAATGCAACCGCGGTCAGGGCTTTTTCTCCGCCCGACAGCAATGTCACGTTCTGCATTTTTTTGCCCGGAGGCTTCGCAACAATTTCCACACCCATTTCGCCATCTTCGGGATCTTCTAGTAATTCCAGACGGGCTTCGCCGCCGCCAAATAAAACCGGAAAAACTTTTTGGAAACGATCATTCACCAAATCAAAAGTTTCTTTGAATCTTTGCGAACAAATGCGGTTGATTCGGTCGATCACTTTGCGCAGCTGATCTTTGGCGTCGATCAAGTCTTGATGTTGTTTAGTTAAAAATTCATAGCGTGTTTTAGTTTCGTCAAATTCTTGAATGGCGGATAAATTAACTTCGCCCATTCGGCCGATTTTTTCGCGCAGTTCTTTTAATTCAGTTTCGCCTGCAACCGGATCCCCGCCTTTTTGGTAACGTTCGAACACTTCTGACAAATCCAACATATATCGTTCGCGGATTTGATCGATCAGATATTGTTCTTTCATTTTCGATTGCTCGAATTTCAAATTCATTTCGTTCATCAGTTCGGTCTGTTTATACTTTTGCTGTTGAGCGGCCGACAGTTGCGATTCGATCGCACGCAGTTCCTCGGAAAGTTTTTCAAATCCATCGCGTTCGCGGGCCACGGCCAATTTTAAATCTTGGCTTTCGTTCAGCATTTTTTCGAATTCAATTTTTTGTTCTTCCAATAAAATCTGGGCTTCGGTCATTTTACTGGAATTGGTTTCTGATTCTTCGTTGATGCGTGACAGTTGCAAACTTAAATCTTCGACTTGCTTGTCCAACATTGCGCACTGACGTCCAACTCCTTGCAAAGCTTCTTCTTTGGCAGCCGTGCGAATTTGCAATTCAGTGACAGAACTTTGCAGGGATTCATTTTCCCCGCGGATGCCGTGCCATTCTTTTTCCAGCTGGTCAGAACCCTGTTTTAAATTGTTTTCATTTTCACGGTTCAAAGTCAGATGCTGCTGGATTTCGTCGCGTTTTTGTTCATTTTGCTGCAAAATTTCGGACAATCTTAAAATTTCTTTTTCTTGGCGTTCAACACTGCGTTCAGCATTTTGGAATTCGGTTTCTGCGCGTTCTAAGTCTTTGCGCAATTCTGAAACTTTTAATTCTTGTTCCTGACGACGAGTTTGCGCGGATTCAAAATCCACCACAACGTTTTGCAATTGCTGATCCACTTTTTTCAAAATTTCTTGGGACAAAGCAAGTTTACCCGACCACTCAGATTTTTTCTGAGTCAGTTCACGGATTTCCCGCTGTCTTTCTAAAACACTGCTTTCTGCCGTATCGGAAGATCCACCGGTCAGAATTCCATCTTTGGATAGAACATCGCCCGCTTCGGTCACAAAAATCCAATCCGGATATTTTGCTTTCACTGCAATTGCAGAAGTTAAGTTTTCAACCACAGCGATGTTGCTGAAAAATTTGCTTAAATATTCTGGTCCTGCTTTTAATTTTACTTTTTCACTTAATAAACCCAAAAATCCATCTTCATTTTGTGGTGAAGTTGAACTTGCCGCAGATCCACTGTGATCCACAAAAAAACTGGATCTTCCCGCTTTTTCAGATTTCAAAAATTGCAGGGCTTCCAAAGTTTCCGAATTGTCCTTCGGCAACAAAGTTTGCAGTTTGGGTCCCAACGCTGCACTTAAAGCTTTTTCATATTGGGGTTCAATTTCAATAAGATCTGCCAAGGGTTGAAAATGATGGGACTGCGAACCGTCGGCATGAGTTTCGGTAAAACGCACTTTTTGCCAATGCAGAATTTTTTTAACCCCTTCGGCAAAACCCTCGAAATTATTTTGCAAAGATTCAAGACCCAAAAGTTTACTGCCCACTAAACTAAGTTCATCGCGGAAACTTTCCATTTCCGCACGCGATTCCTGGGATTTCACAGTTAAAACTTGGCGATTGGCTTCGAAACTTTGCAAATCGCTGGAAAAATCCAGCGACAGCTGTCGTTCTTTTTGCAAATCTTTGAAAATCCGCATACGACGGTCAGACAATTCCTGACGTTTTTCACGCAGCTCGGTAACAATGGCATCTTCGTTTTGTTTTTTCTGAATTTGTTCTTCGATCTGGGTTTGCAAACTTTGCAGACGCGCATCCAAAGATGAAATCGCCTGACCCACGGCAAACATATCGCGACGGGAAATCGTTAAATTTTCATCGATTTCCTTAATTCGTGCTGAAACTTTTTGGTAAACCTCGTTTTTTTCCGTCAGTTGCGCAGATGCTTGCGAACGTTCGGATTCCAGTGCGGCGTGTTCGACCTGATATTTTTTAAGTTCGATCTGCAAAAGTTCCAAACGCGCGCGCTGTTCTTGAATCAAAGTTCCGGTCATTACTTCGTTGCGACGACCCTGTTCGATTTCAAATTTCAACTGCTGCAGTTCTAATTCTTTTTTCTGAGTTTCACCCTGGATGCCAAACAGACGCTGCTGCTGCACTTCGATTTGTTTTTCTTTTTCTAAAACTTCTAATTTTCTGACTTGCGCATCTGCCGACAAAGTGTCGAGTTCCGCACGACTTTGAATTTCTAAACTTTGCGCGGTTTCAAAGTTTTTCTGCGCATCGTCGGCAGTCAATCGCAGTTCTTTGTATTGGCGCGATGACAACCACAAATCTAAATCTTCAATTTGAGTTTTCACATTTCGGTAACGTTCGGCGCGTTGGGCTTGGCGCTCAAGGCTGTCGATTTGGCGTTTTAATTCGCCCAAAATATCTTGCAAACGCACTAAGTTCTGATCAGTTGCGATGATTTTTCTTTGCGATTCTTTTTTGCGCGCCTTAAATTTGGTAATCCCCGCGGCTTCCTCAATTAAATGTCTGCGGTCTTCGGGTTTGGCAGTGATAATTCGCCCGATCATTCCTTGTTGAATGATGGAAAAACCTTTTGATCCAGCGCCGGTATCCATAAAAATTTCTTGGACATCTTTTAATCGTGCGGGTTCTTTGTTAATTAAATATTCGCCTTCGCCGTCGCGGTGCAACCTGCGGGTGACCATAATTTCGGAATGTTTTAAGTATTGGGCGGGAAAAGCTCCGCCATCGTTTTCCAAAGTTAACGATACTTCGCACATGCCGTGGGCGGCATAGCCTTCGGCCCCGGCAAAAATCACATCCACCATAGAGCTGCCGCGCAATTCCTTGGCTGACATTTCGCCCATCACCCATAACAGGGCATCGACGATATTGGATTTACCGCAGCCATTGGGGCCGACAACGCCGGTAATGCCTTGGTCAAATTGAATAACGGTTCGATCTTTGAAAGATTTAAAGCCATTCAGTTCTAATTTTTTAATTCGCAAAGTAAGTTCCTTGGTCGTTCAAAAGTTATGAGGTCCCCTGCTACGCACTTAAGATGGTAGCAAGGACTTTTGTCTAGATGCAAGAAGGTCCTTGGCTGTATTTACAGGCAGATCACCTAATCGTGAGCAAGATGCGGTTTTTCCGAAGGCTTGGGAAGTTTGTTGGACGTGTCGGATCCAAGGGTAAAACCTGCGCCGAAGTATTGGTCCAAAACTGCCGCCAAGCGAATGCCTGCTTTATAAATTTGCTGTTCCATTATGGGTTGAAAGTCATGAACATATTTATCATCCAAAGATGGAATGTATTCTGGCTCGATTTTTTCCTTGAAATTGTCAGCAGGTGGGCAGTAAGGACGACCAGGCTTACGATTTCCGATGCGCAGTGGGTTGCCGGATCCATCCGTTACGACGGGATAAACTTGTTCACGCAAGGCTGCCGATTCCAAAGCCCAATCGTTGTGGTTTCCAGAAACTGGAAAAACACTATTTTGACTTTCCAACAATTCTGAATACTGCACCGAGCTGCAAGGACTGCCAGAGCATTGTCGATCCGTGACCAATTCATCATCCCAAACGGCATGTAAATTCATTGTTCCGTAGGCATTTTTGTCTTTGCTTCGCCATTTAACCAGGCAAACATTGGCACCGCGATCGGTTCCATTTCCGACATGCAGGGGCTGATGAATATCGCCGATGATGTGGACCAAATAAGACAAGGCAAATTTCTGTTGTTCGCGATTGGGATTTTTATTTTTCAAAAAATATTCCAAGGATTCAATGGCGCGAAGTGCATTAAGCACACCCAAGTTTTCGCCGTAGGGATTGGTGAAAACCAAATAGTTAAACGAACGCGCTAGTTCTTGGACAAAAGGAATTGCTGCCATTTCTGCTGGATCCAATCCGCCAGCCTTGCCGTCTTTGGTCAGCTGATATTTACCCAGAAAAACTTTGCTCATGAAATCTTGAATGCTGTTGGCAGATTTTGTCGAGTTAAAAACCATTGGGATTTTTAAAGCGCGAGCCTCGTCATCCGTTTTAATTTCCACAAAATGCAAAGGCTTAAATATATCAAAAGTTTCGTTCGAACGCATTTCATCGGGATAAGTTCCCAGCGGAGCCAAACTTGCGCTGGAGCCCAGAAGTTTTGCCAGATTGACCCGCGTCGTATCGCCAATATGTTTTTGCGCGATCAAAGCCACCATTTCGTGACCAACATGTCCCCAAGCCAATGCTTGTAACGAAATAAAAACTGAAACCAACAAGAAGCCTAAAATTTTATTCGCTGTTTTCATCAACCCCCCTAAGGTTGAGAAAGCTTTAGCAAAGTGAATTTGCCAAGGCATCACAATCTTGTGACTTGCCCCGTAAAATTAGGACGATTCATTATCGGTATAAGCTGCTGCATTGAAGCCCTGGCTGATTCGGGTTAGTCGCAGCCGTTGAAGTTTTTTTAGCCCACCAAGCTTCACTAATTAATGTACTTGTCCTGGCTTCATCACGAAGCTTTACTGCTATTTCTAGGATATATTCTTTTGTTTTAGGCAAATCAAACAAATGACTTTTAGCCCAGATCAGGATGGCAAGGTCTGACCCCCTGCCAAAACGATAAGTTAAATTCAGATCCATCACTAAGGCTGCGTATTCCCGCATGACATCATCGGTATTTAAGAATGAGTTTTCTGTAACTTGAAATCCCTGTACACCAAAGCTCCGCTCGCCTTTTGATAAGTTAAGCTCCCCAATTAACCTTTCCGTGGCTAAGAAAAGTTGATCGATTGTTTCAGCGGCAATGCGAGAGTTTTCTTTCAAATTTGCATCAGCAATTAATACAGTTCGAAGCCCAGCCAATGCCTGCAATCTTTCTTCAACAAATCGTCCATTATCTGATGCGATTTCGACCAACTTGGACACTTGAAGCTTACGGTCTTGCGGTCGAACATAGCGTTGAGCACTCAGTAAACGAACGTAAAGCAAGTGCTCCATAAAAATATGCGGATTATCGTAATTGTCTATGCCCAAGCTTCTCGTCCCACTCGCAAGCAGAGCTCTTGGGGTTATTTGTGAAGGGTGAAAAAAATTTCCCTTTGCCAAACGTGTAATCACTGAAGCCGCTTCCCTAAGCTCTCCAATTTTCTCGTCGGAATTGGAATTAGAAAGTCTAAGCTTAAATATTTTCCAATCAATTAATAATTTACTAATTCCTTCCAAATCAGTCAGCATTTCATCACCTGAATTGATTGGTCGCACTGCCTCAACAATCGCTCGATGAATTTCTGCACTCGAATCGTATATAGCGGCTTCACGCAATAAATTTAGAACATTCATTAAATCTTGCGCTGTCTTAATTTCTGGAGTGCTTAAATCAATATTTTGAATAATTTTTTTTCTAACAGCCAGATTCCCTATTTGATCCCCAATTAATGCTTCGGTCGATCCATTATGCATCGAAATATCATTTTGAACTGTAGATGCAATAAATTGTAAAATAGACCGCGCCCGATCTGGATTCAGTTTCAATAAAAAATAATACATTCGCGTATAGACATTCGCCAAAAGAACTTTGCTTTGCGAACCAATATAATCTGGCTGATAGGTTAGGTGTTCTGGGACTGCCGGAGTATCTTCTGTTGGTTTCGCTGGCTCGTCTGCAGCGCGAGCACTGTTCGCCGCGAGCAATGAGATCGATAGGAAAATAAACAACGTCTTTTTGAAGATAAACTGAACAAGCTTAAACATATACTTCCTTAATTAAAATTTACTGACTAGAACGTTGCTTGCAATCCATAAGCCAAGTATGCAATGTTTTAAGCCGTAACCAGCTGGATTCGCTGTAGAAATTGTAGTCACCGCATGAAAAAAGGTGTTGTTTCTGAGCGATTATGTCTGTGGAACTTAGGGACATCGGCGGGTGTTTTAAACTGAATCCCAAATCGAATACAAGCCGAGCATTACCGCCGCCGGCAGCGCTCTACTTGTATTCGATTTGTGATCAATAAAGTTTCGCTGAACTTTCGATAGGTTGGATGTTTGTTCTTTGTAAATGCAGATATCCCAGAAAAAAAGAAAGAGCGCCACTCCGCTTTGCCAAAACTTAGGGCAATGCAAAACTGTTACTTTTCTAAAATTAAAAAGCTACTCTGTTGCGCATGAAATACCTCGCCCTCTTTTTACCTATTATGCTTTTAATCGCGAATCCAGCCCGAGCGACAGGCTTGCTTTGCCCTGCCGGGGAATACTCAGTGCGGTCACATTTTCGGAATGGCTATACACGCTCTGACGGAACAATGGTCAAAGCAGCAACGGTGAAACAGTATTGCAAACTCTTAAGCAAAGGATACGAATTTGCTAAATCACGATTCAAAAATGGCGTTCCACCAAATTGGCCGCATAAGCAGGAGATTGCAGGAGCTTGGACCGAGGAAGAAAAAGAAAGAATCATAGAGGCTTTAGATGAGTTACCAGACTTTCTTTTAACTGATAAAATTATTGGATTCTATCGCTTAAAAAAATCTAAAGATTATCCAAATCCCGCTAGTAATTCAGATGGAGTGATTATTCTTTACGATTCTGCATTTGGTCCTTCACAAAATTTAAGTAGAGTTTTGGCCCACGAGTTAGCTCACCAAAATTATGAAGATCTAAACGAAAGAAGTCGTCAGGACTATCGTCGAGCCACCGGTTGGCATATGGAATTAGAACCAAATGGAAAAATTTTTTGGGTTGGGCGTAAAGATGACTATGTTGAAGACGATGGAAAAAACTCCTACGAAGAAGATTATGCGAATAATTTAGAACATTTTCTTTATAATCCTGATAAACTGAAGAAAGTTACGCCTAGTGCGTATGATTGGTTTAAAAAGCGTTTTGGAGACAAACTTAAGTTCAAGGCAGGAAAAAAATGAAA
Source organism: Bdellovibrionales bacterium (assembly GCA_038323665.1). Classification (GTDB taxonomy): domain Bacteria; phylum Bdellovibrionota; class Bdellovibrionia; order Bdellovibrionales; family Bdellovibrionaceae; genus JBBQHD01. The sequence continues at coordinate 42,674 of JBBQHD010000007.1, forward strand.
TGCGTAATAGTATCCATTATGTTTTGCTTATCCGCCTGTGTCTCAAGTTTAAATAGCCCAACAAAATCAATTTCCTATAAAAAAATGCTTCTACTAAATATTGGTGCCACTACAGAAAATGAAGTAGTGAATGTGTTGGGAGCACCCGCAGATCGTATTGAAAAAAATGGGTATTACACTCTTAACTATAATGACGATGAAACCGGTTTTCAGCGTGCTGCAGTAAATTTCAATTCAGAAAAAAAAATGTCGGGATTTCTTTGGATTCCAAAACAGAACGAACAAGAATCTGCAATAAAAAATGTCACGGCTGAGTTTAGTGGTTCTAACTTTAAAGAAATTCCAGATGAAACCAACAGTTCGCATTCTGTTTCGGATAAAATTTCTTTGGTCGATGAAAAATCAGGAATTACAATCCGCTATGACCGGCACCGCAATTTAGTTGAAGCAATCGCTCGATACAGCCTAAATAATCGCATTCCTGCGTCTTCAGAAAAATAAAACCAACTGACTTGTCTAGCCCGCCCCAAGCGTTGATTGCGCTGCTGCAAGTCTTGCGATCGGCACTCGGTAAGGCGAACAGCTGACGTAATCTAAACCTGCGCTGTCGAAAAAATGAATCGACGCTGGATCGCCGCCGTGTTCGCCGCACACCCCGATTTTTAAATCCGGTTTGCAACGTCTGCCGCGTTCGACTCCCATTTTGACCAATTGGCCCACGCCTTGTTGATCGATGGACACAAATGGATCTTTGGCAAAAATTCCTTGCTGAACATAGGTGGCCAAAAATCGACTGGAATCGTCGCGCGATAAACCAAGTGCTGTTTGAGTCAAATCATTCGTCCCGAAACTGAAAAATTCCGCACTGCGGGCAATTTCTTCCGCAGTCAGGGCTGCGCGTGGAAGTTCAATCATGGTTCCGATTAAGTAATCGAATTTTACTTTCAAAGTTTTTTGCACGCTTAAAACTTCTAATTCAGTTAATTTTTTTAAAATCGCCAATTCTTTTTCCGATGCAATCAGCGGAATCATAATTTCCGGCAGAATTTTTTTGCCCTTGGCCGCAAGTTCAGCCGCAGCTTCGGCCAGTGCGCGCACCTGCATGCGGTAAATTTCTGGATAAGTGATTCCCAACCTGCAACCGCGATGCCCCAGCATCGGATTGAATTCGTGCAAGGAAGCAATTTTTTGTTTTAACTTTCCTTCATTCCAACCAATGCGCTTTGCCAGTTCGGCAATATCTTTGTCAGTCTGGGGTAAAAATTCGTGCAAGGGCGGATCCAGCAAACGAATTGTCACTGGAAAACCTTCCATAATTTGAAACAGCTGTAAAAAATCTGTGCGCTGCATGGGTAAAAGTTTTTCCAGTGCGGCTTCGCGTTCCTTTTGTGTGTCGGATAAAATCATTTCCCGAACTGCATCGATGCGATCTGCGCCGAAAAACATATGTTCGGTTCGGCACAAACCGATTCCTTCGGCCCCATATTTGCGCGCCGTTTGCGCGTCCATCGGAGTTTCTGCATTGGCGCGGACTTTCATTCGACGAACCTCGTCGGCCCAGCCCATCACAGTTTCAAAACTTTCATCAAATTTGGGTTCTTGGGTCGGAACTTTGCCTAAAAATATTTCACCGGTGCTGCCGTCCAAAGTAATGATGTCGCCTTTTTTCAAATTGTATCCGCGGGCGCGCATCACGCCTTCGTTGTAATCAATTTCGACTTCCCCGCACCCCGCCACACAGCATTTTCCCATTCCACGCGCCACTACTGCCGCGTGCGAAGTCATGCCCCCGCGTGTGGTCAAAATTCCTTTGGCCGCGATCATTCCCGCAATATCTTCGGGCGAAGTTTCAATGCGCACCAAAATAACATTTTTGCCTTTTTCTTTTTCTTCCACAGCATCTTCGGGATTAAAAACAATTTCCCCGCACACGCCACCCGGCGACGCAGGCAGGCCTTGAGCCAACAAAGTTTTGACTGCTTTGGGATCCAAAGTTGGATGCAGCAACTGATCTAAACTGGCTGGGTCTAATCTTAATAAAGCTTCTTTTTTGGAAATCACTTTTTCAGAAACCAAATCGCAAGCAATGCGCAGGGCCGCAGCCGCCGTTCGTTTGCCGTTGCGGGTTTGCAACATCCACAGCCGGCCTTTTTCCACGGTGAATTCAATGTCCTGCATATCGCGGTAATGGCCTTCTAATTTTTTAAATACATCGGTCAGTTGCTGATAAACTTCCGGCATTTTTTCTTCCATAGAATCTTTGCCGTCGATTTTCATTAAGGGTTGCGGAGTCCGAATCCCCGCCACCACATCTTCGCCTTGAGCATTCAGTAAAAATTCTCCGTAAAATTTCTTTTCACCGGTCGAAGGATTGCGCGTAAACGCGACTCCGGTTGCGCAATCAAAACCTTGGTTACCAAAAACCATGGCCTGAACATTGACCGCAGTTCCCCATTCAGCGGGAATCGAATGCATTTCTCGGTAAGTGATGGCGCGTGCAGTATTCCACGAACGAAACACAGCATTAACGGCACCCCACAGTTGATCAAAGGGATCTTCGGGGAAATTTCGCCCGGTCGAAAAACGGATTTGTTCTTTGTATTTTTGCGTTAATTTTTGCAAATCTTCTGCGGTTAAATCAGTGTCCAGATGCACACCCTTGTCGGATTTCATATCTTCCAAAGTCACATCAAACAATGATGAGTTTATATTTAACACCACGTCCGAATACATTTGCAAAAACCGTCGGTAAGAATCCCACGCAAAACGCGCATTGCCAGTCATAGCAATCAAACCAGCAACAGTTTGGTCGTTTAAACCCAAATTTAAAATCGTATCCATCATTCCTGGCATCGACGCGCGCGCACCCGATCGCACACTGACCAACAAAGGGTTTTTCACATCGCCAAATTTTTTGCCGACACATTTTTCTACTCGGGACAGGGCTTCTAAAACTTTGGGTTTAACCGTATCAGGAATTTTTCCACCATTTTCGTAATAAGCTGTGCAGACTTCGGTGGAAATCGTCAGCCCTGGCGGCACTGGTAATCCCAAAGCCGTCATTTCTGCCAAATTTGCGCCCTTGCCACCTAAAATATTTTTCATTCCCGCATTGCCATCCGATTCACCCGGCGCGAAGAAGAAAACATTTTTAGAATTTTTGGATTTTGCAGTTTCGGTTTCGATCATCTGAAGTCACCGCTTTCTATAAAAAAATTAAAGATAGCCTTGTTACAAAAGCTTAGTTCGATTTCGTAAAACTACGCAATTCTTGTGCAATTAAGTTATTTATTTGCGCCAGCGGCAGCCGCTTTTGTTCCATCGTGTCACGATGGCGCAAAGTGACTGCTTGATCATTCAGGGTTTCGAAATCCACCGTAATGCAAAAAGGTGTCCCGATCTCATCTTGCCGGCGGTAACGCTTACCGATCGAAGCTGTTTCATCATACATCACATCAAAATCTTGGGAAAGTTCGTCGCGCAAACGATTACCGATGGAACTAAGTTCTTCTTTTTTCGACAAGGGTAAAATGGCAATTTGTATCGGCGCAATTTCAGGATGCAATCCCAAGACAACGCGGGTATCAGCCTGACCCTTATCATCGGTGGTTACTTCTTCGCGGTAAGCATCGCACATAAACGCCAAAAACAATCGATCACAACCCACGGCAGTTTCAATCACGCCGGGAATAAATTTTTCTTTGTTGACCTCGTCAAAATATTCCAAAGATTTTCCCGAAAATTTCATATGCTGAGTCAAATCAAATTGTCCGCGGTTATGCACGCCTTCTAATTCCGAAAATCCCATCGGAAATTGATACTGCACATCGACTGCGGCTTTGGCGTAATGGGCCAATTCGCCTTCGCCATGCGGATGAAATTTTAAATTTTCTTTGTTGATTCCGTATTTTAAATAAAAATTCCAGCGGGTTTCTTTCCAACTTTCGAAAAACTGCTCATCCGTGCCGGGTTTGACGAAATACTGCATTTCCATTTGTTCAAATTCGCGGGTGCGAAAAATAAAATTACCCGGAGTGATTTCATTGCGGAAAGATTTTCCGATTTGTGCAATGCCAAAGGGAATTTTCAAACGCGAACTTTGTTGGCAATTTAAAAAATTAACAAAAATACCTTGCGCAGTTTCAGGTCGTAAATAAACCACACTGCCGGTGTCTTCGACAGGACCCATATGGGTTTTAAACATTAAATTAAACTGTCGGGGTTCCGATAGATCCTTGGATCCACACTGAGGACATTTTTTATCTTTTAGATAAGTTTCAGTATTGTCAGAACGAAATCTAGTTTTACAATTTCTGCAGTCCACCAAGGGATCACTGAAGCCATCGATATGACCCGAGGCTTTCCAAACCATTGGATGCATTAAAATGGCTGCATCGATTCCCACCATATCGGGTCTGCGGGTCATGGCATTCCACCAAGCTTTTTTAACTTTATTTTTCATCAGGGAACCCAGCGGACCGTAATCCCAGCAACTGCCAAGACCTCCATAAACTTCCGAACTTTGGAAAACAAATCCGCGGCGTTTACTAAGGCTGACCAATGTTGCAAGATCTGTCAGGCGCTGAATTTTCATAAAACCTCTTGGTTATTGTAAAAACAGAAATATCATTTAGTTGTTGCTGTCGAATGAAAAACTGTCAAGAACGAGTTCGCGCAAGCACTGCCTGAAAGGCGGCCTCATAGAATGGAAATTCCGTGGGCGAAGCGGATGCAATAATTTTTTGGTAAAGATCCGTCACCACGGAAATCGGCGCACCGGCCGGTGCGCCTAGAACTTCGTAACTGTCGTAGTTGTGACCATTGAAAACAAACTGAATGCTAAGATCCCGTTCGCGCGACCGAGCAACTGGGGGATGAGATTTGTGATGTTTCAAAAGCTGTTCGCGCAAATTTAATTTTGTGGGTTTGGTGGCCAAGGACTTGCGCGACCAAAAATACCAAATGGCAAATAGGATCGCTAAAACAACATTGCAGATGAAAAAAAGTTGGCTTGTCACGGCTAACTCAATTATTCATGGATAAGTATTTATTTTACAAACACAAGGAGTTCTCATGGCGCATTCACCTGGCGGGCAAGGAAATAGCAATCCCTTTCAACAGCAGGCTGCGATTCCCGGAGTAAAAAGGATTATTGCCGTAAGTTCTGGCAAAGGCGGCGTGGGCAAATCCACCGTGGCTGTGAATTTGGCGGCAAGCCTTGCCACCAAATACAAAGTGGGAATTTTGGATGCCGATATTTATGGGCCCAGTTTACCCCGCATGATGGGGGCATTAAATCAAAAACCCTTGATTCGTCCTGACCAAAAAATTGAACCGATCGTTCGCTATGGAATGAAATTAATGAGCATGGGATTTATCATCGACGAAAACGCTGCCGTTGTCTGGCGCGGCCCCATGCTGTTCAAAGCCATGGAACAATTCCTGCGCGACGTGGTTTGGGGAGAATTAGATTATCTGATTGTGGATTTGCCCCCGGGCACAGGCGACATTCAACTGTCCTTGGCGCAAAAAGTTCCCATCACCGCAGCGATTGTCGTCAGCACTCCACAAAATTTAGCCCTGACCGATGTTAAAAAAGCCATCGATATGTGGAACCGCGTGGCGGTGCCGATTATTGGAATTGTGGAAAATATGGCTTGGTTGACTTTGCCCAATGGGGAACGAATGCAGCTGTTTCCGAATGGGGATTTAAACAAATTTCTGTTTGATAGCAAATTAACTAAAATTGCTGAGATTCCTTTTGATCCCGCAGTCGGCTTATCCGGTGAGGCGGGAATTCCTATTTCTCAAAGTTATCCAGACAGTGTCGAAAATGCTGCGTTTCAAAAATTAGCAGATTCGATCGCCTCGTATCAAAACGAGGCAAGTCCCTGATATAATGTCGATAGCAGGCGATTCTGTCTCCCTAATTGTTAAGCGATTCTGTCTCGTGTGTATATTTAAGCAGCATCGCGGATATAGCGCGAGGGCTGTTGGACTTTTTCTAGATGAAGCT
>JBBQHD010000008.1:0-43335 GCA_038323665.1 Bdellovibrionales bacterium
TTAACTAAATTTAAATTAGTTCGTCGAAATCAATGACAAACAAATTAAACTTTATCAGAATTTAATCTTAAAACTGAAAGAAGTCTTGCCCGTTGCAGGGGAAGAACTTGCCCAAGACTTATTGCCACTGCCAAAAATACTTTATTACCGAGAAAAATCCACCTAATGCCATCGATCAAAGTTTGTGAACGAAAATCTTTGGAATGCCAGAAATACTTGGATGGAAGTTTTTCCAAACAACAGACCGCAATTCCCTTAGAAACACTAAGTTTGCAAGACACCAAAGAAATTGTGACCTTTGAAATTTTCGAGACCTCGCAAATTGTCAAACCCAGTTGGATTAAAATTTGGCTGCAGGCAATGCAAATCAAAGATCTTTGGATGATCTTATTTCCTTATTTTTTAATTCTGAATTTAAAAATATCGCAAACCAGTAATTTTAATTTCCTGAATTGCGTCAGCTCACTGTTTGCTTTGATCTTTTTATTTTTAAGTTTTCGTCTGCAGAACGAATGTCGTGACCATTTCAGCGGCCGCGACAGATTCAATCCATTTTTGGGAACCAGAGTTCTGCAAAAGGGCTGGCTGAAAGCCTACCAAGTTCAGCGCGCGGCCTGGGTTTTATTGGGGCTGGCGGGGGCTTTGTCTTTGCCAATTTTTATTTTCAATCCAATTCTAATGCTGCTGTCGGCTGGAACATTTCTGATTTTAATTTCTTTTATTTATTTTCAAAGTAAAATTTCACCAGCGATTCGAGATATCCTGCCTGGAATTGTTATTGGGCCCATACTGTGGCTGGGAATTTGTGCTTGCGGCGAACAACCTTTTAGCAAAATTATTTTCCTGCAATCGGTTTTATGGAGCTGGCTGTATTTATTCCACCGACATCTCAAACATTTCCGTGATCTATTTTTTGATGACTCAACCCGCGCGGCTGGCTGGATCAGCACACTGGGTTTGGATAAAGCCCGATTATTTTTAGTTCGCTGGTGGTGTTTTGCTTTGCTAATTTTTTTCCTGGAATTTTTTAATAAGAATGCTTCTTTGTATTTTTGGATTTTAGGCCTGGGTGTCTGCGCCACTAGTTTTTTATTCGCCAGAAAGGTATTGAAAGTTAAATCCCCACTTGGGTCGGCTATTCGCGAAGTTCCTTTACAGGGTTATCGGATGCTGCTGGCAATGGTTTTTCTGTGGATTTTCGAGATTTTGACTCATGCCTGATTCTAAAGCGAACCTAAGTATTGATTTTGATTTAAATCGTCGGGATTACCACCGCAAAATCGGTGGGAAAGATCCTTTTCTGAAGGCAATTGGCAAAAAGATTGCCGGTAAAAAGGTTTTGGATTTAACCGCGGGATTGGGCCGAGATGCCGTGTTTTTAGCTCAGCAGGGTTTTGATGTGATAGCCTTGGAAAGAAATTCGGAAATTTATTCTTATCTGGATCAGGCCAAGAAAAACTGTATGCGCACAGATTTGCAGAAATTGAATTTTATTTTTTTCGACGCTTTGGATTTTTTGCGGAAAGAAAATCTTTCGGATATCTGTTGCGCCTATTATGATCCCATTTTTGCGGATGTAGATAAAAAAACAAAAAATGAACATCGCAAAGCCAAGTCGCGAAAAGAAATTGTCGAACTGAAGGAAATTGTGGGCGCTGATTACGATACTGCAGAAGTTTTGCAGGCACTTTTAAAATCCGGAATCCCTCGCATTGTGGTCAAGCGGGCCTTGCGAGCAAATATTTTGGCCGAGATTAAACCTCGGCAAAGTATTTTAGGAAAATCGGTTCGTTTTGATTTGTATTTTTTTTAAATTAAAAAAGGCCTTCGAGATGCGAAGACCTTTTTTAATTCAGAAAATTATTTTGCGCAACTGACGATTTTATAATCGAAACCAGTGGCAGGTTGTTTGGGTTTTTTGGTTACGGATGGTTTGCCTTCCACACAAACTTTTTTATTTTCACCAACACTAGTTTGAATCAAGGCCAATTGCGGTCCCGATCGCAGCACAACAAAAGCATTAACGATATTTTGTGCACCAGTAACAGTCAGCAAAGCTTGATGGATGTGCGCCGCGCGGCTTAAGGGGTCAGGTGAAGGATATTTGCGTGCAGGAAGCGGCAAACTTTTTTCATTCAATGCGGCACAAGCTTGGGTAAAATATTGAAAGCTATATTGGGCTGGTCCCGCTTGTCCTGGCTGTGTTGCAAGAACTTTAAATTGAACGCAGGCCACTTCAGGTTGAGGCTTTTCCCCAAGCTGAATATCGCTGGCTTTGGCAACGGATAATTGAACAGCATAATCCAACTTAACAGCCTTGGAAACTTGTCCCGATCCAACAATATATCCATAGGATGTTGCTGCATTTACTGCGGTTTCAAATCGTTGCACTTCTTCATAACCAGGTGGCAGTGCTGCAAAACTGGTGCAGACGCCTGCTGTGATCAAGAATCCTAAAATCATTTTCTTCATGGAAACTCCTTACTTTTGTGCCTTTGGGGGCAAGTTTAAAACTTAGCGCGTAAGCTAGTTGACAAAATTTTTGAAAGCAAGCGAAGTTAATCTGAAAAGACGATGATCACCTTAAATTTGCTTATTTTATTTTGTTTTATTCTGATTTTACTTGGTTTTCTAAGGACAATCTTCCTGGAAAGCGTAAGATTTTTTATCTCGAAAGCATTTCACAAGCCACCAACCAATTTAATCCAGCTGCTGGCCAAGCAAATCAAGTTGTCATTTCTTATTTCGGAGCCTTACCAGCAAAAAGAAATCGCCATGATGGCGCATTTAACCAAGCAAAGATCCTTCCGCGAAAACTCGGTGTTATTTGCCTTCGCCGATTTGGGAAGTCTATTTTGGGTTTTTTGGGTGGCGATGTTGTTTCAATTCAGCAGCATTTACTGGGGAGTATTGGGCGGAGTTATTTTTTCCCTATCGCAAAAGTGGGGACGGGTGGTTTTTCTTTTGGCCATCACCAGTTTTATTTTTGAACATTCCAGTGCGATCAGTTCGCAGTTTGCACAACAGCCAGAAGTCATGGATCTGGTTTTATTTTTAAGCAATGGCACCGCTGCAAATCTGGGTTTTATTTTTGTTCTAGGTTTGGGCTTTGCTTTTTTAAGCAATGGATTTTTTATCATGCTGACTTTTATTTTACTGGGACTTTCGGGATTTTGGCTGGCCTTAAACTCGGCTGTATTTATTCTACTTGGCTTCAGTTTGGGCTCAAATCTGGTGTTGTGGCGAAAGCTTCGTAAAGTTAACCCAAGGGTTGCAACCATTTCTTGCGGTGGAGTATTGCAATCCATCTTTGCACTAATGGTTTTTATTCCAATCTATGTTTATTTCAGAAATTTTATTCAAGTGGATGCATCGATGATTTTAATCCAATTTTCTGGCTGTTGGTTGGTGTGGGTGGCCGTGCAATTTTTGGTTGCTGCAACTTATGGGCACTTTCAATACCATTATTACCAGAATCATCCCATCCAGATTGATGCGCCTGCCGAAATCCCAGACGTTTGTCGGAAGTGGAAAACTTTTTTTACTCACGTCGCGGCCGGAAACAATTCAAAATAACTAAGTGAGCCAAAACAACAGACCGGATTCATCCATCGCGGAATTAAAAAAACGCATCCAAGAACTTGAAAAAGATCTGGCGTCCCGTCAAGCCGAAGAAGGTCTGACGAAAAAGCGTCTGCTGGAATTAAGTTCAAAAATTGAAAAGCTAATTGAGTTTACAACAGATGAAATTCAGTGGGCGCAAAAAATTCAGAAAACTTTATCTCCGACTGAATTCCCGCATATTCAAGGTTTTGCTATGAGCTCAAAATTTATTCCTGGTCTGCAGCACGGCGGGGATTATTTTGATATTTTTGAAATGGAAGATCACCTTAATTTCGGCGTCATTCTGTCCAGCTCATCAGGTTACGGAATGTCTTCGTTGTTTTTGGGTGTGTTCCTGAAAATGATTTCGACACCGGATTTGCGGCAAGGAAAATCCATCGATGCAATCTTGCGTAAAATTACACAGCAGTTGCGTGGCGAAATGAAAGACATCGATCAAATGAGTTTATTTTTAGGACTGATCGATCGCAGACGTTTGGAAATGACCTACGCACAAATCGGCGAACTAGGTGTTTGCCACCAAATCTATGAACGCGGGGAAGTAAAAACATTAGTCGCAACAGCCCCGACATTTAGTAAAAAAAGTTCAGATCAATTTGAAAGTGGGCAAATTACTTTCAACCCCAAAGATCGGTTGGTCCTGGTCAGCCCTGGAGTTGTCGATGCCAGAAATGCTGGCGGAAAGTCCTGGGGAGTTTCACGATTGAACGAAGTGCTGCGCCATTCTTTGGATGCAAATGTGCACGACATCCGCAATGAGATTTTGCTTCAAGTGGAACAGTTCAGCAGTCTTTCGGAACCGATCAAAGATCAAACGGTTTTAGTGCTTGAAATCAAGGATCGTGCTCTAAAGCTTGCAGCCGATCGCGACTGACCTTAATATTTTATAAAAGAGGTAAACATCATGGGTGACGTGCAAATTTATGAAGGCGCAATTGATAAAGGTTTAGAAGGCGTGGTCGCATGCACCACCGCAATTTCTTCCATCGTCGGGGATACTTTAAATTTCCGTGGATACACCATCGAAGATTTAGCCGAACATTCAACTTTCGAAGAAGTAATTTATCTTTTGTGGAATGGAAAATTGCCCAACAAAACTGAATTTACCAATTTCAAAAAAGAAATTTCTTCACAAATGAAATTAGAACCTAGTTATTTAGAAGCCTTAAAAAAAATTCCCACCAAAGATGTTCACCCCATGGGTTGGTTGCGCACAGCAATTTCCTTGTTGGCACATTGGGATGCAGAATCCAACGACATGAGCGAACAAGCCAATCACGCCAAGGCCATTCGCATGACCGCGCAAATGGGATTGATCGTCACTGCGTTTGCAAATATTCGCGCCGGAAAAGCAATTCCCACACCCAATCCAGAAAAATCCATTGCCTGGAATTTTATGTATAGCCTAAAAGGCAGCGAACCCAATGCGGATGATGTAAAAATATTCGATACTTGTTTAATTTTACACGCCGATCATGAATTAAATTGTTCTGCTTTTGCAACCCGAGTTACCGCATCGTCTTTAAGTGATTTGCATTCGGCGATTGTTTCTGCACTGGGTGCCCTGAAGGGTCCATTGCATGGTGGGGCCAACGAACAAGTGATGTTGATGCTGAAAAAAATTGGCACCATTGAAAAAGCACAGCAATTTGTCAAAGATGCACTGTCTGCCAAAGAAAAAGTGATGGGCATTGGTCACCGCGTTTACAAAAACGGCGATCCACGCGCAAGTATTTTGCGCGCGATTTCAGAAAAATTAACCAAAAAAATTGGCCAGCCATTGTGGTATGAAATGTCGATTCTGATTGACGATACCATGCAAAAAGAAAAAGGCCTGATGCCCAACGTGGATTTTTATTCGGCCACAGTTTATTACAGCTTGGGAATTCCCATAGATATTTTTACTCCGATCTTTGCAGTTTCCAGAATTTCCGGTTGGTGTGCCCACGCGATGGAGCAATACCACAATAACCGCATCTATCGACCCCGCGGAAAATGGACAGGACCCGAAGGCTTGCATTGGGCACCCGTCGAAAAACGCTAAGGCGTAGGGACGCGACGTAGATGAAAACTTTTGCCATCTGGAAAAAACTAGAAAAATACCCAATGGGGAAATGGCTATTTACAAAAATAGTTTGTTTCAAGGCCCCGTATTTCGGATCAATTAAACCATTGATTATTGAATTCAATGATCACGGTTGCAAAATCCAAATGAAAAATCGTCGCAGTTTGCATAACCATTTGGGTACGATGCACGCCATTGCGATGTGCAATCTGTGCGAACTGACCTTGGGAATGACCATGGAAAGCACCGTGCCCGAAGGAATGCGCTGGATTCCGAAAGGCATGACTGTGCAGTATCTGCGCAAAGGCGAAACAGACTTGATCGCCAGCTGCCGAATTGAAAATCCTGCTGGAATTAAAGCTGGCGATATTCAAGTGCCGGTCAGCGTGCGGGATACTCAGAATGTGGAAATCATGACAGCAGAAATTAAGGTTTATATTTCCGCGCGGAAATAAAACAAAACATACACCGATTATGTTCTAGTTGAAAAAGTTGTTTATACATATCTAACAGTAAACCCTTAGATCAGAGAAGAAGACGTTTAATGTGCGCCGACTGCTTGCAACACTTCATAATCATTATTATTAGCACGAGTAACAAGGCTATAGGCTTTGCCTGCTCTTTTCGTAAGTCGGCACTTTATTTCCCCAGGTCCCATATTTCCAACTGGCTCGGTGTATTCATAAGAAACCATCATCCATCCATATGCTAGGTAGTTTTCATACTTTAATGTAAACCGAAATTCTGTCGTGCCCGATTTTTCAGCTCCTATAATATTTTTTTCAGAAACTTGAACTGTTCCTTGGAAGCTATAAAACATAGAAAATTTTTTAGCTAAGTCGGTAAAACAGTACTTTTTCCCTTTAATAATTCGATCAGCAAAGTCACCATCTTTGGGTAATAAAGTGGTGTTTATAAACATGTCAGCAAGGGAGCGTAAGGACTCAAACTTTCGGTGAGCATTCTTAGCAAATTTGTACTCATTTGGGTTAAACTCGACAGCGTGCGAGGTGAAAGTAAAAACATTCAGCATAAAAATTAAAGCGAAAAGCTTCATAAAATCTCCTAGTAGTTGTGGGAAAAGCGACTGCCCACTGTTTAACAAGGCATAATTAAAAAATCATGGATTACTTTTTCGAATGAAAAAAATTCAAGGCACAGTTGGGCACTATATCTAACGTGCAGGATGATTTGTTTGATTGAAAGATGCTTCCGTGTGGTCCGCGCTTAACTTCAGAGTCGATGTAGAATTCATGAAAATCAGATATCACGGTATTAACAAAAAATTGTTTAAAACTTCAAAATGCACATTTTCAAATTGCGACAGGAAAAAATGCAATCGTTCCAAAACTTGAATCGCGGAGTTAGGATATCGAAAGCTGCAGTCAGTTTGTTGATTGAAAGGGGCGAAAAATACGCCGTTCCTTTTGGTATCGCCGTCGCGTTATAAAATAAAAATTATTGACGGGTTTTCCTAGTGATTAAATACGTCTAATTTAAATCACTTTTTCAACGTAAGCTGCTTTTTCGAATTCTTCGAAAACTTGTTGCAATGGCCCAATTCGTGAGCTTAAAGCACAGTTTATTCTTAGCATTCATGATTTGAAAAAACCGAGAAAATTGTATTTTAAAACCCGTGATAAATTTTTTCTACTTCGGTCTTGAAGTAGAAATGAGAATTTGTGCTAGAAGAATTTGTGCTAGAAGAATATGATTACTCGAAAGAAGTTCAATTGGAATTTTGGCCTGAACTTTCTGAAGTTGGAAATACTTCGCGCGAAAGTATTTCAGCAGAAGAGAAATCTTTGGAAGTTGGAAATACTTTAGGCAAAGGTATTTCGAGCGAAAAGAAATCCTTTGAAGAAGTGATGTCCTTCGTGGAAGCGAAACCTTTGTCGAAAGGCGAAGCTATCAAATCCTTGGATAACAACAGGCTTATCGAAGAAATCAGAAATGCTGCCAAAACCGAACAAGATCTAACTTTGCAAGTGATCGAGCTGATTGCCGAAATCAACCGAAGAAAGATTTTTCTAAAACTCGGATTCAGTTCCCTATTTGATTTTGTAACCAAAGATTTAGGCTACGAGCCATCATCGGCCATGCGCAGAATTCAAGCAGCTCGTGCGATTTCTGAAATCCCAGAATTAAGGGAAAAAATTGCCGACAAATCATTAAGTCTTTCCGTTGTTTCCCAGGGTCAGAATTTCCTAAACAAAAAAGCCAGTGATTCTGGCAAGAAGATCTCGATTGCGGAAAAAGCCGAGCTTTTTAAAAAACTGGAAAATAAGTCGACTCGAGAAGCCGAGAAAGAATTATTTAAAATTGCACCCGAGCTTTGTTTGAAATCCAAAGAGCAAGAAAAAGTCCTATCTGAAAACTTAACAGAACTTCGTTTTGTAATAGATGCCGAGACCAAAGAAAAAATGGATGAACTAAAACTTTGGATGTCGCACCAGAACCCTGATATGACCCAGGCGCAGTTTTTCAAAATTATGGTTGAAAAACTGTATGGACAGTTAGCTAAAAAGAAATCGGTTCAAGGTAAATCGCCTCAAGGTAAATCTGCTCAAAAGAATTCCAATCACAACACATCGACCGATGTTCCTCAAATCGAACAGGATGCGAGCATTGTCGGCGCCGAACCTCGAACTAAAAATTCAAAAGAAAAACCAAGTCCCATCGCCGTGCAAAGGCACGCCAACAATAAGCCCAAGCAAAAACGATCTCGTTATATCTCGGCTTCGGTAAAAAAGCTGGTTTGGCAGCGCGACCAAGGTTGTTGTCAGTTTACTGATCCCAACACTCTGAAAAAATGTTGTTCTCGCTATCAAATTCAACTTGATCATGTGCAACCGTTTCGACATTTGGGCGATAATTCCGCCGAAAATTTGCGGCTGCTTTGTGGCAAGCACAATCGCGATCGGGATTAGGTAATTGGTCTGAGTAAATTTTGGATTTGGATCGGGTAAATTAAAATTTAGACTTGAACGGTTGATGAATTCCGAGACACGATAAGAAAGATCGCATGCAGAGAACTTAAAAAAGTTGATTGTGCTTAAGGAGGCTAGCTCTTTTTGCGGGCCACAGTGCGTTCTTGTGCTAGCGTTGAAACTACTTCGCCAGATCTTCGCGAAGTTCTTTTCCGGATTTAAAAAAAGGTAATTTTTTTTCTTCTACTTTGATGACTTCGCCAGTGCGGGGGTTGCGGCCGTTGTAGGCGTCGTATTGGCGGTTGACGAAAGATCCAAAGCCACGGATTTCAATTCGGTTTCCTTTGATCAGGGATTCGGTCATGGAATCAAAGACTGTATTCACTACAGTTTCTGCTTTGACCCGGGTGATGCCTGCTTTGTCGGAAAGAATTTGAATTAAGTCGGCTTTTGTCATCAGCCACAGTCTATCTTGCTAAAGGCTTTTGGCAAGAATCTTTGAATAGGATTCTTCAATTTTTGAAACCATTTTGCTGGGATCGAATAGGTTTAAAACTTTCTGACGCGCCTTTTCTCCCATTTCTTCGCAGGCTAAATTGCCGGAAAAAATTTCTACCAAAAGATTGGTCAGGGAATCTGTATCGGCTGGGCGAATTAAAAATCCATCGGTGCCGTCTTCGATTAAATTAGAAATGGAGCTGACTTCTGAACCAATAATGATTTTTTTCTGCGCCATGGCCTCGATCAAACCCGAATCTAGTCCCGTCGAACGAGAACTGAGCTCGATAAACACATCGCCCAGTAACACGGCTTCTTGCAAATCCTGGCCGCGCACTTCGCCTGGCAATAGCACCCGGCTGCCTAAGGCCCGGGATAAGACTTCATACTCGACTTGTTTAAATTTTGGTCCGTGACCCAAAATGACTAAATAAGCTTGGGATTTTTTTATCGCGACTTTTTCAAAAGCTTTTAACAAGGGCATTAATTCAGCAACATCGGTCATATCAGAAATCGTCACTGCCACCTGGGCGTGTTTTGGAATTTGGTAATTCTTGCGGACTTCTTCGGTATGTTCCTTGGCGGATAAATCACCGACCTCGGCCCCATAGGGCACGGAATAGATTTTTAAATCAGGATAGTAATAATATCTTTCCAGAAAAATTCTTTGCAAAGGATTGTTAACGAAAACCCCGTCGGCGGTTTTTAGAATTTTTCGATCGCTGGAAAAATATGTTTTCAAATATTTAATTGCGATGGAAATATAAGTGGCAACAATAGATGCCACAGTTTCTTGATTTTGGGCCATAATTCCAAACAGTTCATTCATCTGGGTGGCATTGGCATCAAAAGCCGTCGCGACTTGCAGGGCTTTTTTGTGTTGAGCAATGATCACGCCCGATGCATCCAAGGAATGAACCAGATCGAATTTTTCTTCGCGGTGCAGTTGGATAAATTTATGGTAAGCAGCCTGGGCAAAATTGGTGGAATTGCTGCGCGCGACTCCTTCCAATAAGTAATAGGCTTTGACTCCGTCGCGGATGATTTCGGATTTGCCCAAGGGGCTGCGGTTGGAAATCACCGTGACGTCGTGACCGCGTTTGGTCAGGCTGCGCGCGATCAACCACAAAAAACTAAAATCTGTGGACCTGGATAATATTCGAAAGCGGCTGCCGACTAGGCAAATGCGTAAGCTCATTAAGAAAAATGTTGCTGTGAAAGCGCACGATTGTAAAGCCTGCTGAGCTCATTCAAAGGAGCATCAAATAAATTTCTGTTTTGCAAAGGCTGATCCAGGGCTGGCAGTTTCAGATGTTCCTTTTGCAAAAGCTCGCGCATTTCGCGCTGAATTTCTTCGCGGCGCAGGATCCAGCAGTTTTTCTGATTTTTCCACAGATCGGCATGAATCGAGGCCTGGCGATCATCGATAATTAGGGTGCAGTCAGCTTTCAAGGATTTGACTTGGTAATGCGTTACTTCCAGTGGTGACAGGGGCAAACCCGCAATCATCAAAGCATCGCAGGCCGCAAGCACTCCGATTTGCTGGCCGGCAGTTAAATCCCCTGACATCATCCAATTTCGACTGACGCCAAGATCCTGCAGCCATTGTTCTAGTTTGCGCCGATCGGAATGGCTCCACTGCGACAGACTGCCCAATAATAAAATCGGGCGTTGCACAGCTAGGACCGCTGCGCGTTTTAAAATTTCGCTGCCTTCGGAAAAATAACTTTCATCAAAAGGCATTGCAATGCGCGCAGAAGTTTTAAGAATGGCAGCCAGTTCGGAAGGAATTTCCGCCTGAGCTGATTCATCTTTCCACTGCAACATGGGCGGCAACAAGCCTCGGCCCTGGCGCAGCGAACGCGTCGACAAACCCTTCAGTAAAGTCATTCCTTCAACCGAAGGACAAGTCACGATGTCACTTTCCCGCAATAACAGGCGAAGTTTTTTCCGCGTTTTTAAATCAAAGGGCAGATCCATTAAACTTGTCGCCAGCACCCCTTGCGGAGTCGCCTTCGACAGCAAGCCAATGCCGACTTCGGCTGGAAGTAAATCCCCACCGGTGAAGACAATATGGAAAATCTGAAAATTTTCTCGCCACAGTCTGGGCATTACGCGAACGAATTCAAACCAGCTCCAGGTTCTAAAATAATTCCATACTGAAATATTTTGATTTAAACTGATATTAGTTTGTTCATGTGTTTGTTGGGTCAATACAGTCACATCATGTTGTTGCGAATACAGGGATTCCGCAAGATTGATTGTGGTCGCATCCAATTGCCTGGAAACCAAAAGTATTTTCGCCATGATCTAACTTAAAACTTTCAAAATCCGCGGTAAGATTTTGCGATTGGCATCGGGAATGGTTCGCTGTTCCAGTTCGGCAGGACTAATCCAATCCAACATCATATGATGTTGGGCTTTGGGTTCGCCTTTCCAGAATAAAACTTCGTAAAATAAAATTATAATTCCAACTTCCTCAAAGCTATGGGTGCAACTAAGTTTTAAATCGCCAATGCTGGCATCAATTCCCAGTTCTTCTTTTAATTCTCGGGCCAAGGCTTCTTCGGGGGATTCGCCCAGTTCAATTTTTCCACCGGGAAATTCCCAGAAACCTGCTAAAGAGTTATTCTCGGGGCGTTGTCCAATCAAGACTTTTTGATTTTTTTTTAAGAAACCTGCGACAACGGGTATCCACTGAATTTTTTTAATCTTCTTCATGTTTGCTTTCGTTTTTCGCTGTCATCGCACAGGCTGTTTGTTTAAAAAAACTCAGACCATTAAAAGCCAATGCTGTATAAACTTGCACAAGATCAGCGCCCTGATCCAACCTTTGTTGGACATCGTGGGCAGTTAATATTCCACCCACACTAATTATCATTCGGTCTTGCAAGCCATGCAAACTTTTCCGCGCAGTTTTCAATGCTTGCAGTGAAAGCTTTTGCAAAGGTTTGCCAGAAACACCACCTTCCGTAGAAAAACGGGAATCAGCGCCACGAGAAATAGTTGTATTGGTCAGAATCACACCGGCCGCATTGTTGCCCCAGCAGATTTGCAAACAATCCAATAAATCATTTTCTGTTTGATCGGGACTTAGTTTGACAAAAAAAGGTCTGCCAAATTTTTGCGAGGCTTGATCTATTTTTTGCAACAGCGGTTTTAAATTTTCTGTTTTTTGTAATTCACGCAGTTGCGAAGTATTGGGGCTGGAAATATTTATGACAAAAGCATCGGCAAGCTGGCCAATGCTGTGAATGCAGGACAAATAATCCTGTTCGGCATTTTTTAAATCAGTGTCGCGGTTCTTGCCGATATTGACAAAAATCGGAGTCGCGCGATTTTGGATTTTTTCTAGTCGAAGTTTCAATGCCTCGACGCCTTGATTGGGAAATCCCATTCGATTCCACAAAGCCAAATCTGCATTGCTGCGATCGAAAATTTTTCCGGCATTGGGATTTTGCGCGCGCGGAGTGACCGTGCCCAGTTCTAAAAATCCAGCGCCGGCCCGCCACCACGTCTGCACGAATTCGCCATTTTTATCCAATCCGCCGGCAATGCCCAAGCGATTGGGGAAAATTAAGTTTCTCCAGCGGAAACTTTGCCATTCGGGAATTTTAGCTTGAGAGCGCAGGGATTCACTGCGCTCGAGCAAATTTAAAACAATAAGACTAGCGTGATGGGCTTGGCTTGCGGACAACCACAGCCAGGGCTTCAACATCATCGGGGATACAGACCTCGCAGCAGCATCGCTTGTTCTAATCGGCGCACTGATAAGGCCATGCCGGCTGAACGCATATCCGTATTTTTTTCTTCGGAAAATTTAAAAGCATTGTCGAAGGCCTTGACGATGATGGTTTTTAATTTTGCATTCACTTCGTCTTCGTCCCAAAAGAACGATGTCATATCTTGAACCCATTCAAAATAACTGACGATCACACCACCGCCATTGGCGATAATGTCAGGAGCTAAAAAGATTCCGCGTTTGTGCAAAACTTTGGTGGCCGCATTGCTGGTTGGACCGTTTGCGCCTTCAACAATTACTTTGGCGCGAATTTTTTCGGCATTATGATCGCCGATTTGTCCTTCTAGTGCGCAGGGAAACAAACCTTCGCACTCTAGTTCAAGTAGTTCGGCATTGGTTAGATCTTTCGAACCAGGAAAACCCTTGATGGTTTTATTTTGTTTGACGTATTCCATCAGCGCAGGAATTTCTAAACCGTCACCATTGTGAATCGCGCCACTGACGTCGCTGACTGCGATAACTTTGGCACCGCGTTCAAAAGAAAACAGCGCTGCAAACGAACCCACATTTCCGAAACCTTGCACGACGATGCGCGCACCTTTGTAAGGAATTTTTTTCTTTTCAAATGCTTTTTCTGCGACAAACACAACACCCAAACCGGTTGCGTGATTGCGTCCCAAAGTTCCACCGATTTCCACCGGTTTTCCAGTGACGACTCCGGGTTGTGCAAATCCGCCTTGTTCTTGCGAATAAGTATCCATGAACCAAGCCATGGTCTGAGGATCCGTGCCCACATCGGGTGCGGGAATATCTTTATTTGGTCCCACAAAAGGTCCCAATTCCGAAGCATAACGTCGGGTCATATTTTGTTTTTCAGTGCGGGAAAGTTTAGTGGGGTCGACGCAAATTCCGCCTTTGGCTCCGCCCAAGGGCAAACCTAAAACTGAATTTTTAAATGTCATCAGCGCAGCCAGCCCAACGACTTCGGGCAAATCCACTTTTTGGTGATAACGAATTCCACCCTTGTAAGGTCCCAAGGTCGGAGAGTATTGCACGCGGTAACCGGTAAACACTCGCACTTTGTAATCGTCCATGCGCACGGGAACAGAAACCGTTAAACAGCGACGCGGGCGTTTTAATCTTTCTAAAACGTTGGGGTCGCAATTAATTAATTTTCCGGCTTCTTCTAAACCCTGCAAAGCATTTCTAAACAATGGACCATCTAAATGAGCTTCGGATGGAGCAAATTTTTCGTCGGTTGAAAGCATTTTGAATCTCCTTGAGTTCCATCAGGATAGCAGAAAACATTATTCGTCTGTCACGAGGGAATAACGGATGACTCGGCGGCTCTCGAAGTTATAAAACGGATTGTGAGTATTTTATTTTTTCTGTTTCAAAGCCTTTGGGCGCAAAATCTGCCGTTTTCTTCGACAGCACAGTTGGAAATTTTGCCTGCTCAGATCGAAATAGACCGAAGCGTGCCCGGTTTTTATCCCGATTGGGTCAATTGGATGATGAGGCGCGGCCTGGCGCTGAACCCAAATTTTCAGCGGCAGAAAACTTTGCTTGCCAACTGCGACAGTCGGGAACTGGCGGGACAGATTGCTGCAGCCGCGGGGTCTGCGCAAGCTCAGGCAACATTGATCGGCGAGTTTCAAAGTCGCTGCGGGCTGGAAATTGCAAGCCCAATCAAAGGCGAATTGCTGCAATCGCTTTCCGTATTATTCGAAGATATTGAAATCAGAAATCATCCTTACAATCACCGAGTGCTGTTTCACTTAACCAAGAACATCCAATTAAAAGGAATGTTATTTGTAAAACCAGATTTAAAACCGCGCCCCCTGGTCGTGGTTCGCACCGGAATTTTTGGCAGCCTGGAACAAATGACCGCCGAGCGCGGAATGGTTGCACAGATTTTTGAACAGGGTCCTTTTAATTTATTGATGTTGGAAAGCATCACTGGACCAGAATTTATTTCGCGCAATAAAAGATTTTCTTTTGGCGGAGTCATCGAGGGAATTCAAAACGATCAAATCGCACAGATCCTTCGCGATCCAAAACAAGGCATTTCGCGAATTGTGGACAGTCTGCATTTTATGGGAATCAGTTTGGGGGGCCACGGAGTTTTCTTGTCAGCAATAATGGATGCGCAAAGAAAAGTTCCTTTGGTGGATGGATTTTTGAATTTGTGCCCGGTTGTAAATTTAAAAGCGTCGATGGAAAATATGACCGCGCAAGGACTGCAGGGAACGGTCAAAGATATGTTATTTTACGCACGACTATCCAGTCTGCGCGAGATTCCGAAATTTCCTCAATATGAAAAATCTTGGTTGGCCGAAGGACTGTCGCACTGGATTTTTCTGGAAAAAATTTACGAACCAAATGTGACTCATTTCCTGGAATCCAACTGGGCAGAATGGCAAGATTTTTTGTCGACGAACGATTGGGGCCGCCAACAGCATCAAGGGTTTTGGCAGACATCTGACTTTTGGAGCCATCTTCCCAATCAACCCATTCGCAAACCTTTTCTAGTTTTTGCAACTCAGACCGATCATTTCGTGCCATGGGAACTGAATGGGAAAAAATTAGCCACAAGTCAGTTTGCTGAAAAAAATAAACTAGGTTTTGTTTTGTTTGAACAGGGCGCGCATTGCACTTTTACGTCGGGTTATCGGTGGCCTTTTATGGCTGATGTTTTTCAGGCCGTGTTGTTATCGCAAGCCAAGGGCAAGTTGATGGAAAAACAAATTTTTGTACCTTTGTCTGCGGATCAAGTTGGTCATCTGCAGGAAGACATCCAATATTTATGGCCGCCCGGTGAAAGCTCGGTGATTTTGGATTGGGGTCGTGGGGTGCAAACGAAAATCGCGTTGCAAGATCTGGATGGATTTTCTGGAAATCGTCCCATCAGCGTTTTCGAGCAAAAAACTTGGCAGCGTTGGTTGCAACAGCAGCTGAATGCCAACATTGACCGCAACGGCCCCGAGCCGCGTCTGAAAATTTCCTGGCGGCAGTGGCAAAATTCCGCTAGAAAATGAGAATGTCTGCACGCACTGAAAAATGGAATGATAAAACTTTAGATCGACTGTTAAACGCCCTGAATGGTTTTGCGCAAACGCAATTGCTGTTGATCGGTGATGTGGGAATTGATGAATACACTTGGGGACAAGTGCGCCGAATCAGCCCCGAAGCACCGGTGCCGGTTTTAGAAGTTAGTAAGCAAGAAAAACGTCTGGGCCTGGCTGCCAACGTTTCACAAAATATTTTAAGTTTGGGTGGACAGGTTTGCACTTTGGGAATTTCTGGCAAAGATGCCGGTGGTGAAGAACTTGCCGCCTTATTTCAAAAATCAGGTTTAGAAAACACGATTTTGGTTTCCGATTCCAGCCGCAAGACCACACAGAAAATGCGGATGATGACCCAGCACCATCATTTGCTGCGAGTGGATTTTGAATCCACACAAAGTATTTCAGCTGGAATTGAAAAAGAATTGTTGCAAAAAGTAACTGCACAAATAGAAAAATGTCAGGCCGTTATTTTGCAAGATTATGGCAAAGGCCTTTTGACGGAAAGTTTTATCCAGGCGGTGATGGAAATCAGTGCCCAGAAAAATAAACCGGTTTTTGTGGATCCCTATCGATCCAAAAATCTTTCCATTTACAAAGGGGCGTCGCTGATTAAGCCCAATATGGAAGAATCCTTGCAACTTGCGGGTATTTCCCATGAACAGGTTCGCGATGAACCTGAAAAAATTTTCTCGGTTGGGGCGGCCATTCAGAAGGCTGTATCGAAACAGCAGCCTGCCAAGGTTGCGATCACTCGGGGTGCCGAAGGAATGTTGTTGTTTGAGGGCGATCAGGTTATACAAATTCCGACACTTTCGCGACCTGTTTTCGATGTGACCGGGGCCGGGGATACCGCCATTGCTGCTTTGGCTTTGGGACTGACTTCGGGTTTGTCGTTTTCGGAATCTGCAATGCTGGCCAATTTTGCGGCAGGAATTGTGGTCGGCAAAGTGGGCAGCGTGCCTTGTTCGCAAGCTGAACTGCGCGAATTGATGACTGAACAAAAAGGAAAATAAATGCCTGTTTCGTTTTATGGTTTAACTAGAAAACAATTGGAACAATCTTGTGCTCAGTGGGGCAAGGAACGTTTTCGTTCGCAGCAATTGTATAAATGGGTTTACGATCAAAAAATAATTGATCCCGAACTGATGACCAATTTATCCAAAGATTTTCGTGCGGAAATAAAAAATTTAGTTCATTTCGAATTTTTGCCAATTTTAAAACATTTAATTAGCTCGGATGGAACTCAGAAATTTTTATTTCAAGTCGGTGAAGGATTATCGGTCGAGGCTGTGCTGATTCCCACCGAGGACCGTTATACTTTGTGCATTTCTTCGGAAGTGGGCTGCAATATGGCCTGCAAGTTTTGTTATACCGGAAAACAAAAATTAAAACGCCGTCTTTCGACGGAAGAAATCGTCTGCCAATTTATTCAGGTGCAAAATTCTTTGAACGATCAGTTGAAAGAAAATGCCGAACGCATTTCCAATATCGTATTTATGGGAATGGGCGAACCGTTGGATAATTCCGAAGCTGTGTTTGCAGCGATTGATATTTTAACTGATGATTTCGGAATGAATTTATCGCGCAAACGCATCACGGTTTCAACTTCAGGAGTCGTTCCCGAAATGCACCGAATCGCCGATGCCAAAGTTCGCTTGGCGGTTTCTTTGAATGCCCCAAACAATGAGATTCGCGATCAAGTCATGCCCATCAATAAAAAATGGCCGATCAAGGAATTGTTTGCAGCCTGCATGGATTATGTCGAACGCACCGGCGACAAAGTAACCTTTGAATATGTTTTGTTAAAAGGTGTGACGGATCAGCTGGTGCATGCTCGCGAACTGGTGCATTTGACTCGCAATGTGCCCTGCAAAATTAATATTATTCCATTCAACGAACATCCTGATTCTGGTTACACTCGCCCGGAACATTCGCAAGTTATTGCATTCCAGAACGAGTTGATGAAGTTGGGTGTTCATGTTTTATTACGACGGACTCGCGGTCGCGATATTTTTGCGGCTTGTGGGCAATTAACAGATCCAAAATTAAGGAAATCAGAAACAATGTCGGTGGCCCATGTCTAATTCTAGTCTTCTTGTTGTCGGTAGTCTTGCATACGATCAAATCGAATCGCCTTACGGCAGTGTCGAACGCACCTTGGGCGGATCGGGAAATTATTTTTCTTTGGCGGCATCGCTGTTTACTCCACCACGTGTGGTCGGAGTTGTCGGTGATGATTACGACCCCAAAGATTGGGATCTGCTTGCCAAACGCGAAGTGGATTTGTCGGGAGTGCAAAAGGTTCCTGGCAAAACTTTTTTCTGGTCAGGGTCTTATGTCAAAAATTTAAATGAAGCCGAAACCAAAGAAACTCAGTTGAATGTTTTTGCACAATTCAATCCAACCATTCCAGCTAAATTTGCAGATTCGAAATTTGTTTTCTTGGCCAATATCGATCCCAATTTACAATTGAAGGTTTTGGAAAATGTGCAGTGTCCGATTTTAACCGGACTGGATACCATGAATTTGTGGATTCATTCCCAGCGTGCAGCTTTGGAAAAAGTCATCCCGAAAGTAAATGTAGTGATGATGAATGAATTGGAAGCGAAATTATTAACGGGAATTGATAATGCCGTTGGTTCTGCTGCGAAAATTTCTGAAATGGGTCCAAAAATCGTCGTGATCAAACGCGGTGAATTCGGATTTTTGTGTTACCAAAAAGGCGATGGCTATTTTAGTTTGCCGGTATTGCCCGTTAAAAAAGTGATGGATCCAACTGGGGCCGGAGATTCCTTTGCCGGTGGTTTCTGGGGTTACCTTGCCAAACTTGGAAAAGAACCAGATTTCCAAGACGTTCGTCGGGCTTGCGTGGTCGGAAATTTGGTGGCCAGTTTTACCATCCGAGAATTCGGAACGATTGCCTTGCAAAATTTGAAACTTCAGGACCTAAGTGCTGCTTATCAAGACTTTCAAAAGGTCATTCAGTTCCCTGCACTTAATTTCTAGTGGGGATTGTTTAAGTTTAAGACGTTTTTCACCGAAAAAGAACTGAATGGGTGAAAAGAAAACAGGGCTTACTCCTAAGCTTCCATCTGACGATTTTTCCAGCGATCTAATCGATAATCTATTAGATGGGGTCGAATTGCCACCTGATCCTGATTTATTTAAATTAGACGAACGCACGATTCCTTTAGCTCAACCCATCGAAGAAAAAAAAGTTATTCCCGTCGCCCGCGATCTTTATTCGGAAACACCCATTCCAGAACGAATTGCAGTCAGCAAAAAAGGCTTTTCATCGTCATCGCAGTTTGAAGCAGGCTTTGCGCAAACAGAATCTTTGGCCATAGCCCAAGAAAAGATTTTGCAGTTGGAAAAAGACAATGATCGCTTGCGGGAAGACAGCGAAAAAATTTCTGCAGCAGCAGTCACAGTCAAAAATAAAGTGGCGGAATTATCGATTGCGGTTGCTCGGTTAGAAACCGAGAAATCAGATATGCTTGAATCCGCCAAAGCAGAAGCCGCTATATTGAAGGGCCAAGGGCAATTCAAGGACAAGGAAATTTACCAGTTGCGATCACAACTGGAAGAATTGGAAACTCGATTGCAAACTGATTTTAAAAAAATCCGCATTCGCGAACGTGAACTTGAAAATCGTTTGGAAATTTCTCGGGCTGAAAAAACAGCGCTTTTGCGCACCAAAGATGATTCTATTTTGGAACTAAAACGCAAAGTCGATCAGCAGCACTCGGAATTAGAAAATTACCGATCCAAAGTCATCGAATTGAATAAATTTGTCGAACTGCAAAATGATCAGGCCCGCAGATCCGTCAGGGCCTTGCGTTTGGCGATGACTCATCTTGACGCCAGACCGGATGCTAAAGAAGATGTTGCAGCAGCGTTAAAAGCAGATGTCCCGATAAAAAAGGCCGAATAAAAAATGGATGCTCCCCGTAAAATTAAAATTGTTATCAGCGATTTGCATTTGGGAAAAGGCCGAATTTTACCCAATGGCGGATTGAATTCCCTGGAAGAATTTTACTATGGGGATAAACTGGTGGAATTCATTCAATACTATTGTTCCGGAGTTTTTCGGGATTACGAAGTCGAGCTGATCATCAACGGAGATTTTTTAAATTTCTTGCAAGTGGATTACCATTCCCATTTTTTAACGGTGATTACTGAACCCATTGCCTTGGAAGTTTTAAAATCCATTGTCGAAGGCCATCCCAAAGTTTTTCGCGCGATGAAAGATTTTGCTGCCAACCCCAGAAAATCCATTACCTATGTGGTGGGAAATCACGATCAAGCCATGATGTGGCCAGCCAATCGGGAATATTTCAGCGAATGCGTCGGTGCTGCCGTTCAATTCAGAAATTTAGTTTATTATTTTGATGGTGTTCATATCGAACACGGACATATGCACGAAGCTGCCAATCGTTTGGATCCAAAAAAGTTTTTTCTGAAAAAAGATTTGCCGGAACCAATTTTAAATTTACCTTTTGGTTCGCACTTTTTTGTGGATGTGGTTTTAAAAATCAAAGAAAAATATCCTTTTGCGGATAAAATTAGGCCTTTTTCCAAGATGATTCGTTGGGCCTTGATCAATGAAACTCGAGCGATTTTGGCATCGCTGTTTTCTTTGATCAGTTATTTTGTCCGTGCTTTGTTTAAAAAAGATCCACGCAAACAGTGGTCATTTAAACGCATTATAAAAATCTTTTTAGAAAGTGCGATCTTTCCAGATTTAAGCGAAGCCGCCAGAAAAATTTTGGTCGATGACAAAGTTCACACGGTTATTTTTGGGCATTCGCATGTTTACCAGTATCGTCAGTGGTCGTCGGATAAGGAATATTTTAATACTGGGACTTGGACCGAAATTACTTCGCTGGATATTGCTTCTTATGGGAAGATTACGAAGCTTACTTATGTGTTTTTGGATTATCCCGAAGATGGGACAAGGCCTCGGGGCAGGCTGAAAGAATGGCGCGGTTACCACCGTGTTGAAGAAGACGTTGCGGTTTCGTAAAGTTCTAATCGAATAAATATTTATTTTAATTTTCCAGACGCGGCTCGTGCCTCCAAAAACCGCCCAGTAGGGGGACGCATCCTGCTTTTTTGAGGTCTGGAAAATTAAAATAAATATTTATTCGATTAGGACTTTACGAGACAGCCATGTCTTCTTCGTCGGATATGGGGACCTTGCTGCGTTTTTTGGGATGGAGTTTGTGTTTTCGGCTGTGGTTAAAAGTTTGACAGGTTTATTTTTTGGCATTAGGATTGCTTCCTTATTTGACTGTTTGGTTGTGATTAACAAGGGAAGTTATATGCGCTTTAGAATGATTTGGTTGTCGATCTTGTTTTCAATTGGGTTTCAATTTTTGGCATTTGTGCTGCCGGCGAATGCGCAGTCTGCTGCTGATAGAGCTTGTTTGGATCGGATTAAATTGCAGATGTCGGAATCGAAGTTTTTATTTCAACCAGTGGATCGTTCAAAATTAAAATTTGATTTAGAAGATCTTAATTCGCGAATTCAAAAAGCTCAATTTGAAAACAAAGCATATCTATTCAGTAAAGCTCTTGAAAGTGCAAAGGCTAATAAAGTCGGTGTTGTGCAGTCAAAATTAGGGATGCGTTTTAATTCGGAAATTTTAGCTGCAGGCCCATTTTCGGAATTTAAATTCAAGACGGAAATTGAACTCATTGAACTTACTAGTAATCAAAACCCAATACGTAAAACAGAACAAAAATTTAATATTACTAAAAATTGTGATTTAAAAATGACGAGTCTAACCCAAGACCAATTTAATTATCAGGATCCTGAAAAAATAGTGGTCCAGCACCTATCATTTTATTCTGATTCTGGGGATCAATCAGGATTAGAGACCATTCCGATGAAATCAGGCGAACAACTGTTTATTTTTGCCAACATGTTTGATTTAGCCCAGCTGAAAAAAGTTTCCCAAAAGAATAACTATGTTTATGCTCAAAGAAATATTTCAAAAGGAAAAATTAGAATTGTTTCCGAAACCGGCAATAATATTGTGGCCGAATTATCGCAAGATGCAGCGGCCCTTTTCGATATCGAACTTTTTGACATAGATTCAAAAAATTACCGGCAAACAGTCTTTGGCAATGAAATAAAAATTTCCGAAGTGGCTGAATGGCTAACTATTTATCCTGAAGAATCTGCATATGCGAATAGGCACAAAATGAATATTAGTTTGCAGTCTTTGGAGGCAAAAAGACTTTTGAAAATTGAACTGCTGTATAGATTCGATCTTTTTGAAAACCTAAATGAATATTGGTCTAAGACCTCTGAAATAGAAGTTTCGAAAGAAAAACCCTATAAAAATCGAGTTACTTTGACCAGTGTTATAAGAACCAAAATTTCTAGCATTCCTTTATCTATTAAAACGGCAGGTTCTGAAAAGTATTTGCAAGATTCGCCGTTGGTTCAGAAAAGTCATCCGGCGATTCAACTTATTGCTGCGGAACTTTTAGATAATTTTTCTGCAACTAGAGCTGACATGGTTTTAAAAATTTTAGATAAACTACCCGGCCTTTGCAAATACAACAAAGGGCTTGCAAGTAATAATCTTAACAGAAGTTTAACGACCAGCGAAATATTGGCTGCAAGTGGCGGTGTATGCACACATTTCGCTAACGTTTTCGTAGCCATTGCACGAGCAGTAGGTATTCCCAGCCGAATTGTATCGGGTTTAAGTTTGGGCGACGGGGGACTAATAGCGCACGCATGGGTCGAATTTGAAAGTATTGAAGGTCGATGGCTTCCGATCGAACCGCAAAGTAAGTCACTTGGATTTGATGCCGCTCTATATTTTCCTATTGGAGTTTCGCTTTTGGACGAGACTGATAAAGTCGATGCGGTGATAGTAAAAATGACTGATTTTATAAAACTTAATGAAATAGAGTAGTCGCTACTTCTTTGGAGGATATGGTGACCTTTCGGCATTTTCGTAAGGAGGATTTTTTGGCTTTAGATTGGCTTTTGTTTAGTTGTTTGACAGCTTGGGTCTGGGTTTATTTGATTTGGGCTGGTATCTAAATTGCTTTTATTTTTTATGTGGTTTTAAATATTTTATTTTTTTTATTTATTTCTGTTGGGGCTTTTGCCGAAAGTTCGCTGCCGGGTTCGGTTTGTAACTTGCTTTATCCTTCGCGCAGTTTGCCGCCGCCTTTGCCGGAAATTCGCAGTTTGAATGACTATTTGGATTTGATGGAGCATATTCATGAAACGGAACTAGAAAAACTAGTGTCGACTTTAGGTCTTCCTGCAGCTTTGGCTATTCAGAAATTAAGGGATCCTTCGCTAAACTTAAATTTAGAGGCGGATCTGATTTACACATCGATTCAAAGCTATAAACATATTTTTTTGAATGGAAAAATAAGTGCTCATGACCTGGCGGTGGTTCTAGTTTTAATTTACCGAGGCTATCCCAGCAGCACGACTTTGCAATATATTGAAACCGGACTTACCGAGAACATCAGGCCTGAAACAGCTCGGGGAATCCATGAAAATTTACTTAAAATCATATGGCCTTGGAATTACATAAGATCCACGGAAAATCCGAATTAAAAGGCGCCTACCAAAAAAATGTAGGGCGCAAATTGGCTTTTGTCTAAGCTTTAGACAGTGGTTTTGCGGTAGAGCCCATTATATCGGTTTTGGTTTAGTTATTGAAATGACTGGTTTTTGCAGAGAATTGTTGATGCCTTTATTTATTGGAATTTTCACGAAATGCTTCCGGCGTTTTCGCCTTAATTTTCGCCGCGTTCGGCGTTCGGTTCTTTTAATTTTATTGGTGTTTGTTCAGTTGTCGCACGAAATTGTTTGGGCTGCCCCTGGGCAAACGAATCAGCAGACCCAAGCGCAGGTCAAACAGCTTGTCGATGATCTGCAAAAGGATCCGCGAACAAAAGATTTGGCTGGTGAACTTGAACTTGATGGGTTGGAAATGCTTGATCCCTCTGCAGCACAAGCAAATTTGACTGCAGCGCTTAAGCAAGTTCGCGTTCGCATTATGGATGCTTTGCTTTCACCTGAACCCAAGGTCAGTGGAATGCACGAGGAATTCTTTGCGCGTCCTGATCAAGATAACTTTGTGGGCGAAGAGACCTTTCGCAACCGAATTAACTATGTTGGTTTGATGTTCGATCCGCGGTTTTGGAATGCGCACCGAAAATGGGGACTTTTACAAATAGAGCTAAGCAGCGACGAAAAAAAACAATATGCACCCATTGTTGAAATTGGAAAAGAATTTAAAGAACTGCGTTTGAAAGAACTTTGGGACGAAACAATGTTCAAGGATCCCGATACCTCGCGAATTTACTTGGCGGCGGAAAAACTTTTTCAAATGAGCACGCAAATAAATCGGAAATACTCGATTGCACCTATCAATCATCAACGGGCAGTGCAGTTGGGGCGTGATGTATTTACTAAAATCTTTCATCACAGCAATCCAGACCCTGCCTCGACACAACAAAAGCGTTTTTTTAATCGGATCGTCAATCGCTTTGCAAATTTTCATGAAGAGCCAAAAGCAATCACCAAGGTAATTCCAAGATTACCCACGAAATCTGAAATCCGCATTCGCTGTGCGATGCTGCAGGCGCTGATCGATTCTTATAGGCGTGGCAAGGATTACACATATGCGGGAAATCACAATATCTATAAAAATCAGGAAACACCAGTAAGCTCCAATTATATTTTATATTTTAAAAAAAGATTTGTCGATGAAATTGAATTCAATAGCGACCGAGTTGAACGTGAAATCGAAAATGGCATGGTTATAAGTAAAAACAGTCTGGATACTTGGCGAAGACTATTAAGAACGCTTACTTCCGCTCGAATCTATCTTGTATTAAGTGCATTCTCGATTGGTAAACTAGAGAGTGATGAGTTCCATCAATTTGCTGAAAACATCAAGTGGGCCGGTTTAAAAAAATCCCCCGATTATTGGAAAAAACGAGATGCTCAAGCCGAAGCACGGCATCTGGTAGGGCAAGCGCCGCATCCCATGGGCAAAGCAAAACTGTGGGCTCGTTGGACATTTGTCAAAACTGTGATGCTGGTAAAACTTTTAGCTCTTTGCGCTTTATTATTTTCGGGCGGAAAAACTTTAGTTGAAAAGATAGATGAGTATGCTCGATCAAGTGCTCGCTCAGATTACTCGCCCTATAAGCCGAAAGAAAAATCCTGGATTGATTCTGTCGGCGCTACATTGGCCAAGGCATGGGATAAGTTGCCTAATATGTCGCAAGGATCATCGAACAAAGACAGTCAGGATAAATCAGATGATTCGCAGGTGGATACTCGACAAGAATTCAATCGTCATGAAAATTCGCAGCCGAAGGCGAAGAATCCGGCCAAGGCAGATCAAGAAAAAACTCCGATCTATTTGGCCTTAAATCAGCAAGGTCAACCTGTTGCAGACGGATGGCCTTTTCTTATCGATGGATCTCTGGGCGAAAGGGCGATCCTTACCTGGTTGCCGGTCGGTCAAGATTTTAAATTTGAAACACCGACAGTGTATGATCGAAAAGTTATTTTCGAAACTGGAGCGTCATCTTCTGAAATTTATATTCCCACGTCCCTGGGCTTTCGGTTGATCGCTTTAAGTTCAGGAAAGGATCAGTTCAAGGTTTATCAACGCAATGGGGTCTATTATTTAGGCCCAATCAAAGGTCATGAAAATTTAAAACTGCCAAAAGATTTTACTGCCTATTTCGTTGCCGATCCAGATTCGATGGCCACTGTTTTGCCCAATGAGCTTCAGGATTTGCCTAAAACAATTTTAAAAGAAATTGCAAAAGAATTAAAAGATATTGGATTAAAAGATATTTCTGAAGAAATCAGTAAAAATATAAGTGTTGGCGGGAAAATAAGTATCACAGATCTGCCTGGAATCATCGCAGGCAAATCTCACTATACTTTGCAAAAGCTCGAGCCATCCAAAACTCAATTTTACGGAAACAATCATTTCCAAAATTTTAGTGAGTATGCTTTAGACGGAAGTCTTTACGGCGATTGCAAAATAGGAAACCGATTGTTGGCGCAGATACTTTCTTATCTAAAATTGGATAGCAGGTTTGAAGTGCGTTTGGTTGGCGAGCTGTTGGCAGAAAATGGAAAATTAAAATTTCCAGGACATGCCGAAGTAGAAATTTACTTTCAGGGAGAACTGGTGGCGCGGCTGGATGCGACTCCGCAAATTACTGAATCTAAATCAAAAAAATCAGTGTCCTCTAAATCCAATTCAGCAGAACAATCTAAACCAGACAAAGATTCTGCGGAAGATAAAACCGGCAGCAATACTAGATCCAGAAAAGTTTCTAAAAAAGAACTGCAGGATCTAGTCGCTGAACGGTCGCCGAAGAAATCTTTAAGCTCGGAGTATTATCGATGGACGGGACCATGGGTTCCGCCTCGCCCAAGGCGTGCCCAGGTTCGCGAAGAACGGGATTTTGAAACGGAACAAACTGAACAGCCTTTAGATTCGGAAGTTATTTTTAGTTGGCTGGTTCAAATCCGAGAAGACGATTTTAGTCAAAAGATCGAGCAATGGAAATCTGGTTGGGACAACTATTTTAAACAGAATGTGGAAAGGCTTTTAGAAATTTTTAAAAGCTCAAAACTTTCACGCACGGCAGTGTATCCACACAATAAATTATTGCGACTGGCCACCGCATTTCGATCGATATTAGTTTATAATAATTTTGATGCAGAAAGATTTTCTGATATTTTAGGAAAAAAATCAGAAAATCTGGAACAATTGAATGAAAACATCAGTTCTTTTTTGGATAGGCAACTCATGCAGTTCGATCAATTGGCGGAAAATATTTCCCGCGACCGCAGTTTGCAGAAAAAATTTGGACACTTATTTACAGTTGAATATCGAGGACTGTTGTTCGATTCCTTTGCCCCCAAATTGCGTGAGTTTTTGCCAGAACTTGCCCAGCGAAGTCGAATCATTCCTACAAAGAGATTTAATGCTATTCGAACCGATTCAGGCAGCGCAGCGCTTGCTGCATCTCGTGAAAATCCAGGAATTTGTTTTCGACTGTATGGCGTTGAAAAATGAAAATGACTCGAAGCCTAAACATTCTTTTGCTGTGTTTGCTAGCCACTTCGAACTTTGCTAGCTTGTCAGGCTAACAAAGGACTGTCCAGTGATTGAAATTTTGAATTCTGGAAAAGAAGTTTCTCAAGACAACCAAAGACGTGCGGAAAAATCGGTTGCGGTATTTTTACAACGTCAGGATCTGGGTTTTTTGAAAATTCCTGATCGCGATGCCGATTGGAAGATCAGCCAGCAGGTTGGCAGCGCATTGAAAGAAAAATATGATCAGCTTATTTTAATTGGTATCGGTGGCAGTTCCTTGGGCCCCAAGGGTTTAACAGTATTGTTGGATCCTACAGATTCAGATCGGATTTTATTTTTAGATAATGTTGATGGTTTTGATTTAAATCGGACTTTTAAAAAAATTAAAAATATTCAGCGCACGGGGATTTTGGCGATTTCTAAATCGGGTGGGACGATTGAAACCTTGTTGGGTTTGGAACACATTCGGCAGTATTTTTCTGAACAGAAGGTGGATTTTTATTCTCGCCTAACCGTGATCACCGAAACTACGGAAAATATTTTGGGTGCTTACGCCAAAAAACATCAGGCAGGATTTGTGCCGATGCCCAAAGATGTGGGTGGGCGATTTTCGGTTTTAACCAGTGTCGGCATGGTTCCGGCGGCTTTTCTTGGATTAAACCTTGAAAAGTTTAAATCAGGATCTGTGGCTGCTCGGGAAAGTTCTTTGTTGGTGACTCAGTTTGTGGCGCAGACTTTGGAAAGTTTTTCTCGTTCGGAATGGATCACTCAATTTTTTATTTATCAAAGTCGTGGTCGTCTGTTTGGCGATTGGTTGCAGCAACTTTGGGCGGAATCTTTGGGCAAGGCAGTTGGGCGTGATGGTCAACCCGCACAGCGTGCCAGTACTCCGATTGTGGCCATTGGGGCATGCGATCAGCACTCGGTCTTGCAGCAAATTATGGAAGGGGCGCGGGATAAATTTATTGTGTTCTGGCGCTGGAAAGATTCGGAAAATATTGGTCCATATTTAGAATCTGCGGAATTGGATGCCTGCAAAGTTTTGCTGAATCAGCCCATCGGGAAAATGTTGCAGGTCGAAGCCCAGGCAACGGAACAAGCGCTTCGCAAATCAGGCAGATCCACACTGACTTTGGTTTCCAATAAACTGGACGAAGAATCCTTGGCCTTCGGCTGGATGTTTTTTCAAATCGTGATTGGCGCGTTGGGAGAGGCTATGAATCTAAATGCTTTTGACCAACCCGGAGTTGAACTGGGCAAACGTCTTGCAAAAGAAATCATCGAGCAAAACTTATAACTGTTTAAATTGATTGGAATGGAATTTCCTTTTAATCTTGCTTAATGAGTCAGAAGCCCCCAAAAACTTTTCCGGAAGAAAAAACGGAAGAAAAAACTATGGTCGCCTCGGGCGATACCATTCGCAGAATCAGCCGTGACATTGTTGCACCACCTGTGTTCGTGGTGTTGCTTGGCCCCACAGCTTATCAAGGTCGACAATATCCCTTGCAAGATGGCGTCACCATTGGGCGCGCACACGAAGCACAAATTTATATTGAAGACCGCAGTCTTAGTCGTTCGCATGCCCGCATTGATGTCAGCGGATCAGATGTCGCCATTATTGATCTGGGTTCGACCAATCGAACTGTGGTCAATGAACAAACTTTGGTTCCCATGGCCCCCTGTGCTTTGAAAAACAATGATCAAATCAAAACCGGCAATGTAATTTTTAAATTTTTAGAAAAAGGCAGTTTAGAAACCATTACCAATCAAAAACTTTTAGAAAAAGCCAACCGCGATGCTTTGACCGGTGCTTTTTCTAAAACGGCATTGCTGGAAAAAGCACCCGAAGCTGTCACCCGCGCAGATAATACCGGCGAAGATTTAAGCGTGATCGTTTTTGATTTGGATCATTTCAAAAAAGTAAATGATAACTTTGGTCACCCAGGTGGAGATTTTGTTTTGCGGGAAATGGGAAAAATCATTAATTTAAACCTTATTCGCTCGAGCGATTTTTTCGCCCGTTTTGGCGGCGAGGAATTTGTTTTAATTCTGGCCGATACCAGCATCGACAAAGCGGCAGAGATTGCTGAACGCATCCGTAAAATTATTGAATCATCTGATTTTTCCTTCGAAGGAAAAAAGATTTCAGTGACCTTGTCGTTGGGTGTCGCAGCAAAAGGTAAAAATAAAATGACCTGGGCAGAACTTTTTGAAAAAGCTGACCAGGCCACTTACGAATCTAAAAAATCAGGTCGAAATCGGGTTACTGTTTCACGCCACTTTTAAGAACCAATTTCAGACTTTCGCCCAGCTTGTTGTAAATTGTAACGGAACTTGGAATCACGGGTGGATGTCCTAAATTAAAATCGATTTCATCAATTTTAATTAAAACACCTTCGATTGCAGCAATTTGTTCTTGATTGAAAACCAGAGTGTTTTTGCAAGGGTAATTAGTGATTTTTTGTTCGACGGCAGTCACTTGTAATGAATGGGAATCGTTCATCTGATTCAGATGAATGGTCGCATCCCAAGCCTTGCAGGCATACTGCGCTCGCACAACCGCAACACCATCAGCAAAAGACGTTATGACGATCTGTGCACTTAAATTTTTATCAATGATTGTTGTAACCGGATTTTCCAGAACCAACTTGTGTAAGGAACCATCAGTCGGTGCAGCGGGTGTTTCTAGATCCTTAACATAGCTGTCCATCC
The DNA here is from genome assembly GCA_038323665.1 of Bdellovibrionales bacterium. GTDB lineage: Bacteria > Bdellovibrionota > Bdellovibrionia > Bdellovibrionales > Bdellovibrionaceae > JBBQHD01. The sequence continues at coordinate 29,763 of JBBQHD010000008.1, forward strand.
TTAAAGCTATGTTTAAAAAATTATTTTGCACAAGCGAAGTCAGATCTTGTGAAAGCCCCATAGGTTTTAAAACAAAAGTAACTGCTTCGTCAGACGACAGTAATAAAATTTGATCGATAAAAAAACGAATATGGTTAATTTTCGAAAAAGTCTCATTCAACATATTGACGGTTAAATGATTTGGATCTGGTGCTGGCTGAAGAACATCGGTGCAAGCATACGGTCCAATTTTAGTAGGAGCCTGGCCGTTCCAGCCAGCCGTTGCTTCTGCAGTATTAGCTGCGCCAAGGACTGGATCACTGACAGCCCAGGATCCCGCAATGCCGTCTTCTCCGGTGCAGATATTTTCTTTGATTGGCAGCATATCAATGGCGACGCTGTTTGTGTCGCTGGCCAAAAAATGAAAGGCCATATCTGTATTTCCACGAGTTAAGATTTGCTCTCCGTTATGTAGACTTTCTACATACCAAGAACTCGATAAAGCATTCAATTGCTGGGGAGTGACATTATTTGTTCCGCTCGGAGTTGTGGCGCTGCCAACTGGACCTAGGCCTGGTGTCGAATTGTCCGAAAAGTTACTGCGCGAACAATTTTGATAATTCGTCATCAGGAAGACAAAGGCAGACGTCAGCAAAGCAATTTGATAAAATGACTTGCGATTCATGGATCCCCCTTAGATAAGGATCGGTTTAATTTGGATTTTCTACAAATTTTCCTGAAATGAGCCGCTCAAAACAAAACATGTTTAAAAATCAGAGCCAAAGTGGCACCGAAAACCTGGCCCGTGTATTGCTTTGAGACATAGTATCCTGCGCCAAGCAGGACAATCGGGAGGTAACCAATGACTCAGTTAGAAGGAAAGATTCCTACTGACTCGCAGTTAGTTGAACGAGCAAAGCTTCGCAGCCTTAGTGCATTTTCCGAGCTTGTTCAACGTCATCAAAGAGGCCTTATTCGCCTAAGTCTGCGATTCGTTCGCGACTTAAGTCTTGCCGAAGACATAGTGCAAGATTCTTTGATCAAGGCTTTTGAAAAGCTGCATACATTCGAGGGGCGCAGCAGTTTCAAAAGTTGGATCTATCAAATCACTGTGAACACCGCGAAAAATAAACTTCGCGCTGAACGTTCAGGGCAAGTGGAATTGCGCGATATGGATTTCGCGCTGCCAGCAGAAGCTGAGTCCGCTTTGATTCACGGTGCGGTCGCGGGAATGTTGCAAAAGGAAATTGCATTATTGCCCTTCCGTCAACGAACAGCCCTGATCCTACGGGTCTATGAAGACCTCAGTTTCAACGAAATCGCCGAGATTATGGACTGTCCATACGATACGGCCAAGGCGAATTATCGTCATGCTTTGTTGAAATTGAAAACGGCGTTTGAACACCAAGGAGATCTACGGAATTGGACTCCTCAACAATCCACGGAATGGACACTTGCGGAGGCTGAAGGATGAGTTACGCAGAATTAAAAATTCGTCACATATTAAAATCAAATGATCCAGGTGCGGCGGAAATTCCTCCCGAAAGGGAGCAAAATTTGTTCGCTAAAATATTAATCGGTATTAGTCAGACTTCGATGGAGTTGCCTGCAAAGCCGCGGGCGCCAAGGCCCCCAGTCGGTTCGCCTCCTAAGTCAGCCAGAGCAATGTTTTAAGCTGCTTGGGGGAGTCACCGCGAAATAGACTTATTGGTCCAGAGCGATTAACTTCTTTGAACAAAAGGAGTGATCGCTTTGGACATAGAATATTTCGACAGAAAAAACAATCAACGGTCGATAGAAAAAGTGTATGGAGATGCTTTTGTTCATTTTGCGTATCAAACTAAAATTGGTTTATTTCTTATTCAGTTCAAGTTCATCCAATATGTTTGCTCAAGTTTGCTGGGCTGGTTCTATTCTTCACCAATATCAAAATCTTTAGTTGCCAAGTTCATTCAAAAATTTTCCATTCAAATGGAATTATTCGAAACCCCGCCAGGTGGATTTCGATCTTTCAATCAATTTTTTTACAGAAAATTAAAATCCGTTCTGTTTCCTGCGGATGCGCGCTTGCTAGGGTCGCCTTGTGATGCTCGCTTGATCACTTATCCGGTCAGTAATTTTTCCACCGCACTGACGGTCAAAGGAAAAACTTTAAGCATTCATGAATTATTGGGATTTACTTTTAAAGAAAGTAATTTGGGCGCTGATTTCAAATTGGGAACTGCCTGGGTATTCCGTTTGTGTCCAGTGGATTACCACCGTTTTCATTTTCCAGATTCTGGAATGATTGAACGACTGCAGCGGGTTCCAGGATTTTTACATTCCGTCAATCCGGTTGCGCAGGAAAAATTGCCGGAAGTTTTTTTCAGAAATATGCGTGATGTCGCAGTATTAAATACAGAAAATTTTGGCAAAGTGATTTACAGCGAAGTCGGCGCGATTGGCGTTGGCAAAATTGTGCAGCTGGTGCCACAGGGCTCGGAATTTAAGCGCGGGGATGAAAAAGGTTATTTTGAATTTGGTGCATCCACAGTGATTTTAATAACGTCGGCGAAATTTGTTTCGGTGGACGAGGATATTGCTCGCAATTCGGCGCAAGGTTTGGAAACTTTAGTGGCTTGTGGGGAAAAAATTGGGGTTAGAGTTTAGTTTTTCTGAAAATTGCAAAATCTTTTAAATAAACTGAATTGCGGTTTTCCAATCTGTTTTCTCAATTAAAATTGCGCAGGCTTGTTCCAATTGCAGCTGAATCTGCTGATCGAATCGTGCCAGAATCGGCGAATCCAAATCCAAAACGCCCAGAAGATGATTCTGATAAATTAGGGGAATCACCATTTCTGATTTCGAATTGGAATCGCAAACAATATGGCCAGGGAATTCATGGACATTATCGACGATGATGGTTTTTCTTTGTAAGGCTGCTGTGCCGCAAACACCTTTGCCAATCTGAATCGGATTGCAGGCCGCATTGCCCTGGAAAGGCCCCAGCACCAATTGCTGATTGCGGTGCAAATAAAACCCAACCCAGTTTAAATTTTCAAATTCCGAAAACACCAAGGCAGTAAACTGCGCAAGGTTTACCAAAGGATCTTGTTCCAAGGTATGGGTAAGAGTATTTAGAAATTCTTTCGATTCAGATTGTACAAGCATGGGAATGTTGTAAGGAATTTTCTTGGGGAAGGGAACGATTATTTCGGGACAATTCTCGTAACAAGACAAACTCGGTCTGTAAACCGAGTTTGTCTTGACATTCTCGGTATGCAGACCGAGTTTGTCTTGACATTCTCGGTATGCAGACCGAGAATGTCATAATGCTAAGATATCTAAAAGCAGCCATAATGAAAGACTTAGATAAGAAAATGATCCTTATCACTGGTCCACGCCAAGTTGGAAAAACAGTTCTTTCGCAGTCCTTGCTGCGCGAATACGAGTATTTCAACTACGATCAACCCAGGGACCGAAAGTTAATTCATAAAAACTTAATTGATTTCAATAGTGGGCCTATCATCTTGGACGAAATTCATAAAATGAAACAATGGAAGCGTTGGCTTAAGGGCGCTTTTGATACTCGTAAGTCAAAGCACCCAATGATTATCACTGGAAGTGCAAAATTCGATACCTATAAAAAAATGGGCGATTCCATGGCAGGAAGATACTTTCAATTTCGACTGATGCCCTTAGATGTGAAAGAGCTTTTTGAAATTTCTAAAAGTCCTCCGAATGAGGTCATCGACAAACTATTAGAATTAAGTGGTTTTCCCGAGCCTTATTTATCAGGTAGCCCAAGTGAATACAAAAGATGGAGAAGTGGTCATCTGGATATTATTTTAAAACAAGACCTAGTTTCGACCGAATCGATTAAGAATATTTCTGCAGTAGAACTGTTGGTAGAGCTGATGACTGAACGGGCAGGGAATTTAATAAGTTATAAATCCTTAAGCGAAGATCTGCAGACCGATGATAAATCCGTAAAAAGGTGGCTGGAAGCCTTAGTCAATTCCTATGTTTTTTTTAAGATCACACCCTATTCGAAAAAAATAAATCGCAGTATCTCCAAGCAACCAAAATATTACTTTTACGATTTACCAAGAGTCATCAGTGCTGGCACCAGATTTGAAAATCTAATTGCTTTGTCGCTGCATAAAGAAATTTTGTTTCGCAAGGATGTTCTCGGAGAAGACTACTCGCTGCATTTTTTGCGCGACAGAAGTCAAAATGAAGTTGATTTTCTTATCTGCCATGAAAAAAAACCAATTTTAATGATCGAAGCCAAAATTTCTGAAAATAATTTGGATCACTCATTCGCGATTTTTGCGAAACCATTGGGTGATATACCAAAAATCATTCTAGTTAAAAATTTGGACAAACAGTTTGTTCTGAAAAATGATGTGAAAGTCTTAAGGGCCTGCGACTGGCTGGCCAAAATGCCGTTTTAGGATTGAGCGCTATAAAACACTTCCGCTGTCGGAAGTACTCTGGCTAATTTCGATTTGAGTTTTATCGTGCTGGAACTAAGAAACCGGATTTTCCGCCCATATGTAACGCTTGTGAAAAATAATTTCTAAATAATTTTCATACTAGCAAAGTAGTAATTACGAATTCGAAAAGCAATTTTACTTTTTTCTTAATGCTGTTGGGTCAGCACTAGAGAAGCGGCTTATTTTACAGATTCTCAAATCGAACACAATGCGAGCATTACCTGCGCCGAACCTTTTTTCAAAAATTCAGAAGGAAATCTAATCCGGCGATCGAGCAAAAACGTTCTTGCTATATTTCGACTTCGGCAAGGAAGCTCGTTGCCGACGCGACCAAGGTTGTTGCCAGTTTGCTGATGTCTGCACTCAGTATCGAAGGGCGCGTCGTTCCTTTTGGTGCCGCGACTCGCGTTAAAAAATAAAAAATATTGACGTGTTTTCTTGGAAATTAGACACACCTAATTTAAATTATCTTTCCGTGGGAAGCTATTTTTCCTAATTTTCCATAAGCTTGCGCTAATAGCCCAATTCGCGCGTTGAAAGCGGGGTTTATTTTGAACATTCGTGATTTAAGGAAACCTGAAAATTGCATTTTAAAAACCTATGATAAGTTTTTTCTACTTCGACTTAAGAAGTAGAAATGAGGACTTGTGTTGGAAGAATATGATTACTCGAAAGAAGTTCAATTGGAGTTTTGGTCTGAACTTTGCGAAGTCGGAAATACTACGAGCGAAAGTATTTCGAGTGAAAAGAAATCCTTTGCGGAAACGATGCCTTTCCCGAAAGACAAAGCCATCAAATCCCTGGATGGCAACGCACTTATCGAAGAAATCAGAAAAGCTGCCAAAAACGAACAAGATCTAACTTTGCAAGTGATCGAGCTGATTGCTGAAATCAATCGAAGAAAGATTTTTTTAAAACTTGGATTTAGTTCGCTGTTCGATTTTGTGACTAAAGATTTGGGTTATGAGCCGTCTTCCGCCATGCGCAGAATTCAAGCGGCTCGTGCGATTGCAGAAATTCCAGAATTAAGGGAAAAAATTGCCGATCGTTCTTTAAGTTTATCGGTGGTCAGTCAGGGTCAGAATTTCCTAAATAAGAAGGCCAGCGATTCAGGCAAGAAGATCTCGATTGCAGAAAAAACCGAGCTTTTTAAAAAACTGGAAAATAAATCAACCCGCGAAGCCGAGAAAGAATTATTTAAACTTGCACCCGAGCTTTGTCTAAAATCCAAGGAACAAGAAAAAGTCCTATCTGAAAACTTAACTGAACTTCGTTTTGTAATAGATAACGAGACCAAAGAAAAAATGGATGAACTGAAACTTTGGATGTCGCACCAGAATCCAGATATGACTCAAGCTCAATTTTTTAAAGTTATGGTTGAAAAGCTGCATGGACAGTTGGTTAAAAAGAAATCCAACCAAAATAAATCGACCGATCCGTCTCAAATCGAACAGGATGCGAGCATTATCTGCGCCGAACCTCGAAATGAAAATTTAAAAGAAAACTCAAAGGAAAAACCAAGTCCCATCGGCGCGCAAAGACTCTCACAAAATAAACCCAGCAGAAAAAAGTCCCGATATATCTCGGCTTCGGTTAAAAAACTGGTTTGGCAGCGAGACCAGGGCTGCTGTCAGTTTGTTGATCCCGGCAATCAGAAAAAATGTGGATCCCGCTATCAAATTCAATTTGATCATGTCCAGCCGTTTCGGCATCAGGGTGAAAACTCGGTGGAAAATTTGCGGCTACTTTGTGGGAAGCACAATCGATTTCGTGATTAGGAATTCGCAGCAGCAGATGCAGGCTTTGGATGCTGAAAGTTAAAATTGGCCCTCGACAGAACCTTAATTTAAACAGAATTCACTTTTTTTCATGGCAAAATTTTTGACACTTTTGGAGTTTTCTTCATCCAATTTTTTTACCTCGTGAAAGCGCACGAAATCGTTTAGATTCAACAAGGTTTTTCACATTGGGGGCAGTTTTGAAAAAATATTTATTAGTTTCTGCGATAGTGCTGCAGGCCGCTTTGCTTTATGCACAAGAGCAGCCAGAAACGTCTCGGCAAGTCGTTGGGCACGGAGCCCTGGGCCCAATTTGGTCTGATACCGCAAGCCATGGCGTTCGCGTCAGCATCACTATGAATTCCTTAGCTTATAAACTGCACTATGAAAATGAAGTTAACACCGTCGACGAAAAGGGCGCATTGAAAGATGGCACTAGCGTTATGGTTGGTTATGCGATGATTAAAAAAGAGGGCTTTGGCGCAATCCTTGGCGGTGGAATTCAGCAAGCTTCGTTTCGTAATCAGGGCGGATATTTCGATGGACAGGAACTTGGTCTTGTTAAACTTCAAGCCGACGCAACCTATGGTCTGACCCCCAAATTTTATGCCAAAGCCGGTTTAAATTATTCGGTCGGAGCATTGAAATCGGTTTCTTCGAGTGAATCCAAATCTGTCAGTGGAATCGGAATGCAAGTAGGGGCTGGTTATCAGTTCACCCATTTGATCGGAGCAGAAGTAGCTTATCAATCTTTGAATCAAAAAAATAATAGTGAAGAAAAGAAAATTTCTTTCGAAGAATCGGGCGCAGAAATTGGACTTAACTTAACTTTTTAATTATTAACGGGGAACAGGGGAAACGAATGAGAAACTTAATCCAGCAAACATTGCTCTGCGTGGTGTTCATCACTTTGGGTGCAGGCTGCGCAAAAAATGAATTCGAGATTACTTATAAAATGAATCATGACGTTGCAACAGATTTAAGCCAATTTGAAATGGATGATCACTTGTTAAGCCAAGATGCGAATGGAAATAAATTGGACAAAAAAAATCTAGGGATATTATTATTTATGGAAGCTCCTGGTTCAACTTCGCAATGTAGTGGTTCCATGGTTGGCAATAGACTTTTATTAACTGCTGGGCACTGTGCTTCTAGTTATGTGCGAAAATATGGTTGCGCCGGCAATTTGGCATTTCGAAATTTAACTTATGGTGCTGGCGGCCAGCCTAATATTTCCAATTGCCGTAGATTGGTTTATGCATCACCAGTTAAGGATGAAAGTTACGTTAATTCAGCAACACAAGATATCGCATTATTCGAATTAGAAAATGCAATGACAGACAGTCCATTTTTAATTTCTCGTGATGGTTTTAAGGAAAATGAAGTTGTAAGCCCTTTGGTTTTTCAACCGGATCATTATTCTAGAAAAGTTACTTTTGAAGCTTTAAAATGCAAGACGCCGCCCGCGTTGCTAAGTCAATTTTTCCCCAGTGCTATTTCGAATATGTTGTTTTTTAGTGAATGCGATAAATATGTCGATCACGGCAATTCAGGTGGGGCAGTTCTTGGTGCTGACGGCAAAGTTAACTCTGTAGTATCGATGTTTCAATTAAATAAGATAACTAGAATTAGAAATCGCAGCGGGTTTTCCAACCTAGCTTGCATCAATGCAAATCTAGTCGGAACCGAAAAAAACCCAGCTTGTCTGTAAGGAGTTCTTTGTGAAAAAGTATTTGTTTCTTGCCATTGTTCTTTGTTTGCAAACTGCTGGCGCAAGCGAAACCGTGATCGTCAGCAAAGAAAATCCCACTAAGGAATCTGAACTGGTTCAAGAATTTAAGAAAAATATTTTTAAACTATTTGCTGATTTAAAATTAACAGCACAAACAGCACCTCAGGAAGATACAGTGGTTACGGCCATTATTGTTGGTAATATCGATTGTTCATTTGAAAAACTAAGTTCAGCTAAAATTGAATCGTTGGGAAAAAATCAGAAATGTGAAATTACGGATACAGCGGTTGCCTCGACAAACCTTGTCGGGGAACCCGCAAAAAGATTTCTAGTGGCCTTGTCCGGTATTCGCATAGTGTTTCCTAAATTAAGACAACTGATGAAAAAAAGCTGTCGCAATCAATTATGCAAGATCACTGGAAAATTAAATTTGGTTTCTGCGAAGCAAGTGTATCCTGATGGCCGAACTGGATTTATTCTGGAACTTGTGAATTAAATAGCCTTGATTTTTTCTTCTGGTTTATCGACCGCTTTTAATTGCATAAGCTTAGACAAAAAAACTTTCCAGTTTGCATTTGATTTTACCCACAATTTTTCAAAATCGGAAAGGTCCTGCAGGTAAGTTTTAAAATAAAGCAATCGGGCATTATTTAAGTTTATTTTACTAAAACCTACGTAACGCTTTGTTTTCAATTTATTAGCAATTTTAATTTGGAAATGAGTTTGGATTTCTGCGATGCGCGCTGTTTTTAGTTCGGCTTTTTGTGATTCTTTGGGCAGCGATTTATACCAAGCATCTAAATCCTTAATTTCTTGCGAAATAAATTCAGAAAAAATCTGGGTATCAAAGTTTTCGTCTTTCATAAGAAGAACTGTTTTGGAATTAGCACCTTCTTTGGCCAAATAAAATTGCTCGGTGCCTTTGGCCGCAACAAAAACTGCCATGCGTTCGTTAAAATCTGCGGAATTTTTAATATACAAAGTTGCATGTGTGCTTTCGTGAATAATCACATCCACCAATTCGTGATCTTCACCAGCCAACATCGTTGAAAACAGTGGATCAGAAAACCAACCCAGCGTGCTGTAAGCACTGACCCCGCGCAGCCACGTATCGTAACCCTGCGCTTGCAAAGAGTTTTCTTCTTCGGCGGCTTGTGATTTTTCAGGAAAACCTTTGTAAGGAAATTTCCCCACCAAGGGAAAAGACCATTCATGTGCTTGCAGGGCCCAGGGTTCGGCCGCACTGACCACATAGCTGACGGCCTGCCCTGGCACGCGCACATAATGTTGATAGTTGTCGGTGACCTTAAGCCCAATCACATCGCCTGAAAAATTTCTGGCCTCAATGGCTAAACGAATTTTCCTTTTGTCTTCTTCGGGAATACTGGGATCCGCCAAAGCTTTGTCAAAGCTAACTTTTTTTGCCAGCAAAGAAAAATGGTGATGGGCCGTGCGCAGAATATAACCCAACTGACATCCAGGTAGGATCAGCAGTGCAAAAGCTAAAAATAAAATTTTCTTTTTTAAAAGATCCACGATATGCCAGCACGGGTCGAAGCATCCATCGAGGTCGTTCCACTGCCAATCGGAGTTTGCCAGGCATCGTAACTAAATTTAAGTCCCAACTGATCGGTTAAATTTAATTTAAATCCAAGACCGTAACTGGGCACCACTGCATTTTCCGGAGTAACCGTATAAGTCTGCAAACCATCGACTTGAACTTCTTGGGCGCGATTGATTTGTGCAAGTCCACCTTTTATAAAAGGTTGAAAAAATGATTTTCGATCCGATAAAATCCAAATTAAATCCAAACCATACACTTGAGTTTTTTGCGTCACATTCTGAGTGGTCACCACAGTTGTTCCAACAGTCAATTTTTCCCGACGCACACCCAGCGCCGAAGTATAACTGCCTTCCAAAGCAAAACGTTCGAAAAAATAAAATGATAATGATCCCGTCGTAGATTCAGCATCAATCGTATTGTCTGCGTCGAAAGAAGTTTTTTTATGTGAATAGCTAAGTCCTAATTCAACATAAAGACAGTGCGCAATATTGCAGGAAAATAAAATGGCGACCAGTGTGATAAGCCGCAGATTCTTTAGACGTGTCATGTTTATATTCTAGCGCTCTCGAAGTCGGACTTGAAACGAATAAGGAATTCGGATCAGTCCATCGTCTTGAATCCATTCCTTAGGTGGGCGAGGAAATACCTGGACGTCGTGGAATGCTTTTTCAGCTGCATCGTCAAATCGATTATAACCCGAGCGTTTTAACAAATGAGTCGAGTGGAAAATTCCATCTTTATTGATCCACAGCTCAACGTAAGTGATGAAATTATGATTCAACGAATTTTTGTTTAAATAATCCCCCAGCGCCGGTGTAATTACTTTTTCTAAATTTGCATACCAGGCCGTAGCCGTGCGTTCCTTCAATCGTTGATTGAAGGAATAATATTGAGATTGATTCGTGTTCAGTGCCGTCATACTGCCTTCGGCCAAATCATTGGGCAGGGCCTCGCTGATGGTGGAAAAACCATAATCTTGCTGATGATCGATCGTAGCACTTGGGGTCGAGCCCTCTCCCGGGGTTTTGGGTGCAATGGGTTTGGGTTCTGGTTTTAAAACAGGTCTGAAATTTTGCCGATTTTTAGTTAGTCCGGTTTCACGCGCTTTGGTTTCCAGTAAAACACGTTCTGCGGTTTCGGAAAGAAAACGAACTTCATCTTTTAATTCTTTGATCTTCTGATTATCGGGAACATCGACATGGGTGACAGTGTCGGGAATATCTTTGTGCTTGATTTCAAATTCGATATTTTCTTTCGAAGGCTCGATGTAATATTTGGGCACCAAGGTCAGTGACCAAAGAAACATCAAGTGCAAAACCAGACTTACGGCTAGTAAGGGCAGTAAAACGCGCATGGTTAAATCAAACCACAAAGCAGCCCTTGGGAAAAGCAATTCAAGCAGCGGACTAAAAATTCCGAATTAGAAAGAGAACTTTTAGGAGGCTCTTTGGGCAAAATTTTGGATTTAACTACACGAATTAATAAAAACCCTAAAAAAACGAAACCGCAAAATCATTTGGCCCCAGTTTTCAGCATTATCGAACCCAGACTTGCCATTTTAAGCGAAGAAAGACGTCAACTTCGCCGCACAATTTTAACCGAATTTGTCGGCGCTTTTGTTTTACTATCGGGTCGTGGATTGATGCGTGTCAGTCTGTTTGATATTTCCGATAATGGCCTTTCCTTCGAGTTGGAACAGCCGCAAGGGGAATTTCAAGAAGGCGAAAAGATCGCCATGCGAATTTACCTGAATCAAAAAACATTTTTCGAGTTCGTTTTAGAAGTAAAATGGAAAGAATATCTGAAAGACGAGCAACTGGTTCGTCACGGCTGCCGCTTGGTCAAAAATACGGTCAACGATGTGGCACTTTTTCATTTCGTAAAGTTCATCGAGGCGGTCAGCGTCAATTTGCGTGTCGACGAAGGGGACTTGCAGATTTCCTCTAAGGCTTAAATAATAAAAGAAGCTTGGAGGTATCATTGTCAGGAACAAAGTCCGCAACAACAGCAGCTGCCGCATCCACACCCAGAAAAAAAATCGTGATCGATACCAATGTGATTCTATTCGATTCATTGGCGATTTTGAAAGTTGGCGAAGCCGACGTTCACATCCCCATTTGCGTGATCGAAGAAATCGATCGGTTTAAACGCGATCAAGGTGAAAATGGGCGAAACGCCAGACAATTTAGTCGTTTTATCGATGTGCTTCGGGCCAAGGGTTCTTTGCCCCAAGGCGTGCAAATCGAAAAAACCGAAATCTATGTTTATATTAATTCCGATTTAGTCGTGGCAGGAATGTCCACCGAGTTGGATGCACTGAAAGCCGACAATCGAATTTTGATGACGGCAATTGCTTTGCAAAAACAACATCCGAAGCACCGCGTGGAATTAATTTCGAAAGATATTAATTTACGTATTAAGGCGGACGTTTATGGAATTCCCGCTCGAGATTTCGAACCGACGAACGCTTCGCAAGAAGATTTGTATGATGGTTATTTGGAAATCGAATTAAATCCTGAACAGATCGACAGTTTTTTCCGCAACAAAAAATTGGAAATCACCGAACCCAAACTGTATGCCAATCAGTATGTTATTATGAAAGATGCCGCCAATCCGAATCATTCGGCCGTGGGCAGATACAATGAATTGGTCAAAGCCATTGTGCCTTTGATCAGTCCGCCCGCAAGTATTTGGGGCATCAATGCCAGAAACGTGGAACAGTCTTTTGCTTTGGATTGTTTGTTGAATGATGAAATTATGTTTTGTTCTTTGGTTGGAAAAGCCGGAACTGGAAAAACGTTGCTGGCGATCGCGGCAGGACTGCATAAAACTTTGGAAGAAGGTCGATTCCAACGATTGCTGGTTTCTCGACCGATTTTCCCAATGGGACGAGACATCGGATATTTGCCCGGCGATATCGAGCAAAAATTAAATCCATGGATGCAGCCTATTTTTGATAACGTAGAATTTTTAATGGGCGCCGATAAAAAAGCAGCAGGCCGCGCGCAGGAATTAATTAATCAGGGTATGTTGAATATCGAACCGCTGACTTATATTCGTGGACGCAGTATTCCTAAGCAGTATTTGATTGTGGACGAAGCGCAGAATTTAACTCCGCACGAAATTAAGACAATAGTTACACGCGCAGGAACTGGCACTAAGGTTATTTTGACTGGCGACATTTATCAGATCGACAATCCCTATGTGGATTCTGCCAACAGCGGTTTGACCTATGCGGTGGAACGATTCAAAGGACATCCAATATCAGGACATGTGACTTTGATGAAGGGTGAACGTTCAGTGCTTGCAGAACTGGCGTCAAATATTTTATAAGTTTTTACAAGAGGTTGATATGCTTGCAGTAGGTCACAAAGTCGAAATTACGGAAAAAATCACCGACGAAATGGTGCATAAATTTGCAGAGCTTTCCGGTGATTATAATCCTATGCATTTGGACGATGAGTATGCTGCAAAAACTCAATTTAAAAAACGCATTGCCCACGGTATGATTTGCGGAGCTTTAATTTCGCGAACCCTGGGCATGAAGTTGGGTTCAGCCGGAGTCTACCTGTCGCAGACAATGAAGTTTATGCACCCGGTTTTTATCGACGACACTGTGACAGTGAAAGTGGAAGTGATGTCGGCGCGGGAAAGTCGTGGCCTGGCTTCGGTCAGCACCAATGTTTATAATCAGGATGGGGAGCTTTGTGTTAAGGGCGAAGCAATGATCATGTTCTTCGAGCACATCGCCCGGCCTTAGTTTCCCCTTTTGTCTTGCCAGTATTTTATTTTTAATCAGCTCTTTTTAAAGTTTTTTTGTTTATTATTTTTCTAATTAAAAACTTATAGTGTCGTATGCAGCGGCTCAAAAAAGCAGGATGCGCTTTTTCGCCTACTGGCGAAAAATTTTTGCCCAGAGCGCATGGACGCGCGTCCGCGGAATAAGACTCTATAAGTTTTTAATTAGAAAAATAATAAACAAAAAAACTTTAAAAAGAGCTGATTAAAAATAAAATACTGGCAAGACAAAAGGGGAAACTAA
>JBBQHD010000009.1:0-42492 GCA_038323665.1 Bdellovibrionales bacterium
TCGAAGATTTTCTTTGCGGGACGGGAGCTTCATCTAGAAAAAGTCCAACAGCCCTCGCGCTATATCCGCGATGCTGCTTAAATATACACACGAGACAGAATCGCTTAACAATTAGGGAGACAGAATCGCCTGCTATCGACATCTCGAAGCAAAAGTGTCTCAATTTGAAATGGTTGCGAAGTCAGTTAAAACCGCCAAAGATAATTTAAACCAAATCCTGTATAACGCTGTAGTTCCCAGTAATAGCGAACTTCCAACCGCAGCATCCAGCGTTTGCCGCCGGTGCCGACGGCGCCGCGAAACAAACCCCCGGCAGCGACGTCTTGCAAAGTATAAGCTTTGCTTTGCCCCACTGTCGGATCGTCTTTCAAAGTGATTTGATATTGCGACAGCCGAAGAAAGGGACCAAAACCGAAATTGAAAAACAGCGAAGGACTTTGCGGATAGGTTTGATCAAATAAATAACTTGCAAACAACAGCGCGCCCGTCGCGGTATTCTGTGTCAGATCGGGATAATACTGGGGCACTCCGAAAAAACCCAAAATTTCTTTCTGGCTGTTTTCGTCCTGCCACTGCCAACCAAAACAAGTCAGTTGTGCTTGGCGAACAGCGCCCATGGTGTCTTCGCGAAATTGCACCAGCTGAACGGTGGGGCCCCAAAACTTTTTAGGAGCATCATCTTTTTCGTCTTTGTCTTTTTCAGAATCTTCTAAATATTTTTTCTTGGCGATTTTCTGTGCTTTTAAAACTTGTTTTTGCGGAGCAACTTCCGCGTCGGAAATAAATCCCATTTTTCCGTTACTTAAACGGATTTTATAGAAGGCTCCGTTTTTTGTATCGGATATCGTATAAACTTCGCCTGGTTTAGGCTGGGCAATCACTTCGGAATCAAAATTGGCGGCCGAAAAAACATAGGCTTCTTCAGAAATGATAGTGCCTTTTTGCGAAGCCCTACTATTTAAGGCGAGGCCGCTCGATAAGCCTGCGCAGATAAACAACTTTCCAAAAAGCCTCCACCACGATGGCCAGGGACATTTTGCTTTGGCCAAGCCTGCGTTCCTCGAACAGAATGGGGACTTCGACTCCCTTGAAGTTTTTGCATAAGGCGCGGTATTTAAGTTCGATTTGAAAACTGTAACCATTTGATTTTATCTTATCTAAATTGAAACTCATTAGCACTTCCCGAGTCCAGGCATTGAAGCCCCCGGTCCAGTCATTTAAGGGAAAACCCAAAATAAAACGCGAGTAAATTCCGCCTCCGCGTGAAATCAGTTTGCGCAGCAATCCCCAATTTTGCGTTCCACCGCCCGCAATATAGCGCGAACCCACCGCAAAATCGGCATTTTGCAAACCGGCAACTACTTTGGGTAAATCTTGTGGCCGATGGGAAAAATCGGCATCCATTTCCACAATGGCTTCGTAATCCTTCTGCAAAGCCCAGGCAAATCCCGCCAAATAAGCACGGCCCAGTCCGTTTTTTTCCGTTCGCTGCAGCAAATGCACCCGCGCATCGGACTGCGAAATTTTTAAAACTACCGGCCCCGTTCCATCAGGCGATCCATCATCCACAACTAAAATATGTGCGGTCGGTAAATTTTTAAGAATTTCTGGAATGATCAATTGAATATTGGCCACTTCATTATAAGTGGGAACCACGACAAGTGTTTTCATACTCTAAAAATACTAGCGCGGTCTTTCGCAAAGATCGAGAACTTTGAATGTTTAATTCATGGGCAGTCTACACCAGTCGCCAAGTCGAATAAAACGCAACCACTACCGGCGCCGGTATTTTTTAAACTGATTTTATTTAAATTGCTCAGACTGCCATCCACTTGCTTTTACGTCGCGCCTCATAGATCCATTGAATTCAATCTTGCCTGTCGTCTTTTATTTACGCGAGCCTCGATGGCCGGATGGGATTTCAATAAAAACAGGGGATCCAATTTTTTCTTTTCATAAAAACTTTTAACTTTTTCGGCTGCTTTTTCTTGCGACTGAACGTAAAGGGCCGGATCAAAACCGCAAACTTCGCACTGAATCGACATGCGCCAGCGCAGTCTCAATACCACCTCTGCAATGACTGCAAAACTTGCAAATAGTACGAGAAAAAACACATCAAAAATGGACCTAAACCACATCGAAATTGCGGCCGAAAAAATCAAACAGCCCAACACATGAACAGCGGTTAAACCGCGGGCTCGAAAGATTCTTCGCGGTGATTTACAGTAAGCGCAAAAACATTGGGAACGATCTGCTGACATTTAATTATTTTAATGGAAAATCCGGCGACAATCTTAATTTTAAATTTCGCCCCGACCCAAGACGGGCAAGGTCCAGTCGATTTCTGGACGGAAGACTAATTTTATGATTTCATTGTGACATGATTTCTGTTTACCGACCCCTGTGGCAATATTTTTTGGATACTTTTAAATTCGAAACATTCCGACATCCCCAGTCCAGTGTTCGCAGCCTGCCTGTCAGCGCCCATGATTGGCTGCGATTTCAACTTTTTATTACTTTATTTTCGGGAATTTTATGCGGATTTTTACCGCCTCGTTTCTGGGGAATTTTACAGGGAGTTTTCCTGTTCCCAGTATTTATGTGTTTTCTATTATGGATTTATTACCGAATTTGTTTAGGTTTGCTGAAGCTTTTCGACGTCGAATTTTCCCACGACGAACTTTTCCAAAGTTTACTGCGCGCCTCGTGGTGTTTGATCGTCACCCATCCCGTCAGCCATTTGGTGCATAAAATGGATTTAATCGGAGTCATCGGCTGCGCCTATTTATTTTATCAATTTGGCTTAAAACCCCTGGCGCTGTCCAAACGCCGCAGTTTTATTGTTTTAAGTCCGTTTGTGTTTTTCTCGGTGCTGATTGTGATTCTATAATTTCCTACCCAATCCCGGTGGAACCAAATCCACCGGCGCCGCGTTTGGTTTCCGATAGATCGTTTGCGGAAGACCATTCGACTTGCACCACTGGACACAATACCAATTGCGCGATTCGGTCTTGATCTTGAATCAAGACATCTTCTTCGCCCAAGTGAACTAAAATAATGGAAATTTCACCGCGGTAATCGGCATCGACTGTGCCTGGGGAGTTTAATACGGTGATGCCTTTTTTAAATGCCCAACCACTGCGGGGGCGAACTTGAATTTCGTAACCTTCGGGGATTTCCACTTGTAAACCTGTCGGAACAATCACGCGTTCGCGAGGTTTGACAATTCTTTGTTCCTGCAATTGCGCCCGAACATCCATTCCACTTGCGTGCAGTGTTTCGTATTTGGGCAGATCGCCTTTGAAATGTTCCAGGGTTTTGACTCGCACAGAAATTTTTTTAAATTTATTTTCGGACATTGATTGCCTCCCGCAGCCAGGATTCGTGTTCTTTGACTTTCGGGCCATATAACAAAGCACAGAATCTTTTTAAGTTTAAACTTTTCTTCATCCAACGGTTCACTGTTTTTGCATCCAGTTTTTTAATTTCTGCAACGGTTTCTTCGATAGGGCGGTATCTTCCAAACAGCATTTCATTGGTGCCCAAAGAATTCATCCGCGATTCCACATCTTCTGATCCTAAGATCAAGGAACCGATCAATTGAGTTTTGGCTTCTTCGATTTTCTTTTCGGTAAATCCGCTACGTTTGATTTTTTTTAATTCTTTCAATACCAATTCCGTTAATTTTTGCAGCTGGGCTGATTCGGCCCCGGCTTGGATCACAATCATGCCCGAATCAATCATGGTAATTTGCGAACTGGAAATTTGGTAAACCAATCCCCGTTTTTCCCGCACGGCTTGATACAAAATCGAAGTCATGCCGCCACCCAAAATGGTATTAAACAACAGCGCTTTATAACGATCGATGTTTTTAAACGATGGCGCCGGAAATCCCAATAAAAATTGCACTTGTTCGGTTTCTTTGTCGATCAATTGCAATCGCGAAGTCCAACGCGCAGTGGGCCTTTTCAATCGCACAGCTTTTTTCTTTTTCTTGGCAAACAGTTTACGGACCTTATCGTTGAATTCGCGTGGATCAATATCACCTGCAGCCGAAACAATAATGGATTTACCATTGCTGTAGTGTTCGTAATATTTTTTAACATCGGATAATTTCATATTGGTCACGGTATCAATGCTGCCCGTGATTTCGCGGCCAACTGCTTGGCCCGAATAACAGGATTCAAAAAATAAATCGTAAATTTTTTCGTCCACCATATCTTCGTAAGAAGCAATTTCTTGCAAGACCACAGCTTTTTCATTGTCGAAATCTTTGGGGGTAATCTGCATATTGGTAACGATATCGGCCAACAATTCCAAAGCAATTTCCCAATGTTCGGATAATACCAGGGCGTGAAAACAAGTGGTTTCTCGAGTGGTAAAGGCGTTCAGTTCGCCACCCAGGCGTTCTAATTCCAAAGATATATCGTAAGCAGATCTGGTTTTGGTGCCTTTGAAAACTAAATGTTCCAGTAAATGAGTAACACCAGCAGTTCCTGCGTCTTCGTCACGACTGCCGCGTTCGATCCACACACCGATGGAAACCGCACGGGTTGACGGCACAGTTTCACAAACTGTGCGAACCCCGTTGTCTAGAATTTCGCGTTTATAACCCATCTAGCACTCCCCAATGAAGCACTAGTTGAGCAATGCTTTAATCGATAATTTAATACGACCAGCACGATCAATTTCTAAAACTTTCACGTCAACCATATCACCTTCTTTAAGATAATCAGATACGGCGCGCACACGCTCTGCTGCAATTTCAGAAATATGCAATAGGCCTTGTGTGTTCGGAAGAATTTCTACGAAAGCCCCAAAGTCGGCGATTTTCATCACACGGCCATTGTAGGTTTTCCCCAACTCGGCTTCTGCACAAATATCCATAATCATTTTCAAAGCTTCTTTGGTTTTCACAGGATCGCTGGATGCAACATGAATCAAACCGGTATCTTCGATATCGATTTTTACGCCTGTTGCTTCGGTGATCGCACGAATCATCTTGCCCCCTGGGCCGATAACTTCGCGAATCTTATCCACTTTGATCTGAATGGTTTCAATTCGTGGAGCAAATTCCGAAATTTCCCCGCGAGGAGATTTAATGGTTTTTTCCATTTCTTTTAAAATATGCAGTCGGCCTTCGCGCGCTTGCGCCAAAGCTTCTTCCATCACTTCGAAAGAAACTGAATCGATCTTAATATCCATTTGCAAAGCCGTAATGCCTTCGGTAGATCCGGCAACTTTGAAATCCATATCGCCCAAATGATCTTCATCACCTAAGATATCGGTCAAAACTGCGACTTCATTTTTTTCTTTGATCAAACCCATCGCGATTCCCGCAATGTTCGCCTTGATATGAACGCCAGCGTCCAACAATGCTAAAGTTCCAGCGCACACACTGCCCATCGAAGAGGATCCATTGGACTCTAAAACTTCGGCAACAATGCGCACAACATAGGGGAATTGTTCTTTGGCTGGAAGAATCGGTTTCAGCGCACGTTCAGCTAAATTTCCATGGCCCAATTCGCGGCGACTTTGTCCCATAAAACGACCAGTTTCACCCACCGAATAAGGAGGAAAATTATAATGCAGCATAAATCTGCGAGTCGCATCCGAAAACAAACCATCAATCATCTGTTCATCATCGCCCGTTCCCAAAGTCACGGTGCCCAAACACTGAGTTTCCCCGCGAGTGAACAATCCTGAACCATGAGCACGCGGCAACAATCCAGCTTCACAAGCAATCGGACGAACCGTGCGAGTGTCGCGGCCATCGACACGTTTTTTGGTGTCCAAAATCAAGCGACGAGAAATTTGATATTTCAAATCTTCGATCGTGGTTAAAACTTCTTTGTTGCGCAGTTCTTGCAATTTAGAATCCGTAACTGAAGTAACGAATTTTTCCACAGCAGCTTTTTTAACCGCATCATAGGCTGCATATCTTTCGGTTTTTTGCGTTTGCCCCAATGCTTCGGTAATTTTTGGCGTTAAAAAACTGACCAATTCCGATTTTACATCTTCAGAAACTTGGAAGCCCTTGAACACACGCTTGCTGATCGAACCAAATTTTTCGCGCAGTTCATCTTGAGCATTCAAAAGTGGCAACAGAGATTGATGAGCGAATTTCAAAGCCGCCATTGTATCTGCTTCACTGACGAATTTAGTTTCACCTTCCACCATCAAGATGCCCTGACGAGTTCCCGCAACAATAATATCCATATCGGATTTTTCTAATTGCAAAGTGCTGGGGTTCAAAACAAATTGCCCGTCAATTCGGCCGACCTTGATTGCGGCCGTTGGCCCTGTAAAAGGAATGTCGGAAATATGCAAAGCCGCAGATGCTCCCAACGAAGCTAAAATTTCAGTTGGAAAAGATCCATCGGCCGATAAAACCGTCGCCACCACTTGAGTCTCAAAACGGTAGCCTTCTGGAAATTTAGGGCGAATCGGTCGATCGATCAATCGCGCATTCAGCACTTGATCAGTCGAAGGTTTGCCTTCGCGTTTGAAATAACCACCGGGAATTTTTCCGGTGGCGTAAAATTTTTCAATGTATTCGCAGGTCAGCGGGAAAAAATCCAACTTAGATGGATTTTTCGAAGATACTGCTGTTACCAGCACCATATTGTTGCCCGAGCTAACTAGGACCGAACCGTCTGCTTGTTTCGCCAAACGACCGGTTTCGATCGTAATTTGACGACCACCAATTGAAGTTGTCACCGTTGTTTTCATGTATGTTCCTTACTGTGTAGCAATGAAGAAAAAGACTACTTACGAAGTTGTAATTTCTTAATCAGTTCATCATAGCGCTGTGAATCTTTGTGTTTCAAGTAATCCAGCAATTTTCTACGACGATTTACTGAACGCACTAAGCCTATGCGACCGTGATTGTCCTTTTTATGCAAATTAAAATGCTGAGTCAGAGTGTTGATGTGCGAAGTTAACAAGGCCACTTGAACTTCTGGTGAACCAGTGTCCAAATCGGCTCGTTGAAACGCAGTTAAAATTTCCTTGGTTTGTTCTTTGCTGACGGCCATTATCGTCCTCCGTATGTCGTGTTGGCAGCCCTTTTCGGTCTGCGGTTTAAGTGAACCCGAAGAATAAGGGTCATGGCTGACCGCAACTTCAGAAATTTCACAGTGATGAATATTTACGATCATTTGGGTCTGGATGGCAATGCTTATTCTTTTAGGATCATTTTTCTTTTTTTATGTCCGCATATAGACGCCTATAAAGTCTAGTTATGACCGTATATATACACACATATAATTGATTTATGTATGCATATATACGAACATATAAACATGAAAAACAACAAAAAACTTTCCCACCAACAGCGGCAAATTTTGGATCTCAAAGTACAAAATTTAATTCCCGTCGGGGCCTTAAAAAATAACTGGATCAAATCCGTGCGGAATTCATTGGGTATTAGCATTCGGCAGCTTGCGCAGCTGCTTAAAATTAGTCCCTCAAGCCTAGGGCAACTTGAATCCGGAGAATTAAAAAAATCCATTAGTCTTAAAAGCTTATCCCGAGTTGCCGAAGCCATGAACTGCGAACTTGTCTATATGATTATTCCAAAAGCTCCGTTTACTTCTTATGATGAAATTCTCGAGCAAAAAGCTTTGGACCTTGCCCAGAAAATTTCCAAAGGAGTAACCCACTCAATGGCCCTTGAACAGCAGAAGGTTTCAACGGAAATTAGTCATCAGCAAATTAAAAACTTGGCTCAAGATCTTAAACGGAATCTGGATGTAAGGCTATGGTCGACTTCGAGTAAATCCAAAAATAAAAAATGAAATGGAAAGTTGAATACCCTGCAGGAGCAACGCCCCTTGATCCCGACGAAATGAACGGATTGATCCCGATTTTTATTTCAACGCAAAACGAACTTAATATTTTGGAACAAGAAAATATTTTGGCCGGAAAAAATTGGCTGCTGAAAACGAAAAAGGAATTATTAGCTGAATCTTTCGTCCGAGAACTGCATAAGAAAATGTATTCTGATGTTTGGAAATGGGCAGGACAATACCGCCGCACTCAAAAAACAATTGGCATTGAAGCTGCGCAAATTTCCACTCAAATTAAAAATCTTATGTTGGATACGAAAACCTGGATGGACCAAAAGTCTTATCCTTGGGCAGAAATTTTTGCGCGTTTCCACCACCGTTTGGTTTTTATCCACCCCTTTGCAAATGGCAATGGCCGCTATGCCCGTTTTCATACTGAGGCTTTGGCCCTGAAATACGAACAAAAAGTTCCTTCTTGGGGGGAAAATAAATTTTCTGGAAATTTGAACAAGGACAGCCAACTTCGTTCGGAATACATCACTGCCCTTCAGCAAGCAGACCAAAGGAATTTCCACTCATTGATCGCATTCCTATACAGTTAATTGCTTTTCTAAATTTTTAACCTTAGGATTTTCATAAGCGATTTACATGGAGGACATCGATGATGCAAAAAGGATTTTTCAAGGCATTCCTATTCACTCAGGCAATTCTGATCAGTTCAGCTTGGGGGTTTGACCAAACTCATAGCGATTACAATGCAGTTGTATCCAAATTCGTCAAAGATGGAGTCGTTAACTACGAAGGCATGGCGGGATCCTTACCCGAATTGGAAAAATACTTAGCTTCGATTGCAAATATCCCCAGCGCCGAGTTCAAAGCCATGACGCAGGATCAGCGTTTGTCGATTTTGCTGAACACTTACAATGCCTACACATTACAGGTGATTTTGGATCATTATCCTCAGCTGACCACCAATATGGAAACCCGCAAAAAAGATAAAAAACCCGCCTTCCGTTCGATTCGCTATGTTGGTCCTTTGATGAAGGGCACGGATTCAGGATTTAAAATCACAGTTGCACCGGCAAGATTTAAACAATGGTTGGTCAGCAAATATGAAGTTCAAAAAGACGGCAAAACTATTCAGCGCGAACTTAAAATCGCTGGAAAAGTAATGTCCTTAGATGAATTGGAAAACAAAGAAGTCCGCCCCTTAAAAGAGTTCCGCGTGCATTTTGCTTTGGTTTGCGCGGCCCTAAGTTGTCCTTATTTGCGCAACGAAGCTTATGTACCAGCAAAACTAAGCGACCAATTGAACGATCAAGCTAAATTATTTTTTGGCAGCAGTTTCCGCAATCGCTGGGATGCCGACAAAAAACAATACCGCATTTCAAAAATCGTGAATGATTTCTATCCCAAGGATTTCAAAGAAAAAGCCGGTTCCGTTTGGAAAGCCATCAAAGAATACATTCCTGCCGACACTTTGGCGCAAATTGAAAAAGCAGTTCCAGCTGGGACCGAACCCAAACTGGAAGATCTGACTTATCACTGGGTATTGAATGACCAGAAATGCGTTTCAACGACGGATTGTTCGGATGATCAGTTTAAAGGCGAAGAGTAATTCTAAAAGGCCCCGCCTTCTTGCTTTCCTTTGATATAATAACTGGGACAAACAAATCTTAAGGCGTTAGCAAAAGCTTGCGCCTTATCGACCTGAGCTTTTGATTTTAATTTTTCTGAAATAACTTGGGAACCAAACATTTCTAAAAATAATTTATCTACGGATGCTGATCTTTCGGCATCCGATGCAAATTCGTCCTTAATTTGAGTCAGTTCCCCGGCATCCAACCATACCCCGGCACACTTTGGGCATTCATCCATAACAACTTTTCTTTTTGGGCTGCTAAAATGCCGCATCATTTTTATATTTTGGCACTTCGGACAATCATGCTGATCGCGAGTATTTGCAGTCAATGGATTCGCTGCTGTCAGATTTAAAATTGCTTCAGCGTCGGGTTCTTTTTTTTCATCAAATTTTTTAAATTCAAACTGATCAAACCAGATTCCACCGCAACCCGCGGCACAAACATCCAAAGTTACTTCGGCCACGGTTTGAACACTTAAAGTTTTTGCACAAGCAGGACATTTCATAAAGCACCTCGCTGATCTTTTTAGATTAGCGGATGCAATTCTTACGATCAAGGCAGTGGGACCAACGACCAGAGTTCCTAATTAACCTTGGGCAGCATAAGCAACAAGATACCAAGTTTCTTGGTGTTTTAGATCTTGGCATTTAGAGCGCGTTGCAAATCGTAACGAAGACTTAGCTCTTGCTGATTTAAACTAATTTCTATTTGCCAAAGTTGCAGATGCGCAAAAATCTGATCGCGGCTGTTGGTCATAACAACCGATGCATTCCAAAAGTTTTCTTGTCTTTGCAAAGTTTCAATTCGGTTTGAGTAAATATTTTTGATTGCCTGACCCGCGGTTTGAAAAACTTTTATTTTATAATCGGCGATTTCGAATGGGTTCATTTGTGGATTTTCGCCGCCCAAAAGCTGCAATTTTTTTTCTACGTTTTGCAAATGTTGAAATTCTTCCTGGCTGATAATTCCCTGTTCAGCCAAACCTTTATAAAATGCAATTATGCTGGACCAGGAACCAACGGCGCCGCCAACAAATGTGGTTGCCTGCATTGCTGAAATTCCCAAGCCCGTCAGCAAAGGAATCACAGATCCTGCCGCCATTCCTCCGACCGTCATAAAAATAATTGCAGCGCCTCGTTGTCCAATGATTCCCGAACGGATGATTTGATATTGCCGTTCGGAACTTTGCACAGCCTGGGATAAAATTAAATTTTGTTTTTGTAGTCTTGCGATTTCGCGCAAGTTTTGATCTTGAGTTTGCAAACCGTAGGCTGAAAACGACAGCGCCATCGAACAAAAATAAACTAAAAATTTGAACATTTTTGACCTCCCCCGAAATCCAGAAGACCCTATGTCATGCCTGGGGAAACCACAAGATCCGTAAAAATGGGACAGCGCTTACAGAAATAGGACCTGGCACGTTTCAGTGCTAGCCTTTCCGAAGGGGGATTTATGCGCTTTGGGTTTATTTTGGTTTTATTTTCATCGCAATTATTTGCACAAGCCTTACCAACAGTTGATTTGCCAGCGGGTCGGTTGCAGGGAATCGCCACCCAATCTGGTGGGGAAAAATACTTAGGCATTCCCTATGCCAGGCCTCCGATTGGGATGGGCCGTTGGGCGGCGCCGCGCGAACTGCCACCTTGGACTGGCGTTCGTTCTGCCAAAAATTTTTCAGCGATTTGTTCGCAGATCAGCGGAATTTATTCCAACACTGCACCCGAAACTTTTGATCAGCCCGTTGGCTCAGAAAATTGTTTGTATTTAAATATTTGGCGGCCACGTCGCACATCCACGCAACTTAAACCCATCGTTATGTGGATTCACGGAGGTTCCAATTTCAAAGGCGCCGGCAGTGATCCCATTTACGAAGGCGAACGGCTTTCTGCCGAAGCCGATGTTGTGGTTGTTACCGCCAATTATCGTTTGGGATTTTTCGGTGCACTGAATTTGGCCGAATTAAAAAACGGAGATAAGCTAGACGATTCTGGTAATTACACAACTTTAGATTTAATTCAGATTTTAAAATGGCTGCAGAAAAATGCTGCGGGCGTGGGCGGAGACCCCAATAATATTACTATCATGGGACAGTCTTCGGGCTGCATGAATGTTTGGGGATTGGTGCAATCTCCGCTGGCTAATAATTTATTTCAACGCTCGGCCTGTTTTTCTGGAATCCCAAATTCTTATCCAAAAGAAATTGCGGAACTGCGCGCCCAACAATTGGTAACGGGCTTGGGGTTTTTTAAAAGTAGAACTGAACTAAGAAATTTTTTGTATGAACAATCCGCAGAGGCCATTTTGCAAGCCAGCCGGTCGCTGATTCCCATTCAGCATATTGCGGATGGATACGTGCTGCCTGCCGGTGGGCTATTCGATTTTGCGGCCAATCATTTTACTGCACTGCCAATGATTCTGGGAACAACTTCGGATGAAGTTAATTTTCTAATGCTGCCATTTTTTACAGGACTGAACCAAAAAAGAATTTATGGATTGATCAATTCTCAAGATAGAAAATTGTCGCGTTCGGATTTTATTTCTCCACTTTTGCAAATCCAGTTTCTGACAACGGCTGCGGCAGCCAATTCCATTTTTAATTTTACCGTAGATCGACTGACGGGATTGTATTCCAAAAGACAAAATCAAACCTATCGATCTATTTTTAAATGGAAAAACCTTCCAGCCCCTTGGCGGGATCTATTCGGAGCCTTTCACGGTTTGGATATTGCAATGCTGTTCGGAAATTTTATCACCGACCGACCGAACATCACGCGCTTTGCTTGGACGGCAGAAAATCTTCGCGACCGCGAAAAACTGCACGCCGAAATGGTACGACAGTTTAAAGGATATTTCCGCAATGGGAATTTGGAATTATCGGATGATGGTGATTGGGTGATTCGTCGGTAATATGTCAAAAAGTTAAACAATTTTCCTATAATTTCTTAGTTCCAATTGGGTTTGCCGATAAGATTTTATGACGGAATTCGAGGCTTGCAAAAAATATTTTTCGGAATACAAAGCTCTAGCTGAATCCGGTATTTTGCTAGAACTTGATGAAAAGCTAAATGTT
Organism: Bdellovibrionales bacterium; assembly: GCA_038323665.1. Classification (GTDB taxonomy): domain Bacteria; phylum Bdellovibrionota; class Bdellovibrionia; order Bdellovibrionales; family Bdellovibrionaceae; genus JBBQHD01. Next base: position 12,504 of record JBBQHD010000009.1, read on the forward strand.
ATCCATTGTCAGTTGATCTGTGATCGCTCTGTTTTAGGAAAAAAAATGTTTGCATTGTTAAATGCTCGTAAAAATTATGTTCAGATTTATAATTTTGATGGAATTCAAACATTTCAATTTATGGGCGAAACTACTGAAATCGAGTTGGATCCAGAAACCGGACGGATTTGTGACTTTGAAGTGCGAAGAAAGACCCCAGTTGATTTAAAACTAGTGGCAAAAGATCTAGAGAAAATGCAATCAGGAATTCCACTACTTCGGGATGAAGATCGTTACAAGTATTCTTCGTAACTCTTGACCTGCTTGAATTCCTTTTTCTTCTGTAAAATTCATTAGGAAATCCTCGGGACAATTTTCATTCAACCAATCTTGGCAAAAATCCATTATGTGTGGAAAATCCGTCAGATCATTAACCTTCCACTTTTGACCAAGTTCTACTGTTGCCATTAAGTAAAAGTTGGAATTTGCGTTTGGGGTAACTTGAGCGATCAATTCAAATTTATTTTTCTTAAGGGCTCTTCTAACTAAAAATTCTAATTCTGTTTTAGCATTGGCTTTTAAATTCGCGCGATCTATAAAGTTTTTGAAAGCAAAAAATTCTTGCACCATTCTACTTCGGTTTTGCATATAAAATATCACAGCAAAATTACGACCACTGCCAGGTCCCTACTGACAGCTGCGGGTGTCCAGAGTCCGTCCGTATTTCGAAATTTCCGAAAGAATGGCTCAAATCCAATTAAACGCGATCACTTCCTGCGCCGGTAATGATTGCGTTTAATTGGATCTGAGGATCAGTGAAAAACTCGGCGGATTTGAAAGCCCTGTTCTTGCAAACCTAAAATTGCTAGCAACTGATTATCGAAAGTGTGCACTTGCACCCAATCGCCTTTGCCTGGGCGGTATTCGCGAATTAGGGCTGATTTTAATTTTTGACTAATCTGTCCGTTTTTTAAAAGTTGTTCGTCTTGACCCGATACGCGCATCAACATCATCCAAGGCATTGCTTCGCGCAAACTTACAAAAGCTGGCAGCAATTCCATTGGTTGTTGGTCTTCGGATTTATTTGCCGATTCAAAATCGGCAGAAAATTTTGCTAAATCTTCTAAGCTTATTGCTTGGGATAATTCATAGGGTTCAGATCCTGTTCTGGTCAGCCCTTTCATCGTAGCGCCACAGCCCAATGCGCTTCCCAATTCTGAAATCCAGGTGCGCACATAACTGCCTTTTGAACAGCTCATCGACACTTGGATTTCCGATGGGCCTAAATCTTGGATGTCTAAATCCCAAAATTTCATTAATTTGGTGGGGCAAGTGATGCTTACTTTTTTGCTTTCATCGGTTTCGCGGGCGTATTCGTAAAGTTTTTTTCCGTCGATTTTTACCGCAGAAAAAATCGGCACGGGCCATTCGAATTCACCGGTCATGGTCAACGCGTGGGTCTTAATTTGTTCAAATGTTTGATCGACATTTTTTTCACCCAAGATTTTTCCGGTGATGTCGAATGTATCGGTCTGGGTTCCCAATAAAATTTGCGCGCGGTATTTTTTATTTCCCTGCAAAATATATTGGCTTAGTTTGGTGCCCTGACCGATCAGTAAAATCATCAGCCCTTCGGCAATGGGATCCAAAGTTCCAGAATGGCCGACTTCGCGTATGCCTAAAATATTTCGCACTTTTTGCACGACATCGTGGCTGGTCATGCCACTTGGTTTATTGACCAAAAGTAAGCCCGAAAATTCTGATAATTTCACAGATTTTGCTCAGCTGAATTATTTTTTGAAATCTCATTCAGAATTTTTTCAACTTTTAAAACTTGCTGCAGACTTTCGTCTTTTCTAAATTCTACTTTTGGGCAATAGCGCATATGAATTTTTTTGGCGATCAGACTTTGTGCCTCAGAAGCTTCGGCGTTAATTTCTTTGATGATTTGCGAAAAAGTTTTCTCGCTGCCTTCACTTAAATCTTCGCCCGATAACCAGGAAACAAAAGCTTTGGCCTGGCGCAGATCTTTGGTGATCTGCACTCGGGTCACACTTAAAATTCCGGGGAATTCGCGCTGAAATCTGGTCATCACCCAATTGGCCAGGACCAATTTGATTTCAGATTCGACGCGCAAAATTCTTAGGTTTTCAGGTTGAGCCATTAACTGGGACCTATTGGCGCTGAAAGTTCGCGTGCGACTTCTTCTTTGACGTAAGCTTCGATCACATCGCCGACTTTGATGTCGTTGTAATTTTCAATTCCGATACCGCATTCAAAACCCTGCGCCACTTCTTTGGCGTCATCTTTGAATCGTTTCAGGCTGACCAATTTTCCATCGTAAATAATTTTTCCATCGCGAATTAAGCGCAATTGATTCGATCTTTGCACTTTGCCATCGGTGATAAAACTTCCCGCAATCGTGCCCAGTTTTGGAACGCTGAAAATATTGCGAACTTCGGCGCGGCCCATAACTTTTTCCACAATATCTGGGGTCAACAATCCGCCCATGGCTTTTTTCAGATCGTCCACCATTTCGTAAACGATCGAATAAGTGCGCAGCTCGATGCCCAATTGTTTGGCTCGGTTTGCTGCAACTGAATCTGGTCTGACGTTGAAACCAATCACCAAAGCTTTTGAACCTTGGGCCAACAACACATCCGATTCGCTGATTCCACCCACTGCCGAGTGAATGATTTTGGTTTTCACTTCCACAGTTGAAATCTTGCCAATCATTCCGCGGATGGCCTCTAATGACCCGTGCACATCGGCTTTTAAAATTAGATTTAATTCTTTTACATCGCCTTGAGTCGCCTTGCTGAAAATATCTTCCAGCGAATGTTTCTTATCCACGATCAAAGATTTTCGGTGCAGTTCTTGGCGCAGATGCAGAACTCGTTCTGCAACTTCTTCATTTTCGACCACGTCAAATTGATCACCGGCATCGGGAGTTTCACTAAGGCCTAAAACTTCGGCTGGGAATCCTGGCAGAACTTCTTTTAACTGTTCGCCTTTTTCGTTGGTCAAAGATTTCACCCGACCGCGTACTCGACCTGCGACAACCAATTGTCCCAGTTTAACCGTTCCATCTTTTACCAACAAAGTTGCAACCGGTCCGCGACCTTTTGCAATTTTGGATTCAATGACGATGCCCGTGCCTGATCGTTGAGGATTTGCTTTTAAATCCTGCATTTCTGCGACCAGTTGGATTTGTTCAAGTAATTCTTTAATGCCGGTTTTTTTCATTGCGGAAACTGGAACGTAAATCGTTGTTCCGCCCCATTCTTCGGGCACCAATTCTAATTCAGTTAATTGTTGTTTAATTTTTTCTGGATTGGCGCCGGGTTTATCCATTTTATTGATGGCGACAATAATGGGAACCTTCGCAGCTTTTGCATGGTTTACGGCTTCCATTGTTTGCGGCATCATTCCGTCATCGGCAGCAACCACAATCACGGCGATATCCGTGGCATTGGCCCCGCGCGCGCGCATGGCGGTGAAGGCTTCGTGGCCCGGAGTATCCAGGAAGGTAATCTGCACACCGTTTTCTAATTTCACAGAATAGGCACCGATATGCTGAGTAATCCCGCCGGCTTCGCCACTGGCGACATTGGTTTTGCGAATCACATCCAGCAAAGAAGTTTTTCCATGATCGACATGACCCATAATGGTCACAACCGGTGGTCGCGTAATGCGAGCAACATCTAATTCACCAAAGGCTTCTTCGGTCAGAACTTCTTCGGCAGATCTTTGCACGTTTTGTGCTTCCCATTTAAATTCAGGAATAATTAATGCGATCGTATCAAAATCCAAACTTGTATTTAAATTTGCAGTCACTCCGTTCAGCACCAATGCTTTGATAAGCTGTGCACCTTTGACGCCAATTTCATGGGCGACATCGGAAACTTTCATCTGACCAATGACTTTCAAAATTCGTTTCGAAGCTTTCGAAGTAGTAATCTGAGTTTTTTTAGCTTCGCGGAATAAAGTGCCTTTTTTCTTTTTCGGTTGGAACACCAATTCGCGTTTTCTAAATTCAACGGCGTTGAAATCTTCGACGACTTCTTCTTTTTCACGTGTCGATGCTGGGCCTTCTAAACGCTTGGCTTTTTTCTCTAAAGCTTTGCGCTTGATGGACTCTTCACTTTCGAAATCATCTTGTGGAAGCGGAATGGATTGAGCAACAAAACCTGCGCGCAAATTAGTGCGCTGGCCACCCGGTCGTGGTGGGCCGCCGAAATTAGATTGAGGCCCGCCGGTATTCGTTCGCGGTCCACCCGGTCCGCCGCCGGTGCGAGGTCCGCCCGGTCCACGGTATCCACCGGGGCCAGGAGGTCTGCTGGGGCCTTGAACTCGGGACAAATCCATTCGACCAACAATATTTTTTCGTGCAGTTAATCCAGAGGAAACTCCGCTGGTTCCAACCGTCACTTCTTTTTTTCGAGAAGGCGTTGGCGCTGATTTTACTTCGACAGCAACTGGCGCAGGGGCCGCCGCCGCCGCAACTGGCGCTGCTGCCACTACGGGCGCAGCGGGAACACTGACCGCAGGAGCTGCGGCTGGAACAATGACTTCAGGAGCTTCCGTAAATTTAGCAGCCGGGGCAGCCTGTTCAGGCTGGGATTCCACTGCTGCTTCGACTTCAACCGATGCTTCAACTGGAAGATTTTCTTCTTCAAGTGTTTCTTCCACTTTTTCTGGCGGAGGCAAAGGCACAGCACCTGCTTTTCGGCGCACCACTGTGGGTTTTGCCTCAAGGCTGGCCTTGGCAGTTTCCGGAGCATCTTTTTTAATAACTTTTTTAGCCCCTGCTTTAACCACTGGTGCAGGTGCAGCTTTGGCTTTTGCCGTGGCTTTTGGAGCAGCTGCTTTCGACGCAGTTTTCGCCGTCGCCGTTTTACCAGCAGTTTTCTTTTTCGCATCGTCAGAGGATTTTTTGCCGCCGACTTTTTCTTTTAATGCTGCCAGAGTTTCGGGACTCAATTCCGCCATATGACTTTTCACGGGCAAATTCCACTCGCGGATTTTGTCCATAAGGGCCAATGGGGTCATCCCAATTTCTTTTGCGAATTCGAAAACTTTCGGATTACTCACTGACATCCTTTCCCTCATTTTCGGGATTAGTTGTATTTATTTTTTTCAATTCTTCGCGCAAGCGTTCTTCGGCTTGATCTTTTGCAGAAGATCCACCTTTGCTGGCAACCACAACAGCTGCCTGAGGAGCTTTGGGTATTGGAATTCCTTCAGCCGCGTATTTTTCAACCAAGGCTTTGGAATCGGCAATCAATTTTTTCGCTTTTTCTGGGTCTTCATAACCAGCAATGGTCATGATGTCTTCGACCGAAGCCTGAGAAACCGCCTGGAAAGATCCGTATCCAGATTGAAAAATATTTTGCGCCATGGTTTCGCTCATCCCAGGAATCAACATCATATTGAAAATCGATTCCGCAGTTCGCGACGAAGCCGCTGTTTCAGAAATAATATCCAAACGCCAGCCGGTAAGTTTTGCAGCAAGACGCACGTTTTGTCCTTTGCGACCAATTGCCAAGGACAATTGATTGTCAGGAATTACGACTTCCATTTCGTGGTTATTTTCATCCAAGAAAACCCGCGAAATTTCCGCCGGAGCCAATGCATTGCAAGCAAAACGAGTGATGTCTTCGTCCCATAAAACGATGTCGATTTTTTCGCCTTTTAATTCTTGCACGATCGTTTGAACGCGCGAACCCTTCATCCCAACGCAGGCGCCGACAGGATCAACGGCTGCATCTTTCGATCGCACCGCAATTTTGGCGCGCTGACCGGGTTCACGGGCTGCGGCCATTAATTCCACAATGCCGTCATAAATTTCGGGAACTTCAACTTCGAATAATTTCATTAAATATAATTCTGACGCCCGCGACATAATGATCTGCGGACCACGAGTGGTTTGTCGCACTTCCAACAAATAACCTTGGATGCGATCACCGGGTTTGTATTGTTCGCCGGGGATTTGTTCGCGTGGTGGAATGTAAGCTTCGGTTCGCCCCAAATCCACAACGATGGAACCTTTTTCCACTCGGCGCGCAATGCCGGATGCGATTTCGCCTTTGCGCTGTTCGAATTCATTGAAAATAATTTCGCGTTCTGCATCGCGGACTTTTTGTAAAATAATTTGTTTCGCCGTTTGCGCAGCAATTCGGCCCAAGTCGCCGGATTCCATGCGGATCCCGATGGTGTCATCGATGGCGGCATCTGGATCTAATTTCAAGGCTTCGTCCAAAGGGATTTCGACTTCTTCGTCGATGAATTTTTCGCGGGGCACGACTTCTTTGAATTCGAACAATTCAACTTCGCCCGATGTTTCGTTATAACTGGCTTCGATTTCTCGGTAAGTGCCGAATTTTTTTCTGGCAGCGACCAGCATGCCTTGCACGACAGCGTCGACGATCAGGGCGCGATCAATTCCTTTGTCTTTACCAACTTGTTCGATCACTCGACCTAAATCAGAAAAAATATTATTTTCAGCCATAACTTTTAAACTCCTCTAGTTTAAATTACTATTTGCGATTCTGCCGCGAGTCCTTTTGCATTTGCTTCAAACCTTTTGGTTTCTGCGGTTTCGGGATATCAATCACCAGTTGCGCTTTTTCAATCACACTAAACGGAATGACCAAGTCATTGGCGTTCAGCCTGATGCTGACGTTGTTGTCGTCAGCCGAAAGCACTTCTGCTTCAAATTTTTTCGCCGTCGTCAAAGAACCCAGTGCGGTTCTTTGTTCCGGAGAAATATCTCCTAAACTTTGATTCATCCTAAGCCATATTGTCTTACCCACGACTTTGGCAAAATGCCAGGCGCGGGACAGCCCACGGTCCAAACCTGGGGTTGAAACTTCTAAATAATAAGCCCCACCCGGAATGACATCAGCCTGATCCAGCAATAAATTCAGCCCCTTAGACACATTTTCGCAGTCGCCGACCGCAATCGATCCGTCTTTATCAATATAGACACGCAGCACGCGGTTGCGGCCCTGGCCGACCATTTCCAGCTCGTAAAAGATGCAAGATTCGCGGTCGCAGACTTGACGAGCAAGGTCTTCGACTTGGATCAACCAAGCGGCTTTGGAGGATTGGCGGTGATCATTGGTTTCTATCATACGTATTCCTGAATCTGGGTAATTTTTTGGAGAAATTCGCTTTCAGCGTTTTTTCCAAAAAAAAACGGGGTCTTATGGCCCCGTTAACAGATTCAAGTGATAGCAAGATTGATCAGGGCCGGCAAGTTGTTTTCCAAACGCCGGCACGGTTTAAGCTTATTTTATAGCCTCACGCGAAGTTACGATCGCTTGGATCACGCCCACTTCTCGTTCGAACGACAATTGTTCGTTCAATGCTTTTGCCGAGGCCTCACATTTAATTTTTCCCAACAATGTGGCCGCGTCTTTTCTTACTGTCCATTCTGAGTTTTGTAGAAGTGGCACTAGGTTTCGCAGTGAATCTTCGGTCAGTTTTCTTTGCGACAATTGTTTCATGGTAACTTGGCGCACTTCGCGGTCAGAATCAGACAATTGCTTGATCAAAGCGCCGTCGGCTTCGAAGCCCATGATTTTTCCCAACAACTGACTTACGTCAACACGCACTTGCGGCTGTTGATTACTGTAATGAACAGCCAAAGCTTCGACATGGCTGTTGTTCAACGAATTATTCATCAGCTGGGCGGTAATAGTTTTTTCAACATCGGAATCCGAATCACCCAATCGACCAATTAAAGCCATGATCGATAAATCAATATCGATTTTTCCCAATAATTTAGCCGCCTGTTTGCGAACCAGCACGGACGAACTTGCCATTTTTTGCGTCAAAGCATCCACGCAAGCAGCATCCAACGATTTATGGTTTAATATATGCCAAACTTCTTTGACCACTTCTGGGTCTGTATCATTCATAAATTGAATCAATTCCAAATTCGCAGCGTCAGTATTGATTCGGCCAAGAACTTTGATTGCCTGCAATCGTGCGCTGGGTCTGCTTGTAACCAAAATGACTCTCAGTGCGGGCAAATGCCTGTCGCTGACAGGCATATTTTGCGCGATTTCAGTGGCTTCTTTTTGCACAGCAATATCTGGATCATTTAATCTTTGTAAAACTTCGCTGCCGTCAACCACAGTCATATTTGACTTAGACAAAGCCAACGTTGCTTTTCTACGCAGTTCTGAGTTTGAACCGTTTAAGGCTCTTAGAACTCGGTTTTTCATGTCGTCACGTTTTGGATCGATGGTCAGAATTTCGACGGCGGCAACTTGCTGTAAATTAGCTGAAGTTGAGTTTAAAAATGATTCGCAGATGGTCGTCAAAACTTTTCCATCCATTTTAAGCTCGTTGATCATCAATGCCAGAAACTCTTCTTGGTATTTGGTGTCTGCGCTGTCCACAATGTGCCGAGCGTTTTTTTGAATGGATTCCTGAATGGTCGCAAGTGTCGCTGAACGATCTTCTTTAGAAATTTCCAAAAGTTTTCGGGTTAAATGATAAAGTTCACGGATATCGCGAGGGGCGTTCAAACGGCTTAATAAGCCTGCTTGGAAATCCTGAGCAATCCAACCTTTTAACAAGACTTGAACCGATTTTTCGTCTTGTAAATAGGACTTCATGGATCGGGTGCCACGAGGTTTTAAAATTTTAAAAATTTTAAATTCAGTTGCTTGCACGCTTGGCTCAATTTGCTTAACGTCAAAAACAATTGCGATGAACGAAGACATCGATGTTGTTTTTATTTGAGAATAAAAATCAAAACTTTCTGGACCGCCATGCAACATCGCATGAAAAGCCGAAGTGCTTTGCTGACCCAAACATTTTGGACCCAAATAACTCAGTCCACAGCTAAGCAAATCTTGGCCCAGTTGCCGTGCTTCCAATTTGTCGTCACCGGTAATTGCTTCAGAAATGGCGATTCGGTCCACCAAAACAAATTCTAAACTTTTTCCAACTTTTTGATCTTGGGCCATATTTTCGGTTCGTGGATTGGCTGTTTTCGCGCCCGAATGATACTGAACCGTCCAAGTAAGACCAGCACATTTTTTTTCAAAAAGTTCGCGGCGTAAATTTTCTGCGCACCCATTGGATCCATTCAGCTGATCGTCTTGCAGTGCTGTGCAAAGTTGTTTTTTTAAATCATCGCTGTCTATCGAAACGAATTCATGTTTTCGGGTATAACAACCATTTTCAGTGAACTCATAAGATTCGCGCAAAATCTCTGGTGCAACCGGGGTTGCATTGGGACCTGCTGGTTTAGCAACCGCGGCTGGGGCATCTTTTTTACTGCCGCTGTTATTCGTGCAGGCTGCAAATCCAAAAGCACAAGCGATTAACAATAGATTTTTCATCGAAGTATTCCTTTTCGTTAAATAAACACGAACCACGGGCCCATTGCCCAAAACCATGTATGCTAAAATCAGGCCAGCCCAGCCTGCGCTGAGATTCTTTTGGCGGCGCTGAACTGTCGAAGTATTTTACAGATTTTTGCAAAGATGGGCGAATTTACAATTTTTTGATTTTAAATTCATAACTTGAACTGCATTCCGAAAGGGCATTCACGGATTCTTAAATCGAACAGGATGCGAGCACTGTCTGCGCCGAACCTCTATCCGAAGATTTAAATGGAAAAGCAAATCCAATCGGCCGCAAATAAACCCAGTCAAAAGGGATCATGCGCTATCTAGGCTTCGATAAAAAAACTTGTTAAATATGCCGTCCCGCTTTTGGTGTCGAGGCTCGGGTTGTCCCAAAACACTTCGCCCTCTTGCTGTCGCGACTCGCGTTATCCAAAACTGCGCCGTTCATTTTAGTGTTGCAACTTGCGTTAAAAAATAAAAAATTATTGACGAGTTTTCTTAAGGATTAAATACGCTTAATTTAAATTATTTTTTACTGGGAAGCTGTTTTTTCTAGTTTTTCATAAGCTTTCGTTAATAGCCCAATTCCTGCGTTGAGTGTTAGATTTCATTTGTGCATTTATCATTCCTGGAAACCTGAAAATTGCATTTTAAAAACCTGTGATAAGTTTTTTCTACTTCGATCTTGAAGTAGAAATGAGGGTTTGTGCTGGAAGAATATGATTACTCGAAAGAGGTTCAGTTGGAATTTTGCGCTGAACTTTCTGATGTTGGGAATTCTGCGCCTGCGAGTATTTCGGAAAAAGATAAATCTTTTGTGGAAACGACACCCTTCTCAGAAAAGAATTCTTTGTCAAAAGATGAAGTCTTTAAATCTTTGGATAATAACGTGCTTCTGAACCAAATCAGGGAAGCTGCCAAAAACGAGCAAGATCTAACCTTGCAGGTGATCGAGCTGATTGCCGAAATCAATCAAAGAAAGTTTTTTTTAAAACTTGGCTTTAGTTCCCTGTTCGATTTTGTTACCAAAGATTTAGGTTATGAGCCGTCATCAGCCATGCGCAGAATTCAAGCGGCTCGCGCGATTGCAGAAATTCCAGAATTAAGGGAAAAAATTGCGGATAAGTCTTTAAGCTTATCCGTGGTTTCCCAAGGTCAGAATTTCTTAAATAAGAAAGCCAGTGATTCTGGCAAGAGGATCTCGATTGCAGAAAAAACCGAGCTTTTTAAAAAACTGGAAAATAAGTCGACCCGCGAAGCCGAGAAAGAATTATTTAAACTTGCGCCCGAGCTTTGTTTGAAATCCAAAGAACAAGAAAAAGTGCTATCTGAAGATTTAATTGAGCTTCGTTTTGTTATCGATTCCGAGACCAAAGAAAAAATGAATGAACTAAAACTTTGGATGTCGCACCAAAATCCAAATATGACCCAAGCGCAGTTTTTCAAAGTTATGGTTGAAAAATTGCATAGACAGTTTACTAAAAAGAATTCCAATCAAGATAGATCGACCGACCCTTCCCAGATCGAACAGGATGCGAGCATTACCTGCGCCGAACCTCGAGCCGAAAATTCAAAAGAAAAACTAAATCCAATCACCTCGCGAAAAAACACCAACAATAAACCCAGCCCAAAACGATCTCGTTATATCTCGGCTGCAGTAAAAAAAATTGTTTGGCAGCGGGATCAGGGTTGCTGTCAGTTTGTTGATCCCGACACTCAGAAAAAATGTGGATCTCGTTATCAAATTCAGCTGGATCATGTGCATCCGTTTCGACATTTCGGTGATAATTCCGCAGAAAATTTGCGGCTGCTTTGTGGCAAGCACAATCGCGATCGTGATTAGGTAAATTGTCTTGGTAAATTTAGGCTTTCGATGTTGTCTATTTATGAAGATATTCCAGCAGCCAGCAGGCCTGACCATCGCTGTAATAATTTTTTCGTTCCGAGATTTTTTTAAATCCTAATTTTTTGTAAAGCGCAAGCGCTCCCCCATTCCCTGGATGCACTTCGATCAGCCATCTTGCGATGCCTTGTTCAAGTTCGAAAACCTGATTCAACAGCTGAAACATTTTTCCTTTTTTCAAAACAGCAGGCCTAGTTGCCAATACTGTGATGTCCGCAGTGGGCGCTGCTGTTCGGAATAAAACAAACGCACTTACCGATTCCCCGACCGAAACATAGCCTTCGGCGGATTGCAGTTCGCTAAGTAATTTTTCTTTTTGCCAAGAAAATCCTGCGGATTGGGGTAAACCTGCCGTCAGTGCTAAAATAGATGGAAAATCCGCAGTCGTTATTTTTCTAATTGAATCTTTGTTTACCATTAAATCTCTATTTGCCTTCGAATCTTCATTTACCATCGAATCTTCATTTACCATCGAATCTCTGTTTGCCGTCAAATCCCTATATGTCGTCGAATCCCGCCCGACCGTCCAAACATAAACTTATTTAGCCAAATCGAAATAATTTTTGACCTTATATTTCTTTTTCAGAATTTCGCGCCAGGCACTTAATTTTAATTCTAATTCCTGTTGCTGCAGAAAAGTTTTGATATTGTCTTTGAATTTTTCAAATCCGAATTGGTCGAATTTGGCACGGTTTTTTTCGAAATAATCTTTGGCTTCATTGTCACTGATATCGCGTTTCAAAGTGTCTGCTTTGATTTCGGTCATTTGTGCGGCTCGTTTTTCCATAGCTGCCATTTTTTGAATTTCAGCAATCGAGTAATTTTCATCCGCAAAGCCTGGCATTTTTTTCATCTTGTCGATGCCGTCGATTTTTTTTGTATCTACTTCAGACAATAAATTAAACAATTCACCTTCGCGAATTTCAGCCAGCTCGATTAAAAAATTATCGATATAGGCCACCCACTGTGCGGATTGGGAATCGACCGTCTTTTGGCCCTTTAAATAATAAAATAATTTTAAATCGCGCGAAGTATAAACGGGCCCATCGACTTCACCCACGGTGGATGAGACCAAAACCGGGTTTCCCACCGCTGCTGCAAAAATCCAAGTGCTGAATAAACTTAAGACAAGTGCCATAACAAAAGTCTAAATGAGATCAGCCCAAATGAAAACTTAAAACGCAAAAAGCCCTTGTGTTACACAAACACAAAGGCTTTCCGGGTTTACGAATACTTATGAGCAGAACCGTTTAGAAGTAGTAAGATCCTACTAAACCTAAATTGTAATACTGAAACTTCTCTAAATTATCCACATAAGAAGTATTCAAAGCAGAACCGTTCGAAGCATTCACACGGTTGATAAAGTTAAAGAAGTAACGGAAATCCAGACCCAAACTAAAGTTTTTAGTTAGTTGGAAATCAGTTCCTACTAAGAATCCTAAATCAACTGCACTTGAATTGGCCGTATTCGAATTACTGCCGCTGCAATAGCTGCAATAATTACTTTGGCTCCATTTATAAGTGCGGTAAGAATACTGAGCGGCGCCTCCAACATAAGGACGGATCAAGCTGTCCGAGAAAAACCATTTTGTGGCAATTCCAAAAGCATACTGATCGACATCCATCGAAGCTGGAATATAAGTTCCGCTTGTGTAGTCATAATATCCAGGAGCGCGAGTATCTAAAGTATAGTTTCCATAGGTGAAAGAACCCTCCACGGCGTAGGCGTCGCTGACTTTGATTCCAAGTGCAGCCCCCAGGCTGTAATTTCCACGAACATTGCGCACATCAGGATATTGCGAAACACCAATGTTTCCAGAAAAATACTTAGGATCGCGGTGCGGTTTTTCTTCTGGTTCGTCTTCACGTTCATGCACAATTACTGCAATCGGTGCAACAGGGGCCACAACCACTGGAGGTGGTGGAACTGGAGCAGGCGCTACAACAACTGGTGCAACAACCGCAGGCGCAACAACTGCAGCAGCTGCGGCTGTATTTTGGTTTACATTCTGAATCACCACAGGATTGGTGTTTCCCAAAATTTGTTGAGCACGGCGTTTTTCGTCTTCGATACGAGAAACTTCTAATTTCTCAACAATACTGTTTTCAGTATTGATCTCGGCTTGTTGACGAGCTTCACGAATTTGCTCTGCACGTGATTTTTGCAAAGGCGCTGCAGTGACATCTACTTGTGCCTGTCTTTGCACTTGAGCAGCAGTCGAAACCTGAGCATTCGAAGTAGGTGTCGCCTGATTTAAAATATAAATCGGCTGACCACGCACATCACCTTGTGGCGCAATCGCTGCACCGGCACCCGCTGGTGAACCAGCAGTCTGACCAGAAGCGGCTTGTTGGGCTGCACGTTGAGCAGTGAGCTGATCAATTTCTTGATCTAGATCACGACCTGAAGTCGCAGCGTATGATACTGAATACGCAAACAGCGTGCTCAGCACCAAAATTGAAATCTTTTTCTTTTCCATATATATTCTCCTCATTTTATTCGGACCCACTGGAATGAGAGCAACCCTGATGCCAGGTTTAAAAACTGTGAGCCCTGTTCAGTTTCGGGCTTCAAATCAGATCTTGTTTGATTTGAGTGCGAATTCTTCGCCTTTGTGAAATAAATTCCAAGTGCGAAATGCGTCGATCTTTTGTCCAGCTTAGAAATATTTTCTATCCCTGCCGGGAATTGTCTTTTCTAATAAGGACAATGCCCACTTATGAATCTCAGCAATTATCGCACCACTTTCAGCAGGCGGCCCAACTGATTTTTATTTTTGGCTATCCCCTGTTTTTTATTTTAGAAAGTTTTTTTGCAGCCCAAACCATTCCGCCAAATCGGTGGAGACACGCGGGCAGAAATATCGTCTTGGGTTTGGTCAATTTGGCGCTTTTGGGCAGCGTTTCCTTTGCGGTGCTAAAAACGTCGATCTTCTTTTCACAGTTTTCCTTTTTACCTGGAAATTACCTTGGTGCCGCCCATAATTTTTGGATCGCAGTGGGTTTTGTTATTTTTTATGATTTTACTAATTATTGGATCCACCGATCTTTGCATCTGTGGAATCGCGCCTGGAAATTTCACCGGCTGCATCACACCGATACCTATATTGATGTGACCAGCGCATTTTATTTCAATCCGTTAGAGTCTTTGTATCGAGGTCTGATTCAATTAGCGATCGTAAGCCTTATGGGACTGCCCATTTTAGTTTTGGCCATGTATCAAGCCTGGGTGGTATTCGCTTTGTTGTTTTCGCATTCGAATTTGCGTTTTCCGGCCCGCCTAGAAAAATATTTGAAATACATTTTGGTTTTGCCCACTGTGCACCGAGTTCATCACTCGTATGATCGCATCGAACACGATTCCAATTACGGAATCGGCCTGATGATTTGGGATCATTTGTTTGGCAGTTTTACCGAAGCCACCAATGAGAATCAGTTTAAAATTGGGCTTAGATAATTTAAGTCTTATCGAACAGAGTTGTGTTCGTATCTGGTTGCATAAATAACGCTGCCATCGGTTTTTTTCACCGTATACGAGCTGAAAATTTGCACGCCTCCGCATTGGTTGGCCACCGTAGCGGTGGGCACTTCGTTGGAATGAACGCTCGTAATAACGATCGAACCTGTTCCCATATTTTTATTATTGCAAACTACGGTGCCGTTGGCGTCATGGACAAATTTAAATGCGTTCACTGTTTGCCCAGAAGTTGTGGTGAATTTTCCCACTGATTTTGGATGAGCATGAAATTTTCCGTCAATAATTTTGCAATCCGGCAACTGAAATTGAGCTGTGGGTAAGTTGGGCTCATACGTGCAACGCAAAAAACCGTCTGGACTCAGCAGGCAAGATTTTTTGCTGGTCATTCCCGGATTGACTCCGGGAATTCCCGCCGAGGCTTGCACAGTTAAATTTGCCACCAGATTTTGCAAATCTACGCTTAGAACCTGAGCTTGCATAATGATACTGGTCGAAGGCGAAATGGTCGAACTGACTTGGACTGAATAGTTAAAAACCATTCCCGCCTTTAAACGAGGATCAATTTGCAGAATGTGTTCGGCTTGACCCTTGGTTTTACAGCCAAATGTATAATGAGAGCTGTCATCCGCAGGCAATTCTTTTTCCGCTTGGTATTTTCCATTAGGCTGATCCGTAAATACGGGGGCCGCAGTGGTATTTTTAGGGCTGGAACAACCGAAAAATGAAATTAAACAAAATGTCATTGAAAAAAAACTGCGCTGAAACATCATAACTGCTCCTTGTTATAAACAAAGGCTATGATAATTCAGCGGGGATGCAAGTAGAAAATGTTTATAAATGCGGCAGGTGTTGTTCTTCCGACTGTGAAGAATGAATGACCTTTCCAGATCCATCTTTAAGGGTGTTTTTGTAAAAAACTATCGTGCCACCGCAATAACTCGATGTTTTGACAGAAATATAACTGTTTGAATTTACATTAATTAGAGTGCTCGTTCCTGGTCCCATTTTATTATTGCCACAAACAATTGTGCCCGAACTTTTATAAGTTATTTGCGTTGCAGGAATAGCCTCTTTCGAACCTAAAATATATTTTCCTTTTATTTTTTCAAAAGATTCGAATTTTACGTCAACCAACTTACAGTTGCTTGTATCTTCTTTAGGTTGATCCAGTTCTTTGCCTTGCGGGGTTTTGTAATTACAAGAAAAATCGCTATTCACGAAATGGCAAGTCACTGAATACTTATTGATGAGGCCGGATGGATCCACTCCTAATACGCTCGACGTTTTCAAAATCAAATCTTGTTTTAAGGGCGCAGCACTGATCACTTGTATCTGTTGCTGAAAACTATGCAATGGCACAAACACAGATTGCCTTGTAAAAATGCTAGTAAAAATCATTCCCGGCCGCAAACGAGGGTCGAATTCATTGTTGCCCTCTTGTATTCCTTGTTTTTTGCAACCCAAGGTGAATTCGCTTTTTTCTTCTTCGAAGGTCATTTTTACGCCTGTATCAGGAATAAATTTCCCAGCTGATTGCAGAGAAATAGGTGGCGGTGGAGTTCCAGAGTTGCCGCTGCCAGACTTCGTGCAACCAAAAGTCATCCCCAAGATAACGAAAAGTAAAATGTGTTTCACAATATTTCCCCTTTTTTCTGCGACCCCGACCCAGTTATACTAAACAAAGAAAATTTAATACATAAAAACTAAAAACTATTTCGCTAAAATATTTTTTACATAAATAGATTAAAACTTCGTCAGATAATTTATTCAAAAATTGTTGGGTTTTGCCTCATTCACTTCGGCGCAGGTAGTGCTCGCGTTTTATTCGATCTGGCGGGATGACACAAACTATTTGCATACCGAAGACAATTTGCTTGGAAATCTTGTGGTGCCTCCGGGGAGAATCGAACTCCCAAGCCGTTGCCGACACTGGATTTTGAGTCCAGCGCGTCTACCAATTCCGCCACAGAGGCACTGTTAGATTTGACGATCCAATTGAAATAACAAGAAGTCTTATAAATAACAACAAAGATCGCGATTTGACAGGTCGGCATAAAATTTGCGTTGATATTGGGCGAGGGAAGTTTTTGGCTATGAGGAACAATGCAAGACTATCTAATCTATTTATTCTGATCTTTCAGTTCGCTTTTTTGGCAACTGTCTTATTGTTAGTCAGTTTTCCCGTGCAAGCACGTCAGGATTCTTTTTTTGGCAGTGATAATCCAATCTGTTCTGAACTTTTTTCAACCGTGCAATCCAAATTGCCTTCACGTTTTTTCGAAGTCAGTCTGCTTGCCCAAAAAACTGGCCCGCATATGCCGGCCGCTCGGCAAACAGGCCTTGCCGTTTCAACCGATAATATCATCGTGCAAGAAACACTGACCCATCCCGACGGCACCACCGAATTTAATTACTATCACTCTGACCGCAACCAACTCGAAGAACAAAAAACTCAGTGGATTTACCGAAGCACTCAGCAAGCCACTCATTTATTTATTTCCTTATTCAAGGACACACCGATGTTAAGTTTTAAAGAAACTGGAATTGCTTATTTCAATGGTAAAATCGTCGAAATTCCCGAGCTGGCCGGTATTTCTGCAACTTTCATTGATCTGCACGACGCCAGAAATTGGTATGCAGTTCGCACAAACAGCAACGGCGGAAAGTTTCTAGATTATTCCGATTTATCGGGCAGCGACTACAATCATTTGCGCGTAGCCTGGGTCAGTGACTCACTCGAATCCACCAAAGCATTGCCCGAAGCTTTTCGCGGAAAAAAAGTTTTTTCGGATTTGCATTTGCTTTTATCCGATGGTCAACAGTCCATTTTGTTTTTAGAAAATTCACAGTGGAAACAGTATTCTTTCGCACAAGGCAACCGGAAGGCTTTGCAAAAAGATTTAAATGTCCCCGCTGAATTTCAGTTTTCGTCTCAACTTGCGCCGAATACTTTCTTATTTTCCAAAACGAATCCCAAAACTGGATCGACCGAACTAGGGATTTCTTATCCAGACGGAAGTTTTCTGCAAGTTTCTACAGAAATGAAAATAACAAATATTGTTCGCGCCAGACAAAATGGTTTGTTGGGATTCTTAACAACGAACGGAATGGTTTTTGAAAAAGTGGAAGATTTCCTTGGCTCAATGGCTCAACACAGATTTGAAGTTCGATTTATGGATTCTGATATTGAATATATTTTTGAAACACTGGGTCGAATCTTTGCGGTTAAGAAAGATGGCTCTGTTATCGAATATCGCAAGCATTGATTTCCAATTGCATTCGCTTGTATTTTATAAAAGTTTTGCGGCTTCTCGGGCGTGGTAGGTGAAAATTATATCTGCCCCAGCTCTTTTTATTGATGTCAGAACTTCTAAAATTACTCGGTCTAGATCCAACATTCCTCGGGCTGCTGCTGCTTGGACCATCGCGTATTCTCCGCTGACGTTGTAGGCGGCTAATGGAGTTTGCGGGAAATTTTGTTTTACCTTTGCGATGATGTCCAAATACGACAGGGCTGGCTTTACCATCACAATATCGGCGCCTTGCTCGATGTCTAAGCCTACTTCTTTGATCGCTTCGTGCGAATTTCTGGTGTCCATTTGATAGGTTTTTTTGTCGCCGAATTTTGGGGCAGACCCCAGTGCATCTCGAAATGGACCATAAAAACCCGAAGCGTATTTTGCCGAATAGGCCATGATTCCTGTTTCGATCAAATTATTTTCATCTAAACTTTTTCGAATGGCACCGACCCGGCCGTCCATCATGTCAGAAGGCGAAACAAAATCTGCGCCCGCCTGCGCATGCACCACCGCCATTTGCGCTAGGACTTTGACCGTTTCGTCGTTCAGGATTTTTTGATCTTGAACTAAACCATCATGACCATCAGAAGAAAATGGATCTAAAGCAATATCAGTAAAAATTGTGGCTTCGGGAAAAGTTTTTTTAATCAGTCGAATCGTTTCAGGAACCAAACCTTTTTCGTTTAAGGATTCGCTCGCCTGGGAATTCTTTTTATTTTCTGGCAGAGCTGGAAATAAAGCGAAACTTTTAATTCCCAGTTCCAAAGATCCCTCGAGGTGTTTCAATAATAAATCGGGGCTGAAGCGAAATAAACCTGGCAAAGTTATGATGCTGACTTTGATTTGATTGCCCTCGCAGAAAAAAACGGGTTCGACCAACTGGCTGATGGACAATCTTGTTTCTGCTATTAAATCGCGCACAGCTTGGGATTTTCTTAATCGACGGGGTCTTTGAATTAACATGGGTCTGTTCTAAAGCTTTTTTCCAATTGCGGCAAGGATGACAATCCCGTGACAATTATCATTAGGTTTTCAACTATATTTTAGCAATGGATTCCTTGATTATCTATCACGCTCAAACCGGAGTTGAAATCCCGCAGGCTTTGGCCAAGTTTCCGCAATGGAAAACTTGCCTAAGAAGCTTAGTATTCGTGCCTCCCTATGCGGACTGCGAAGACTTTGCCAGTGGTGGGCTGCAGCGCTTTGATGAAAAATCGATGTATCAGTTTTTGCTGGAAGTTATTTGCGGATTGCACTCGCCCTTAATGGGCGAAACCGAAGTTCAGGGACAGTTTCGAGAATTTTTGAAAATTCACAACGAGGCCAGTGATTCTTGGATAAAAAAATGGAATTCTTTTTTTCAAGCTGTCTTGTTTGATGCCAAGGAAATCCGCGAAAAATATTTGCAGGATTTGGGCAGCCAAAGTTATGGATCCTTGACCCGAAAAATGATCAAGGATCGCAACGAGCATTTGGACACCCCCTGCAGTTTGTGGGGCGGCGGACAGTTGGCTCAGGAAATTCAGCCTTGGCTTAAGACTGAAAATTTAAATCTTTATAACCGCAGGCTGATCGATGATCGGTATTTGTTGTTGAATTCCGAAGTTTTAAAAAACACCCACCGAAAAAATGAAATCCTGATCATTGCTGCCAATATTTCCAATCAAGAAATTGTGGATTTAATTTTAACCTCGGGGGCCGAATATTCTTTGATTTTGGACTGGCGTGGGGATCAAAATCTGCGCGATTCACAACTGTCCCTGCATTTGCAAGATGACCAATATGTCGATTTTTCTTCGTTGATGAAAAACTTAGATGCAGAAAAAAACCGTTTGGCTGAAAAACTATTACCTGCACGAGATTTGATTTCTAAAAAATCGCAAAAATTTATGCAAAAATCATTGTCTCGACCCCTGGGTTGGGATGATCTTTGTGCTTAAAAAAATTCACATTTCATCCAGATCCAGTGATCTTGCGCAGTTTCAAGCTTTTGCTGTGGGCGAACAAATTTTACAAAAAAATCCTGAACTAGAAATTGAGTATCATTTCCGCGAATCGCTGGGGGATAAGAATCTGCACGATCCCCTGTGGAAAATGCCGGAAAAAGGTGTCTTTACCGAAGATTTTCATTTGGATTTAGTATCTGGAAAAACAGATTTAGTGGTGCACTCGTGGAAGGATTTACCGACGGAAGTAAAACCTGAAACCAAAATTGCTGCGACGATTGCGCGCGCAGATTCGCGCGATGTTCTGTTGTTTAAAAAATCTTCGTTTAATAAGTCTTCGGTAAAAATTTTCAGCAGTTCGCCCAGGCGGATTTATAATTTGCAGGAATTTTTAACTTGGTCTTTACCTTGGAAAATAGACCAGGTTGAATTTTCCGATGTGCGCGGAAATATTCCGACACGGGTGCGCAAACTTTTGCAAAACACAAATGTGGATGGACTTGTCGTTGCAAAGGCTGCCCTAGATCGTTTGACTGGTCCTTTTGCTGATCGATTTGCAGAAACAAAAAGTTTTTTATTGTCAGCGATGCAGGATTTACAATGGCAAGTTTTGCCATTGTCCTTAAACCCCACAGCGGCGGCACAAGGCGCACTGGCCATTGAAACTTTGCGCGACCGCGCGGATTTGCAAAAAATTTTAGATTCCATTCACGATCCTGAAACTTTTAAAAATGTCGAATTGGAACGCACGACATTAAAAAAATATGGCGGGGGTTGCCATCAGAAAATCGGAATTAGTTTTGTCGATACAAAACATGCTTCGGTTTATTTTTTGAAGGGCTTGACCACGGCGGGACAAGTTTTATCCGAAGCACAGTCTTTGACGCAGGCTCAACAACAGTATGCGGCTGAGGAACTTTTGGATTCCCGTGAATTGTGGCGCGAAGTTGCGCGTGCACCTTTGCAAAACTTTAAACATGACTTAGATAAACCCTGTTTAATAACAAAACCAGACGCCCTTCATTTTCCCTTATCCGAACACCAGATCAAATGGACTTCCGGTGTCGGCAGTTGGCAAAAATTGGCTGCGCAGGGCCTGTGGATTCATGGCAGTTTGGATCAGCTGGGCGAACAACAGTTGCCGGCAATGCAAAATTGGATGGGGGATCACCCAAAAACTTGGACCAAGTTGACTCACGAGGAAAAATCCAATCCTTCTTATCAAGTCACCCGACATCCTGTCGAGAATGTGCCTAGACATGCCAAAATGATTTTTTGGCACAGTGGCAGCGAATTTTTACAGGCCAGCGCCCAATGGCCAGGGCTAAAAAATCTGCGCCATGCCTGTGGACTTGGAAATACTGCCGATTTTTTGAAATATCAGTTGCAGCCCAAGCAACTTGAAGTTTATTTCAATGCTGCAGAGTGGAGAATCAAATGTCAGAAATGAATTCCGAACAATTGTTCGAACGAGCCAAAAAAGTAATCCCCGGCGGAGTCCACTCGCCCGTTCGTTCGTTCAAAGGTATGGATCACGCTCCGATTTTTTTCGAAAAATCGGAAGGCGCGTTTTTAACTTCGGTCGAAGGTAAAAAATACGTCGATTTTTGTTTAAGTTTCGGGCCTTTAATTCTGGGCCACCGCGATCCCGAAGTTGCCGAGCAAGTTCATCGCATGATCGATACCGCTTGGACTTTTGGTGCTTGCGAAAAATATTCTTTGGAACTCGCCGAATGGTTGGCCGCAGAACTTCCTTGGCTGGAAAAAATGCGTTTTGTTTCTTCGGGCACCGAAGCCGTGATGAGCGCCCTGCGTGTTGCCCGAGGCGCCACGGGAAGAAAAAAAGTTTTAAAATTTGATGGCTGTTATCACGGACATGTGGATTCCTTGCTGGTGAAATCCGGCAGCGGATTGGCAGGTGAGGCCACCACCAGCAGTGCCGGAATTTCAGAAGCCACAGCCGCTGAAACTTTGGTATGCCATTTGGATAATTTAGAAATGTTTAAAACCATTATGGAACGCGAAGGTAAAAACATTGCCGTGGTTGTCATCGAACCCCTGCCCGCCAACTATGGATTGCTGATTCAGCGCCCTGAATTTTTACACGAAGTCCAGCGCATCACGCATTCTTATGGTTGTTTGTTTTTGCTGGACGAAGTGATTTCAGGTTTTCGGGTAGGACTTGGCGGAATGACCGAAAAACTTGGACTTAAACCAGATTTAGTTTGTTATGGAAAAATCATTGGGGGTGGATTTCCCGTTGGCTGTTACGGTGGCCGCGCTGATTTAATGGATGCAGTCGCACCCCTGGGCCCGGTTTACCAAGCTGGAACCTTAAGCGCCAATCCGGTTGGAATGGTTGCGGGATTGACCTCGCTGAAAAAAATGAAACGGGAAAATGGCTGGAAGATTTTGCAAACCCGCACTGAAAAAATGGTGCAAACCATTCAGGCCGGTTTTGATAAAAATAATTTAGATCTGCAAATTATTTCCGAAAGTTCTTTATTTTGGATTCATCAGAAAACTGCACACCCCATTCGCCAGGTGGAACAAATTCCTGCTCAACAGGCCGCACTTTTTAAAAAATTATTCTTAAGAACTTTGCAACGCGGTATTTACTTGGCCCCGAATGCCTACGAAGTTGGGTTTGTGTCTTTAGCTCACAGTGAAAGTCTGCTGCAAGAATCGGCCGAGATTATTGTTAAGGAGGCTTGTGTCTAAATTTAAAGACAGCCTTAAATTTTTTCTTTTGGCATTATGGTTACTGTTCACTTCGTCCATGGTGGCGTGGTGGTGGTTTTATGGAATCACTCAACTGGCGCATCCAAAAAAACAAATGATAATGTGGGAAGGTGGTTTTTTCCTGACCGCAATTTTTTTAGGGGCCGGCGCACTTTTAATTTATATTAAACGCGATCAAAAACGCCATGAACAATTGAAGATTTTTTTTTCGACCCTTAGTCATGATTTAAAAACCTCGATTGCCCGCCTGCGTTTGCAGTCAGAGGTTTTACAAGAATCGCCTGAACTTTCATCGAATGTCCGTTTACAAAAGTTAATCCAAGACATCAATCGTTTGGATCTGCAGTTGGAAAATTCATTGCTGTTGTCGCAAAAAGAAGAAACGAAATTTTTATTTGAAAATTTAAAACTTTCCAAGCTGGTTGAATCCGTGCGCGGCGACTGGCAAGAACTTGAAATCAAACTGACTCGAGATGTGGAAATAAAATCCGATCGCAGGGCTTTGATCAGCGTATTTAGAAATTTTTTGCACAATGCGGTTCTGCACGGCAAAGCCAATTTAGTTCGGATCAGTGTCGACGCTGTGTCTGCCAATCGCATTCGTTTAAGTATTGTCGATGATGGACAAGGTTTTCAGGGTGATCTAAAAAAACTGGGCGCGGAACTTTTAAATCACCGGGAATCTACAGGCAACGGTGTCGGTTTGTATTTGTGTTCGCAATTGATTCAGCAATTGGGTGGATCGCTTAGTTTTAAAACTTCCGCACATGGTTTTTCTGCTTTTATTGAAATGCCAGGACATGTATCGTGAAAAAAATTCTATTGCTGGAAGATGATTTAACTTTGGGTGAAACTTTAAAAGAACGGCTGTCCCAAGACTATCAGATTTTCTGGGCGCGAAGTTTGACCCAAGCCCGCACGATTTTAAAACAAAATCCTGCAATGGATTTACTTATTCTAGATGTGGGCCTTCCTGATGGCAGTGGTTTTGATCTTGCTAAAGAAAACTCGGGAGATTTTTCGCCGGCGATCATTTTTCTGACAGCACAAAGCAATGCCGAATCACGATTACTTGGTTACGAACTGGGGGCCGAAGAATTTATTCCCAAGCCTTTTCATTTAAAAGAATTACTGATGCGGGTCAGCCATGTTTTGGCCTCCCATTTGGCGCTGAAAGAAATTCAACTAGAAAGTTGTTTGGTGGATTTTCAAACCCTTTCTGTCAAACGTATTACGGGTGAAATTGAATTCCCGCCAGTAACGGATTTAAAAGTTTTTAAAGTTTTGCTGGAAAATTCTCCACGTGCGATGAGTCGCGACGAGCTTTTAAATCAAATTTGGGGAATTGACAAAAACCCCAATCATCGAACCATTGATAATACCATTGTGCGATTAAAAAAACTATTGGGCAGCACCGGTGAACGTTCGCTGCGATCGGTTCGCGGCGTGGGATATCAGTGGCTGCAAGAGGAAACAACAATATGAATCAAAAATTTCAGGATGCATTGCTTAAGAAAAATTTGACCGCACCACCCGTTTGGATGATGAGACAAGCCGGGCGCTATCATTCTCATTATCAAAATTTACGCAAAAAATATTCTTTTATGGAACTTTGCAAGCAACCAGAACTGGCGGCAGAAGTTGCTCGGGGCCCTATTCAGGATTTCGATTTTGATGTGGCGATTTTATTTAGTGATTTGCTGTTTCCCCTAGAGGTTCTGGGAATGGGATTGGAATATACGGACGCTGGCCCGCGATTGGGATTTTCCTTAAATTCAGAAAATATCGGAAATTTAATTCCCGCCAGTGATGCAATTTCAGGTATGGCTTTTCAAAAACAAGCTTTGCTTGCGACTCGAAACGTCTTGCCCAGTAATAAAAGTTTAATTGGCTTTGTTGGCGGATTTTGGACCTTGTATGTCTATGCAGTTGAAGGTGGACATGCTGGAAATTTAATTCAGTCTAAAAATAATTCAGCCCTTCAAGAAAAGTTTTTCGATCATTTGATTCCACTTTTAGAAATGAACATCCAATTGCAATTGGAAGGCGGCGCCGAAGTTGTGATGTTGTTTGATACTGCTGCCGGAGAAGTCTCACCTTTGTTTTTTAATTCTCGAATTGCACCCCGATTGATTGGAATTGCCAATAAATTTCCAGGTAAGCTGGGCTATTATTCCAAAGGGACTCAGGACAGCTTTTACCGAAAAGAGTTTTGCCAGGCCCCTTGGGCGGGTTTTGGTTTTGATCATCGCTGGAATTTGGCAAAAAACTTATCGGAAAATATTTCCCCCGGTTTTGTGCAAGGGAATTTTGATCAAAGTTTATTATCTGGCGAAGAATCTGAATTTAAAAAAAATCTGAAAGTTTTCACCGAAAGTCTTCAGGGTCTGACGCCACAACAAAGGGCTGCCTGGGTTTGCGGCTTGGGTCATGGGGTTTTGCCGAAGACCCCGGAACGCAATGTAAAATTATTTGTGGAAAGCATCCGCCAGGCATTTTCATGAGCAATTTTAAAAGTTTATTCAGCAAATACGATGTGCCCGCGCCCCGATATACCAGTTACCCAACGGTTCCTTATTGGGAGGTTTCACCAACCACCGATATTTGGCTGCAACATTTGAAAAAAACTTTCAGCGAAGCAAATTCGACTTGGTCCATGTATCTGCACATTCCATTTTGTGAAACTTTGTGCACTTTCTGTGGCTGCAATACCTCGATCACCAAGGATCATAAAAAAGAAAATCCTTATGTTTCAATGATGTTAAAAGAATGGAATTTGTATTTACAGCAAATTCCCGAACTTAAAACAAAGGCTTTGCGACAAATTCATTTGGGTGGGGGAACTCCTACCTTTTTATCAGCAGAAAATTTGGATTTCCTGATTGCTGAAATTTTTAAAAATATTTCTAAGGATAAAAATAATTTCGAAGGCTCGATTGAAATCGATCCCCGCAGGACCACTGCCGATCAGCTGCAGGTTTTGCATAAGCATGGTTTTAATCGCGTCAGCCTTGGCGTTCAGGATTTTAATCCCGAGGTGCAAAGATTGGTGAATCGCATTCAGCCGTTTGAAATCACCAAGAATATTACCTTGGCGGCGCGTGAAATTGGTTATCAATCCGTGAACTTTGATTTGATCTATGGTTTGGCCAAACAAACCGCTGCGTCCATCCGCGAAACCACCCTGCGCACGGTAGAACTGATGCCAGACCGCATTGCTTTGTATAGTTTTGCGTTGGTGCCCTGGATTAAACCTCAACAACGTTTGTTTAAGGATGAGGATCTGCCCAAAGCTTCGGAAAAACGCGAGCTCTATGATATTGCCCGGGAAATTTTATTTTCTGCAGGCTATTTAGAAATCGGCATGGATCATTTTGCCCTTGCCACCGATTCTTTGGCGATCAAGATGCAGGAAAAAAATCTGCACCGCAATTTTATGGGATACACCGATGTGCGCACCGATGTTCTGCTCGGTTTGGGTGTCAGTAGTATTTCTGAAACGCCTTACAGTTTTCACCAAAACCAAAAAGTTTTAAGTCTGTATGAGCAATCCCTGCAGCAGGAAAAAATTCCAACCCTGCGGGGCCATATTCACACCGATGAAGACCGTATTTACCGCGAGCAAATTCTGGAATTGATGACAAGATTTCGCGTGCAGTTTTTAAATGCCGACCAAGCAACCGATGCGCGAAATTTTTTAAGCGAAATGATCCGCGATGGTTTGGTTGAAATTTCAGATCAGGAATTATTGATCACCGAACAAGGACGCCCCTTTATTCGCAATGCCTGTGTATTTTTTGATGCACGGCTAAGACATAAACAACCCACCACAAAAATATTTTCACAATCCATATGAAAAACTACTTATGAAGACAGCAATTTTAATGGTTAATATTGGCACCCCGGCATCTTATAAGGTGGCCGATGTGCGCAAGTATTTGCAAAAATTTTTAATGGATCCCTTTGTTTTGCAAATTCCCTATGTGTTTCGTTTTTTGCTGGTTTATACAGTTATTTCTTTATTTCGCGCGTCCAAGTCAGCCGAAAAATACAAAAAAATCTGGATGCCCGAAGGTTCGCCCCTGCAGGTTTGGTCCGATCGCTTTGAAAATGCTTTACAGCAAAAAATTCCCTATTTCATGATTCGAACGGCAATGCTGACTTCGACTCCTTCGCTGGAAAGTTGCTTAAGACAATTTCAGTCGAACGACATTACCAAAATTATTTTTGTTCCGATGTTTCCGCAATATGCCGAAAGCACGACCGCTGCGGCAGAGTTTCAGATGCGCGAAGCCCTTCAGAAACTTTCTTATCAACCAAAAATAGTTAATTTCGGAGATTTCTTTGATGCCCCGGAATTGATTCAATCCTGGGCTCATATTATTAAAAAACATCTGACTGTGCCAGTCGATCAATATTTATTTTCATTTCACGGTTTGCCCGAATCTCATTTGCGAAAAATCCCGGGTTGCTTAGCCAGCCCCAATTGCTGTGATCGCAAAGAAGCCTGCGCGATGAAATGCTACAAAGCACAATGCCATAAAACGGCAGAGCTGATTGCGAAAAACTTGGGATTAAACAAGGATCAGTGGAGCATCTGTTTCCAATCCAGACTTGGGCGTGCAAAATGGATTGGGCCCGCCACAGATGAAACCCTGCGCGACTTTCCAGCGCGCGGATTTAAACGAGTTGCTGTCATTTGTCCCGCCTTCGTGGTTGATGGACTGGAAACCCTAGAAGAAATCGAAATCGAGGGAAAAAACTTATTTCTGGAAAATGGTGGAACGGAATTTCATTTTATTCCTGGGCTGAATGATGATCCTGTTTGGGTCGATAATTTTAAGAAATTGATCGCGCGGTATATTTAGCGAAATTCGTAAAACTTATTTTCATTTAAAAATCTTGCCGATTTTGTCGAAGTTCTAGCGCCCCAGTAATGTTCTAAATTGTTTTTTTTCCGCAATTATGAAAAATCTCAATTAATATGGATTCATGCAAACAGGAGGTTTCATGAAATACACCACCCTACTTTTAACCGCTGCTGCCACGATGGCTTGTTCGAAAACTCCAAGTGTTAACGATATCAGTGCTGCCTATTATCCATTGGCATCGGACCAAAATTTGCAGTCTTTGTCTTATGATTTAAACCGTCACCCAGCTAATAAAGTTGTTTGCGATGCTTTTGGTGGTGGCGGTGTTTCCCACCCAAGTAAAGGCGTCAAAGCAACCTTATTTTATTCGGGAACGGGGCCTCGTTATTATTCTGCCAACGATTATATTACCAAAGCGACTCAGTCGGCTCAGCATTTATTTTTTACCGATTTATTTGTGCCAACACGGATTTTTAGCGAAGGTTTTTCTACACAAACCAGTCAATTCGTTAAAGATGATGCTGGAAATAAATTGATTGAATTTTTTGGTTTGCAATTTGATTTCAATTTGCGTCTTTTGCCCGAAGATGCAATCGGTGATTATGAATTCGCAGTTCTTGGCGATGATGGAATCATTTTAAAAGTTGGGACCGGCGCGCAACAACATCAACTGATTAATATTGATGGCGATCATCCAACTAAAATGGGTTGTTCCAATGAAGCGATTGCTTTTGATCGCACGACTCGTTTGACCATGCAGATGCTGTATTACCAAGGCCCTCGTTATCATATAGCGGATGTTTTGTTGTGGAGACCTTTGCACAACAATCATTGTGGATCGGAAACCCTGGGGCACGACAGCATGTGCAACCAAAGCGGCAACAATCTTTATTTTAATCCCGATAATCACTCTGAACCTTTGGCTGCGTATGAAGGACTTTTGCAACGTGGATGGAAACCAGTTTCTGCCGATCATTTTTATGTTCCTGATGAAACTCAATTCAATCCCTGCACTGCGGCAGTCCCACCGGTTATTTCGGATTTTCAGTTAGTTTCGTTTTCGACACATGAAGCTGATTTTTCTTGGACCACAGATGTTCCATCGACCAGTCAAATTATTTTGATAAAAACATCCACGGGCCAAGAAGTCGTGCCCGCCACAGACAACGTGCTAAGAACTCAGCACAATGTTCACATTAGCAATTTAGAGGTTTTCACAAGCTATGATGCCAAAGCGATCAGTTTAACCGAAGATTTCGGTAAGGCGGTCAGTTCTGTAATTAATTTCAAAACACCGCTGGAATAAATGGGTTTGCTTATAATCTAAGGAACAACTTTAATTTTTTGCAGCAGACCTTCGGCATCTTCTTCGGGAACCGCGCGCCTTTTTGATTCTCCTAATTTGTAAATTAATCCGGCAAAAAATAAAATATTTTCGTCGGACTTGTGCAAAGGAGAATTGCGATTGGCCGAAAGATTGTAATGCAAATCAGAAACTCCGGTATAAAAACTAAATCGACCAAAACGAAGTGTTTGAAAATATTTAATTTCATAACTTAAAAAACCTTCGCGTGACCGATAAGTTGGACGTTCACTGGTTTCATCTTTTGAATCGACATCATAAATGGTCGAAAGATATTCAGAACTGCCGGAAATTAAACTTACCGTCAGGCGGGATCGATAATTCTTTGTTTCCAGCCAATTTGCTTTTCTGAATAATTCATCCAAAGCGTAGTCCAACTTCTGTTCAAAAACATAACCATTAAACTTAGTAAATTTAAAATCGCTGGCAAAAGATTGGTAAAATCCTAAGCTTAAATCCAAATCCTCGTTGATTTCATAGACGATCCGGGGTCCCATCTGGATGGACCACAGTAATGTGTCCATACCAGTACGTGCTGCATTGTCTTGGGATTTCACGCTGGGCAAAACTCCGCCGCCAACGTCCAATGTCCACCTCGATTCGCGCAAAAGATAAGCTCTGGCCCCGTCGCGGTCGTTGGCGCGTAAAATTTCGCCGCGGTATTGAATGGCTGGAAACGGAAGGGTGATATCGTTGTGTTGATTCGAAGCCGGATAATGCTGGTAACGGATAAACCCAAGACCCGCACCGTATTCCCACAGGGCCGGTTGATTTTCAGATTGAGAAACGGCAGCGACTCTTTCTGAGAAAACTAAAAACAGCAAAAAGAAAAAAAACTTATGGCGATTCATGACCCTAGTTTGCCCTTAATT
This sequence comes from Bdellovibrionales bacterium, assembly GCA_038323665.1. Classification (GTDB taxonomy): domain Bacteria; phylum Bdellovibrionota; class Bdellovibrionia; order Bdellovibrionales; family Bdellovibrionaceae; genus JBBQHD01. The sequence goes on from JBBQHD010000009.1 coordinate 42,328, forward strand.
ATCAAAAAGAGATAATCGCAATTCGTGTTAATGTGAGGCGATTTTGTCCCGTCTAGATTGTTAAGCGATTTTGTCTCCCACTATGCGTTAGTCTTGATCTGTTTCAATACGAGACAGAAGCAGGGGTAACCAAGGAATGGGAGTCATTTTGTCATCAAAGAAGCA
>JBBQHD010000010.1:0-42071 GCA_038323665.1 Bdellovibrionales bacterium
TTGGCTTAGAGTTTGAAAATAAAAGATAATTCAGATATTAAATAAATTAAAATTAAGTATAATTAGCCACTATACTTTTTTAAAAACCTCAGCGGTTCGTGGACGAACGCGCGGCCAGGATGGCCGCAAGCAGCTGGAGGCCATGGATGGCCGTGTTTTTAAAAAAGTAGTGCAGGCCCAGTTCGTAATTTTTTATCTAATTTGTAATTTTAAATGAGTAATTAGTTTATTCCCAAAGACCTAGTGCTTTGAATTGCGCTCGAGCAGCTGCAAACCCTGGTCGCAGTTCCAAAGCTTTAACAGCACTGCGCCGGAACAGATAAATATTATTTGGATCCCATTAGCTTTTCGGCCCATTGTAGGACTTCTTGGGCTGTGCTCATTGCTGTCGAAACTTCACTTTCTGTAATTGGCAAAAGGCCTTCTTCGTATCTGCGAATCGAGGCAAATGGGTTGAGCTCTGATAAATTAAAACCCTTCGGCGGCATCTTTGCATCTGGCAGTAATGCGACTAAAATACCCAAATCGTGAACGAGCGGAAAAGGGATTTGCAAAAAAACAAGGGCCGATTTAACTGCTTTTTCAACTGACTGCTGGGCAAGAAAAATAACATTCTCGGGCCGACCTTTGGTTTTCTGGCCTGCCAAAACTTTTGCGGATTCAAAATCTCCTTTGGCAATGGTCAGGAGCTCGACCGAATATTCTTTTTTAAAAAGTCTTTTCTGATTGATCATTTCAAATAATCTTCTTTCCGTGATGATAGGCCTCGAAGCAGACTCCACCAAAATCTTTTCGAATCGCGAAATCGGATGCGGTCTTAAATATCCAGTCGATCGCTATATCTGCAAATCCGACCTTATAAACTTCCGACATTAGCAATTTAATTTGATCTGCCTCGGCAACAACCACCAGCAAATCAAGATCTGAGTCATGCGTGAAGACTCCGCTGACACTAGATCCAAAAAGATAAGCCTCTAGAATTAGGTTCTTAGACGGAATACTATTAATAATCTGACCTGCTTTTTGTAAGACATCGATATCTGTTCGCGAAGGGGCCAGTTTTGCTAAGCTCATTCCACTAACCTAACATATGTTGCACTTTAGAAAAAGTATTTCATCCCGACGGCTACTGATGGCATTACATCAAACTTTCGCAATGGAACCAGGGCTTGGATTTCTGTGAAGATCGCTGTGGTTTCGTAATCTGCGGCGAAGGGGAACACTTCTATTCCTGCTGATCCGGTTAACATTTCCACTGCGAAAGAATCTGATTTCTTTTCCTCGTCGGTCAGAACGTTTTTTAAATAATTATTGTTCGCGGACTTGCTGCCGTTTCCGAACCAATGCGACAAACCGGCTGTCGTGTAGGTGCTCCAACCGTAGGTTTCGAAATTTTGTTTCCACGCGGCTCCGAATCCCCAGAAATCTCCGCCTTTGCCGATATTTAATTGGATCAAAGAATCATCTTGGATGGTTGCTTCGCCTTGAAAACCAAGTAACCATTGCGCGCGGGTTTCAACACCGAAGGCTAAATTATGTTCTTGGCCTTTGGAATTGCTTATTTTTGTGCTTAGCGAGTTCAGGTCATTTTTCAATGTTTGTGCTGCCGATGAGCTTTGTGCCTGCGCATATCCACAGAAAAAAACACTGCATAAAACTACTTTTAAAAAATTATTGCTCATTAACTTCCCCTTTTGTTTCAAAACCACAAAGTTAATCCTTCCTGCACTTTGCGAAAACATCAAGGACTTGTGCGCACGAGTGATTTACGATTGAATGGTCTGAAACGCTAATCTGAAACTTAAAGGAGATTTAAAATGATTCATCAAAGAAAAAAAATTGCTATTATTGGTTCCGGGTTCGTTGGTTCAACCGCTGCACATTGGGCGGCGCAAAAAGAATTGGGCGATGTTGTCTTATTAGACATCAACGAGGGCAGTGCAAAAGGTAAGGCCTTGGATCTTTTCGAAAGTTCTCCGGTTGAACAATTTGATTCCAAAGTCACTGGAACTAGCAATTATGCCGACATTGCAAAATCCGATGTTGTCATCGTTACTGCGGGGATTCCTCGCAAACCCGGCATGAGCCGCGACGATTTGCTGGCGACCAATGCAAAAATTGTTAAAACCTGTTGCCAGGGCATTCGCGAATTTGCTCCCGACGCAGTTGTGATCATTGTTTCCAATCCTTTGGACGCAATGTGTGCAGTCGCAAAAGAAACTTTGGGATTTCCACGCGAACGCATTATCGGAATGGCCGGCGTATTAGACGGCGCCCGCTTCAGGTCATTTATCGCTGAAGAATTAAATATTTCTGTCAAAGATGTGCAAGGCTTCACATTGGGTGGTCATGGCGACACCATGGTGCCCATGCCCAGACATTGTTCTGTTGGTGGAATTCCTTTGAAAGAACTTTTATCGCAAGAAAAAATCGACGCGATTGTTCAGAGAGCTGTTAACGGCGGCGCTGAAATTGTTAAACTTTTGCAAACTGGATCTGCTTACTATGCCCCATCCGCATCGGCTGTGCTAATGACCGAGTCTATATTAAAGGATCAAAAACGAATTCTTCCCTGCGCCGTAGAACTGCAAGGCGAATACGGGATGAAAGGACTTTTCATCGGAGTGCTGGCAAAATTAGGCGGCAAGGGCATGGAAAAAGTTATGGAAATCGAATTGAACCAAACCGAGCGCGGACAATTAGAAAAATCCGGCAAAGCCGTTCAAGAATTGGTCGATGCATTGAAAAAATTAACCTACTAAGGTCTTGCAATTTAAATTAAACAAAAAGGAATTTAAATGAACATTCATGAATATCAGGCCAAAGAAATTCTGCGCCGATACGGGGTCGTCACCTTGGCGGGGAAACTTGCCTTTACGCCCGAAGAAGCTGTTGCTGCCGCAAAATCCATTGGCGGAGATGTTTGGGTCGTCAAAGCGCAAATCCACGCTGGTGGACGCGGCAAAGGCGGCGGAGTCAAGCTTGCGAAGTCATTGGATGACGTCAAAGCAAATGCGAAAAGTATTCTGGGTATGAATTTGGTGACTCACCAAACAGGACCCGAAGGAAAAAAAGTTCATCAAATATTTATCGAAGCCGGTTGCAAAATTCAAAAAGAATTATACGCCGCTTGTTTACTGGACCGTGAATCCAGTCGCGTAGTGTTGATGGTTTCATCCGAAGGTGGAATGGACATCGAAGAAGTTGCCGCAAACAAACCCGACGCCATTTACCGCGTTACTGTGGATCCAGTTTTGGGTTTGATGCCTTATCAAGTGCGCGAAATTATTTTTAAACTTGGAATAGATCCAAAATTAACCTCGCTGTGCCAAACTTTCTTCAAAGGTTTGTATGAAGCCTTTGTCAACGAAGATGCCGCCCTTTTGGAAATCAACCCCATGGTCATCACCGCCGATCAAAAAGTCATCGCGCTGGATGCAAAAATGGGTTTTGATTCCAACGCCTTATTCCGCCATCAAAAAACTTTGGAAATGCGCGATTTGCGCGAAGAAGATCCCGCCGAAGTCGAAGCCTCAAAATATGATTTAGCTTTTATTAAGCTAGATGGAAATATCGGCTGCTTGGTCAACGGCGCAGGTCTTGCCATGGCAACTTTGGACATTATTCAATTGAACGGAGCAAAACCTGCCAACTTTTTAGATGTCGGAGGCGGCGCAACTACGGAAAAAGTAACCGCAGCGTTTAAAATTATTTTAAAAGATCCCAACGTCAAAGCGATTCTCGTTAATATTTTCGGCGGCATTATGAAATGTGATGTGATTGCCGAAGGTGTTGTGGCCGCGTCGAAAGAAGTCGGCTTGAAGGTTCCCTTGATCGTGCGTCTAGAGGGCACCAATGTCGAATTGGGACAAAAGATTTTGCGCGAAAGTGGTCTTAAAATTTTACCAGCCAAAGATTTAAAGGATGCAGCCGAACAAGCCGTCGCTGCAATTAAGGGATAAATTATGTCAATTTTAGTGAATAAAAATACCAAAGTCATTTGTCAGGGAATCACCGGATCGCAAGGCAGTTTTCATACCGAACAATGCCTGGCCTACGGGTCTAAGTTCGTTGGCGGAGTCACGCCCGGCAAAGGCGGCACCAAACATATAAACTTGCCAGTATTTAATACTGTCCAGGAAGCCAAAGAAAAAACCGGTTGCACCGCAACCATGATTTTTGTGCCTCCTCCTTTTGCTGCTGACTCAATTGTCGAAGCCATCGATGCAGAATTAGAACTGATTGTCTGCATCACCGAAGGAATTCCCGTAATGGATATGGTTCGAGTTAAGCGCGCGATGCAGGGATCGAAATCACGTTTGGTGGGACCGAATTGCCCTGGTGTGATTACTCCGGGTGAATGCAAGATTGGAATTATGCCGGGATCGATTCATATGCCTGGACGAATCGGTGTGGTTTCAAGATCGGGAACTTTGACTTACGAGGCTGTCCATCAGTTGACACAAATTGGTTTAGGCCAATCCAGTTGCGTGGGCATCGGCGGAGACCCCGTGAACGGAACTAATTTTATCGATGTTTTAGAAATGTTTAACCGCGACAGCGGCACCGATGCAGTGATTTTAATCGGCGAAATCGGTGGAACTGCAGAAGAAGACGCGGCTGAATACATCAAACGAGAATTTAAAAAACCAGTCGCCGCGTTTATTGCCGGCGCATCCGCCCCAAAGGGAAAAAGAATGGGCCATGCCGGAGCTATTATCAGCGGCGGCAAGGGCACGGCCGAGGCAAAATTCGAAGCTTTGCAATCTGCAGGTTGCAGAATCGCACGAAGTCCGGCAGAACTGGGTTCAACACTGAAATCTAGTCTGTAGGAGAAAAAAACATGGCCAAAGAAAAAACACTGTCGATCATTAAACCCAATGCAGTTCAAAAAAACGCACTGGGCGAAATCATCGCAAGCTTTGAAAAAAATGGATTGCGCATTGCTGGTTTAAAATTAACTCAACTTTCGCGCGACAAATGCGAACTTTTCTATGCTGAACACAAAGAGCGTCCTTTTTTCGGTGAATTAGTCGAATTTATGATTTCTGCACCCGTTGTTTTGATTTGTTTAGAAGGCGAAAATGCAGTTTTAAAAAATCGTGAACTTATGGGCGCAACGGATCCTAAAAAAGCATCGCCTGAAACTTTGCGCGCTCGTTTTGGCGACAGCGTCGGTTCCAATGCAGTTCATGGGTCTGACAGCAAAGAATCTGCCAAACGTGAATTGGCAATTTTCTTTGATAAACACGATCTGTTGTAGATTTTTAAAATGCCATTTGAAATCATCATTGAAAAAATGGTGCCGCAAGGCTGGGGTTTAGGCAGACATGAAGGAAAAGTAATTTTCGTTCCTTACGCTGCCCCAGCGGATCGATTAAGCGTTCAGATCGCCAAAGACAAAAAAACTTATGCAATTGCAGAAATTTTAAAAATTCTGCAACCCAGTCCGCACCGAGTAGAACCCTTGTGTCCCATTTTTACTAAATGCGGCGGCTGTCAGTGGCAGCACTTGGATTCAGAAACTCAGCTGGCGCAAAAAATGATTTGGGTTGCCGAAGGCTTAAAACATTTTTTTCCTGATGAGGAAATTCACCTGAACCCCATAGTGGCCAGTCCCAAAAATTATTTTTACCGTAACCGCATTCGTCCGCATATTTTACATAAGCAATTGGCCTTTTTCAAAGCCCAAAGCCATGAACTGGTTCCGGCAGAAGATTGTTTTATTGTCGAAGAACCTTTGCGAAAAATGTTTCAAAACTCGTGGCCCATCACAGATCAGCCCAAGCGGATCGAGCTGTATTTGACCGAGCGCGAACAGGGCATGTGGAAATCGCTTGAATCCGAACAGCTGTTCGAAGGATTTTCGCAAGTAAACCGTTTTCAAAACGAACATTTGGTGCAAACCGTAGTGGATTGGGCACAAAAGGAATCCAGCTATTCAGAAATTTGGGATTTTTATTGTGGCGCAGGGAATTTTACCTTTCCCTTGCATGAAAAATTTCGTTCACAGCCAATTTTTGGGGTCGAGCTCAGTGCCGCTTCGCTGCAGCAGGCGCGGAAAAAAACTGAAACGATGAAATCGCCTCCACAGTTCTATTTATCGTCGGTGGAAAACTTACTGCGCAGAAAAGTCCCCAAAGAAAATTCATTGATTGTGCTGGACCCGCCCCGTGCCGGCGTTGATCCCACTGCTTTGGCAGCGCTGACGGCAACAAAACCGAAAGCAATCATCTTGGTTTCTTGCGATCTAAGCGCATTTCTAAGGGATTGTTCGCTGATCCTTCAGCAATTGCGGCAGGAAAATCTGAAAATCAAATCTTTTCACATAAGTCCCTTTGAAATGTTCCCCCAAAGCTCGCATTTGGAAACCCTGGCGCTGATTCAAACCGAGGTCTGATGCGGCGACCGCGGATTGACTGTCGGCCCTGCGCCGAGGATCCTTAAAAAATGCGCCGTTCACTTTTTTCCACTTTTTTTATTCTGATCAGTTGCTGCTGGATGGGCTGTTCGTCGGCAGAAAAAAAAGAATCCGCCGTTTTGCATATGCGCCTTGGCGTTTCCGAATACGAATCCGGAGATTTTCCGCAAGCTTTGAAAGAATTATTGCAGGCCGAAAACTTGGATCCGTCGAATCCCCTGATTCAAAATAATTTGGGGCTTTGCTATCTGATGCGCGACCGACCTGATTTGGCTGAGCTGCATTTAAAAAAAGCCGTTCAGCTGGAAAAAAAATATACCGAGGCTCGAAATAATTTGGCTCGCGTGTTGATCGCTTTAAAAAAATACGACGAAGCCGATCAAGAATTAAAAATTGTTTTAGAAGACTTAACTTTTCCAGGGGTTGAAAAAGCCTATGTGCATTTGGGCATCAGCCGTTTCGAAAGAAAAAATTGGAACTTGGCCGAACAAGCTTTTAAAAAAGCCGTCGAATATAAGAAGGATTCTTGCCTTGCCTGGGATTATTTGGGCCGAGTGTCTTTTGAAAAGAAAAATTATTCGGAAGCTTTAAATTTATTTGATAAATCTGTGACTCTTTGTCAGCGACAACTTTTTGATGAGCCCCATTATTACAGTGGCTTGACCTTATATCGTATGGGTCAATCAGCAAAAGCCAAAGACCGCTTCAAAGAAGTGGTTCATCTTTACCCAGATGGACAATATAAAGACAAAGCACAGGCGATCATAGAGCTACTGAATAAGGGGATCGAGTGAAGGAAACAGGACTTAGATTAAAAACCGCGCGCGAAGCTAAGGGACTTAGTGTTCAAGAAGTTTCATTGGCGCTTAAGATCAGTTCAAAAGTTTTAATGGCCCTAGAAAATGGGGATCAAAAACAATTGCCTGCAGCCACTTTTGTGCGCGGCTTTATCCAAAGCTATGCCCAATATGTGGGGATTCCCAAAGCAGAAATCTTGCAGCAGCTGAATGCCGAAACAGGCGTCGAAGTGAAATCCAAGGCAGCACCCGAACCCGTTGTGATAGAAAAATCGACGTCGCCCCATGTTTCCATCGAAGAAAAATCCAATACTCAGGCCATTTGGTTTTCGATTATTGCAGTTGTTTTGGTGGGATTGATTTTTTCCGCAAAAAAAATCGTCGAACGTTATCAACGCGAAATGGCACGAACTGCAATGGACACACAGATTGTTGTTTTGGATGCTCCAAGATGGCCGATGTTAGAAATTTTTTATACAACCAACCCTTTGATTGCCAAACCGGTTCAAGAATTTTCATTGGCAATGACCCCGCCCGCGCCCGAACAGCATATCGAACAAGCCCCACCGGATGAGGTCTTGATCGAAGCCCTACAAAAAGTAAAAGTCGAATTTCAAATGGGCGATGATCCATTGCAGTCTAGAATGATGGATGCCGATGAAATTGAAATTATTAAAACTCGCAGCAAGTTGAAAATAAAAATCGGCGAAAAATCCGCAGTCCGCGTTTATCAAAACGGCCTTCTGGTGGAGGGTAAAAATTTACAAACCCAGTTTGACTTCGAATAATTTAAAAAAATTTTCTGCTTCTTTTGTTGGTCTGTGGTTTTTGATTCTGGTCATCAAACTAATCTTTGGTGCACTAACCCCGCCACTGTATGACGAAGCCTATTATTGGTTGTGGAGCCAGCGCCCTGCGCTTGCCTATTTCGATCATCCCGGGGGAATTGCCTGGGGGCTTAGTGTGACTTCCCTGATTTCTGATCAACAGTTCAATCGGTTTTTTTTAATATTTGTGGCGCATCTGGCATGGCTGATGTTTTTTTATTTATTGAAGGATTTTTATTCTGAAAAAAAATTATCCTTGTTCTTGTTGTTTTTATTTTTACACCCCTTAACTTTTTGGAGTTCTATCTTTGTAACGCCAGATTTATTGTTGCAGGTGTTTTGGATCTTGGGCTTAGGCTTGGGACTAAGAACTCTTCTGCAATGCTATCAGGGCCGAAGTCCCTTTATAAATTTATTTGTTCTTGGGCTGATTGGTGGGCTGGGTTTAAATTGTAAATTGCATTTCATCTTTTTTATTTTCGCCTTGTTTATTTCCAGCGTGTTTTTAGCCGCACGCGAAAAAATTTCCTTCAAAATAATTTTTAAATGTTCTTTTGTTTTTTTTACTGGGCTAATTTTAAGTGTCTGGCCAGTTTTTTTATGGAATTACTGGCATGATTTTGTTTCGTTTAAATTTCAAATTCAGCGGGGATTGTCTCGTCCCGACTGGGAAGCAGAATGGACTTTAAATTATCTGTGCGTAGTATTTTTCGCCTTTCCTTTATTTTGGAAATTTATTTTCTTCAATAAAAAATTTAATGCAGGCAAAGTTTTTGTTTTATCCACCTTGCTTATCCCCATCACTTTCTTTTTATTTTCTAGTTTCAAGGGCCCGGTGGAAGGCAATTGGATTTCGATGGCTGTTGTTTCATTTTTTGCCTTGGTTCTTTTTCTTGAAAAACCGGTCAGTAAAGTGTTTTGGTATCTGGCATCGATGTCCTTGATTATTTTTTCTTTGGTGTTTTGGAATTCTGTCACGCCCCTGGAATGGTCTTTTTTAGCAAAGCTGAATGAAGCAAGAGAAACCAAAAAGTTTTTGCCCTATATTCCTGACGACGCCCCTTTGTATACCTGCAGTTATCAAATTTCTTCAAGCCTTGCCCTGTGGACACATAAAGATGTGTTTACCTTCCCGGCCTGCAGCCGGCCCAGCCAATTTAATTTGTGGGCAAATGAAATTCCTGCGCGATTTTATTTTCTTGTGCCAGAAGATCTAGACCTATCTGAAAAAATCGGCGCTGATTTTTTCGCAGACCTTAAGTATCAACTACCGAATTCGTTTAAACTGTGGGAGATCAGAAGGTAATGCGTGTCTGGATTTATCTTTCCACTTTACTGATTGTTTATTTTGCCTATGGTTTTTATTTATCTGTCCAGAACTACGAAGTTGTTCCTTCGTCGCTGGTCAAAGCTCCTTCGGATAATTTCTTCGATTACCGCGGGGCTATGAATGTGCACACGGATTTAAGTTTAGGCTCTAGCAATCTTTTACAGGTTGTGTCGGCGGCTCGCAGTGCGGGCTTGGATTTTATTATTATCACCGATTTAAATCAGTTCGGCCAACAAGCCGCCTACGATGGATACTTTGGAAATACTTTGGTCTTGCAGGGAAATAAATTAAGCTATTTGGATTCCAGATTGTGGTATCTGGCTTTGGAACAAAAACAAATGGGTTTATCTTTGGGCGAAGCGCAAACCAAGTTGGCTGATTTGCTGACGCAAAATCGCAAGCAACGCGAAGAACCTTTGGTGGTATTGGCTCACCCTTTTCAAAAAGGTTTTACTTGGTCAGGTCCGATTCCGACGGGCCTTGATGGGTTTGAAATTATCAATTTGAAAACCCTGGCTGAACAAGCTTGGGAAACTTCAAAAATTTCTATTTTGTGGAGCGCGCTGATTTATCCGTTTAATTCTCGATTGGCCTTTCTGCGTTTGTTTCAAGAGCCAACCTTAGAACTTAATTTGTTTGATCAAGTTTCCACCGAGCGACCCTTTTATGGGTTTCTGGGATCCGAGGCCTCTGCGCGCGCGCTGCCATTTACAAATACGGTTTTGAAATTTCCCAGCTATGAACGAACTTTCGAGGTCATGTCGACGCATTTGCTTTTGCAAAGCGAGCTGACTGGAAATTTCTCGTCTGATCGTAAAAAAATTCTATCTGCCTTGCGCAATGGACAATTTTATTTGGCTTTTGATTTGATTGGAAATCCCAAAGGATTTTCAGCATCGGTGGAAAGTAAGACCCAGATTTATCCACTGGGTTCGGTGATTCACTTTAAACCGGGAATGAAATTAAATGTGCAGTTACCAGCCAAGCCCAATGTTTTTTTTGAAGTGGTGGTTTACCGCAATGGTTCTCGTTATGTAACCGGCAATGAACAAAGTTTAGAATTTGAAATTCAAGAACCAGGAACTTATCGTATCCAAGTTCGCGTCAGTCCCTATCTGCCTTTGCCCGATGCAAAAAGATGGCTGACCTGGATTTACACCAATCCATTTTTTATTTTGTCTGAGAAGGAATCGTCAAAACCAATCCCTCTGCAGCCAAGAGCTGACAAGACAAACGCGCCTCTGGACCCCATCCCCGATCCGAAATAATTATTTGTTCCAAACCATCTGGATCAGGCGGCAAAATTTTGCCTTTTTCTATAACAGTTACACGACAAGTTCCGCAGGTCGCATTGCCATCACAGCTGTGGGCGATGCGGATGCGATTTTTTTTGCACAAAGATAAAATCGTGTCCTCGGAACAGGCAGAAACTTTTTTTTCTGAGATCTGCACCATAAATTGATTTGCAGTTGATTGCATAAATTCCCTCCACTAGTTTATCCCAATGGATTTTATCGCATTTGATTTGGAAACAACAGGAACAGTGCCCTCCGTCGACAAAATTGTGGAAATCGGCGCCATTAAATTTCGCAACAACGAAGTGGATTCAATGTATGTGACATTTGTCGATCCATTACGCCCGATCCCGCCTGGCGCCAGCGCCGTAAACGGAATTTCCGACGATATGGTCAAAGGCAAACCCACCATTGATGTCTTATTGGATTCTTTTGCAGAATTTTGCGAAGACCTGCCGATGGTTGCGCACAATGCGCCTTTCGATTCACAGTTTTTAATTCACGAAATCAAACGCCACGAAACCAAAGCCCCAAAAGGCGTGATCTTAGATACTTTGCAAACTTCCAGAAAAGTTTTCCCAGGACTGCCCAATTATAAATTAGGAACCTTGATTCAGCATTTAAAAATCCCAGCATCGGGTTTTCACCGCGCCGAAGCCGACGCCCATTATTGCGGTTTATTGTTTATGCATATGGGAAAAAAGATTTCCTTAAACGGAGCCGCCCCGCAGTTGTCACAATGGATTTCCCTAAGTGGAAAATTGGAAACCCGATTCCCGCAACTGATCCGCCAGCCTAAGCAGCTGAATATGTTGGGGCTTTAGGTGTTTTAAGGCCCGACAGTTTATTCTTCGCTGTTTGAGGAAAATGACGGCATGGACTTCTGTCCAAGGCTTGCCCAGAGTCGGCGTAAATTTGGGTTACGTATCTACATATTTATGGTTAAAAAAATCTTATCGAAGATAGCGAAGTGGGCCATTGAAGTAAAAACCGCTCAAGTGCGTGATGATGATTTAGTGGCGCTACAGGAATTTAAAAAGTATGACTTAAAATCCCAATTAGTCGTAATTTCTTTGAATGAGTTCCTGCGGCGCCTGGAAATTTGAAACACAGAATAAATAAGTCTAATAGTTTTTTTAATAACAAACTGCCTACCTGTCAAAATCGAAAACCCCCTTTCGATTTTGACAGGTAGGCGACTAGCGAGAATCCGCTACGCGGAAAGCATTTGCCATCGCCTCTTGATCACTTCTCGATATTTTTAATTTTGTCGCCAGTCTTCGCCAACCATTCACTACTGAGATCAATTGCGAAATTATTTTTTCTACTTCCGTTTTCTTGACGCGAAAATGTGGCGCAACATTTTTCAGTAAATCCAAATCCTGCGCGTTATCCGTTTCAGAAATATTCAAACTTAAACCATTGCCTGTCGCAACAGGGTTCATATCGTATGCCGGCGCAAGACGCCACCCTCTGTCCCCAAGGATGAAACCATGATTTCTAAGATGATCATCTGTGTTTGAGACAAGCACAAAAAATACAATTCTTCGCCAAAGTTGTTTAAGATCCTCATCCGGTTGCGAACCATTTGAAAGCAAGAATTCGACAAATTCAAAATAACTTGCTCCCTTTTCAAAATCATCTCCGTCCGATCGCTGTAGAAGTGTCATCGCTGAAGCAAAATGCAGTCTGTTTTGTTTCGCATCTCTGTCAAAGCGTCGAGTGATAAAGGTATGACCATTTTTCGAAAATTTTTCCAACCGTGCCTCTGGGACTTCAATTCCTGCCTTGCGCGCAAGCTGATGAATCAACATTTCCCAAATTCCAACATCCACACGGTCATTCAAACTTGGGAATTTCGCAATCCAAAGACTGCCTTTTTCATCAACGACACTTGCCTTGGGACGAGCCCCGCCAAGAGAAGATCCTGGAACAAGCAAGAGTCGGATTGCATCGGCTAATATGGTTTTGTTTGCAGAGTTTGCTTCAAATACGTGACTGGCTTGTTCCAGTTTTCTTAACAATACCCATGGCGGTATCGCAGATCTTTGGTCGTCATCAAGAAACGGGCCCAATTTGTCTAAGCGAAAACGCAAGGCTCCCATACGATGCAAATCAAAAACGCCCAAAAGAAAATCTGATTCAAGCAGCGTTCGCGGCAAACGTTTTTCAGAGCGCGCATTTTGTCCTTCTTGGCGTTCCATCAGTCGTCGCCCCCAACGATCTGGTGCAGAATCTAGAAAAATTCCATAATTTTTTTTACCCTCAGTAATATACTGACGCCCCTTAAAAAGCTGAAGGGCTGGATCTATGGCGCGTGCTTTATCGTCTTCCAGCCATACTCCATCATATTCAAACGAAAATATTTCTTTTCCCCGATGTATTTCCACAAACAGAGTTCCCACAAATCTGGCCTGTTTTGATTTAAACCAGTCAGCGTAAATATAGATTTGTTTTTTTTGCGCAAAGGTTTTCATCCAGATTTCCGTGGCGCTCGATGCGGAGCTTTCATACCAATATCCTGTAGCTTGCGTCCCAATTCATCATCACGCGCAATCAGTGATAAATCTTGTGCAAGCCCCAAGCTTTGCAGAACATGCGCATAAGCACCAAGCGAGGTTCCCGGATCACCACATTCAATCTTTTTCAGAGTGACTCGTGTAATTCCCGCCCGCTCTGCAAGTAGGGCGGCAGAAATCTTACGGCGCAAGCGTGAAAGGCGAATATTTTCCCCAAGTTGCTTAAGTATGCGGGAAAGGCCGGGAAGCGCTGGTATCCTTGTTTTAGACATAATGAATAATATAATATACATTATTGCTGTATTTTGTATACTTTAATATGCGTTTTTCTGGTCCTTCGACCGGGGCTATCAATCCTTAATTCCTACGATCCTTACAACAGCGAAATCCTAAATGGTAATTTTCGTGACTGGCTTGCGACATGACGCGAACGCCGCCTTCGCCGTGCCAGTTGGGGGCGCGCCATCTGCAATCGTCTTCATGAACAACCCAGCGACTGCCGTTGTCGCGAGTTCCAAATTTTTTAAATACAAACCAACTACCTTTTAATTCCATTTGCCCGTAACGATTGGGATCACTGATTGGTTTTTGCAAAGCATATCTTCCCATTTGCTGTTCCGACATGGGCAGATTCATGGCTTCGGCAGCATTGCCGTGTTGGTCGTAAACTCCGTAACGACTGACACATTTCAGGGACCAACCGCTGGGATAAGTATTGCTGCCACAAATATTCGCCTGACTGGCATTGCAGCCTGGGCTGGGTGTTGCATCCACACTGCAAATATCTGTATTCAATGAATTTCCATAAGCCCAAACTTTTTTCCGTCCATTGTTTGCCGCAGAAGTCATCGCCGCACGATCAGGCGCACCTTTGTAATCCGGGATCTCATTGTATTTTCCAGAATGATAATCGCCAGCACAAGAACCTTCCCATTCATGAGCATCGCAAAGTCTTTTCCCCTGCGATTCACAAATCAAAGCCGCATCGCGGGTTTTCGTCCAAGTCATTGGATAATCACAAGGAATATTGGGAAATTCAAACTGATCGATGCAAAGTTCTGCTTGAGATTCGCCTTGCCCCTTGGCTCGGTCGTAAATTGGCGCCATATATTTGGCCCCGCAAATTTTTTCCCAGTTAGAATTATTAAACTGAACATTGTTTTGTTTAGCTTTTTCCAAACATTGCTCCCGCGTCACGGGATGTTTGGTAATGTCAGGTTTTCCCTGCCCCATCGAATTTGACTTGCCAATAATCCCGCGCAGTTTTTCAACTTGCTGATCATTGGCAACGCCAAATTGTTTCATGCGCGCATACATCTGATTGTTTTGTTCGAACATCGTCAAAGCCGCCACAGCACTGACGCCCATGGCAGATAGAACTAGATAACCTAGAATAGATTTCATGACCCGCTCCTTTGAATGAGCTGGATGTAATGGACTTTTCTAGCGAAAGCTATTTATTTCTTAAAAGCGATCGGATAGCGGCGCCCACGGCCGAAGGAATGTGATGTGACCTTTAAAATGGGCGGGGATTGCCAGCGCTTAAATTCCGAAGAATAAATTTTCTGTAACGTCCATTCTTCGACTTTATTTTTGGGTTGTGCGCATTTTTCAACGATGTTTTCCACAGCTTGGTCCAATACTGCGTATTCTGGCAAAGAATCCTGATCTTTTTGATTGGGGCGAAGTTCCGCCGACGGTGCGCGCGTAATAATTTGCTTCGGAATCAATTCGCTTTGCTGATTATAAAGTTTGGCCAGTTCATAGACATAGGCTTTGGTGCAATCACCTAAAATCGACAAGCCCCCGCACAAATCCCCATACAATGTGCCATAGCCTGTCGCAAATTCACTTTTGTTGGTCGTATTTAACAGCATCGAGTTTTTTAAATTGGAATAGGCCATTAAAAAAATCCCGCGCACCCGCGATTGCAGATTTTCTTGAGTCACGCCAAAAGCCACATCGCCCATTTCTTTTTCGAAATTTTTTAAAAGACTGTTGTAGCTTTCATCGATATTTATTTTTTTAAATCCCACCCCTAAATTTTTGGCAAGTTTCGTCGCCAAATCCAAACTTTCTGGCAAGCTATAGGGCCCTGGCAAGGCTATGCATTCCACACTTTTGGGGCCCAAAGCATCCGCCGCCAAACAGGCAACCACCGCAGAATCAATTCCGCCACTTAAGCCCAAGTGAACTTTCTCAATACCCACTTTTTTAACAAAATCCCGAAGCCCTAAAACAATGGCCCGCCTTAGATCTTCGATCGGATCTAGATTTTCTGAGGCTGGGGCAGAACATTTCAAAGTTTTTAGCTCGAAAATATTCAGCGCTTCCTGAAAAGCAACACTTTTAAAAACTAATTTTCCTTTTGCGTCCAGGATAAAACTTTGTCCATCAAAAATAATTTCATCTTGGGCGCCCACCATATTTGTATAAACTAAGG
Source organism: Bdellovibrionales bacterium (assembly GCA_038323665.1). Classification (GTDB taxonomy): domain Bacteria; phylum Bdellovibrionota; class Bdellovibrionia; order Bdellovibrionales; family Bdellovibrionaceae; genus JBBQHD01. The sequence continues at coordinate 15,633 of JBBQHD010000010.1, forward strand.
GCGATTTAAAATATTTGGCTGTTTCCCGCGCCACACGAATGCGCTGATCCAGTTTCCCCATATACCAAGGCGAGGCACTCATATTGATGATCAAATCAAATTTTTGTTTTTTAATTTTTAACAGTGGATTTTCCCGGTAAGCGCTGACGCCATTTTCCGGCCACGCCCAAATATCTTCGCAGATGGTCAGTAAATACTTTCGACCTTTCCATTTGAAAATATTCTTTTTCAGATCACCCGAGGCTATAAATCGGGCTTCATCAAAGACGTCCCCGGTGGGCAATAATGTTTTGTAAAAAAACTTTGGGGCTTTGCCTTTTTCCAGCATTGCCACAGCATTGTAAAAGGGCCGGCCCATTTTTTTGGGATTGCGAACAATCAGTCCGATTAAAACGGCAATGTCTTTGGGAATTTTTTTGTGAACCCGATCAAGTTCTTTAAGTTGTTCATCGATAAATTCAGGACGTTCTAAAAGATCAAAGGGGTGGTAACCGAACAATGCACATTCCGGAAATACTAAAAGATCGCAATTTTTCTTTGCGGCTTCTTGAATTTTTTCAAGAATCAAATTTGCATTGTTTTTAAAATCTGCAAGCTGAGGATTGATTTGTGTAAAACCGATGAATGTTTGCTTTGCCATAACCAAGAATATGCGCGAATTTTTTACAGACGTCTACGGCCCAAAAAACCATCATTATATCCATGGCCAAAGCGCAAACCAATTTCAGGGAATTTCCAGCAATAGTAACCTGACCCATGGTCAAAATCGACCAGCCACAATCCTTTGGGAATGCCGCCCAGTTTGCGGATTTTTGTTTCCCACTGCAAAATAGCACTGTCGATTTGTGCCTCTAGTTCCGGGATTTCCGAAGATCCGTTATAGCGGATTTTTTCTAGACGAGCGATCAAGGCCTGCACCACATTGGAAATTTCATTGGTCAATTTATGCACCAACGGAAGAACGCTTTCGGCTTCTTCTCGGTTTAATTTTTTGTCTACGCAAATTTCTGGAACTGTTCCCATCAAGAGGTCGTAGGCCTAATCTTTCGCAGCATCAAGAGAAAATTTTAGAAATAAAAAAAAGTAAATTTAACATTATCCGATGGCTAAGGAATTTTTATTCCTTTTCCCATCCTCGAGAAAGTTGCAAGGCTTGGCCGCCCAGTAACAGAAAAATAATTATAAAAATTGCTGCGATCATAAAGTAACGAATGATTTGTGAAATATTCAATCCGCTGGATGGAATTTCTACATCTTTTAATTTGGTTTCTGGGGGAACCACGGCGATTTTTTTTGCTGCGCGCTCGGCCCCTTTGCTGATATCGCTGCTTTGTTTTCTGACCGGGAAACCACGAATGTCTTTTTGCAATTGTTCGTATTCTCGCCCTGCTATTTCGCGAGTTTTATTCGATCGACCGCGGGAATCTCTGCCAGAAGAGTTTGATTTAAAAAATCCATTTCCTGCCACAAATTCATTGGATACATCGATCTGTTTACTTCTTAAATTTCCGGCGCCACCGCCGTCCCCGCCGCGCAGAATTTTTCCGATGGCATTGCGCGGGGGAGCAACGGCATTTCCCGGATTTGAGGACGACTGCGAATCAAAGGGGGTTTTCGATTCACGATCGTTAGCTAGATTATTTGCTGAACTTTCGGGGCCGTCTTTATTTTCCACTGTAGTAGGGCTAAAAATCGGTGGTCGGCACTCGGCGGTGCCACCCTCGGCACCCAGCGTGGGAAGTTCTCCGGTTTCCAGCAGACAAGTCACATAGGTTCCTGTCATACCGGCGATAAAGTCATTCATGGGTTTGAACAAAATTCGCGCCATGGCCGTGATAATCAGAATGATTACAAAGACCATAAGTAGGTATTCAAAGACCGCTTGGCCTTTGGTCCTAGTTTTGGTGTCTGTATTTTTTGTTCTTCGTTGCCCCAATGCTGTGACTCCTACAAAATAATTCTATGTTAAGTCATTGCTTTTTGCGAGCCCTGCTCGTCCTTTCTGTTTTTGCGGCAGACAATGCTGTGCTGAAAAATGCTAAGGATTTATTTCAAAAAAAAGATTTCCGCGGCGCGACCGATATCCTCTGGCCGCAGGTCGAGAAGCTCGACAAAGAAGGTCTGTTGCTGCTTGCAAGGGCCCACAAAGAGCTGAAAGAACCCACTGAAATGATTCGCGCCAGCCGGCTTGCCCTGGCCAAAGATGAAAAAAATACCGAGGCGCAAACCCTGCAGGGCGACGCATTTCTTATGCAGAAAAAAATCACCGATGCCAAAGAGGCTTTTAAAAAAGCCATCGAATGGAATCCCAGATATGAACCTGCCTACAAAGGTCTTTCCAAAGCCTATGAAAAAAATACTTACGAATTGCGCATCCTGTATCAAGACATGATCAAAGTGTTTGGAGACAAGGCCGAGTACCTTTCCGAGCTGTGCCGGTTAAGTGCTTTGGATGGCGATAATGAAGAAGGTCTGACGTATTGCAATCAAGCTTCGATTAAAAAATCCGACAATTCCGATAACTATGTTTATTTAGGCCTTATTCAAAATCAAATGGGCGATGCCGATTCTGCCGAAAAAACACTTAAGAAAACTGCAGATAAGTTTTCGCAATCCGAACTTGCTCAGTTTCAGTGGGCCACTTTTCTGCAAAATAAAAAAAATGATCTCGAGGCCGTCACTTATTTCGAACGTTGTCTAAAAGCCGACAGCGAATCCCAGCGCTGCTTGTTGGGGCTGGGCAATTCAAGTGCCTATATTTCTAAAATTGATCGCAGTTACGAAGCGTTTAATAAAGTTTGCATGAAAGGCGGTCGTAAATATGCAGCCGCTGTGCGCAAAGCCGTCGTCACAATTCGTCAGCAAAAACAAGCTACGTGGATAAGAAAATTCGAACAGCTAGCAGAAGAATGCGCAGCACTTTAGCAATCCGTTGATTTACAAAAAAATGTTTCGATAAAAAAAATTTTATTTACGATCGCGGTGCAATTTCAAAAAAACTTTTCAATTGCTGACTGGAAACTTCCATTTTCGTTATTTGAATTTGCAAAGCGCTAACTGGGAAATAGTGGTGATTTTTAAGATCGCCCCTATTGAAATCAACTTCAGAATCACTGGTTATCAATAAATACCCACCAACTTGCGAAGATCGATAAATTCGCAGATCTAAAATTTCAGCGTTTTGATTTTTCGCAATACTGGCCTTCAGAAAGATTTCACAGACGGATTTTGATTCTAAAATAAACAAATGCTTTTTTAATTTACCTTGAGCCAAACCCAAATGTGCATTCAGAATATCCGCAGAAAAATTTTGGATGCTGAGCTGATTATTTAAATCCGGCAATTGAATGCGTGTGGTTTCTGGATCTGTTTTAGTAAAAAACAAGACGCAGGCCCCGCCAGCCGAGGGAATAATTTCCGTCATTTCGTGATCATCGTTGAATTTATTAATAAAGGCGTAAGCCGAGCCTAAAGTTTTAAATTCAAAGCAATGAAAGGTTTTCATCCGACAATCTCGCCGATCAAATCGTATTCCATGGATTTCTTAATCTTAACATTCGCGTAAGTTCCAAATTTGGCAACACCTGCATTGATCAGCACGACACCGTCAATGTCGGGGGCCTGGGTGGACAATCGGCCCTGCAATAGTAATTCCGATTCTTCACTGAAACCTTCGACCAAAACTTTTTGTGTGGTTCCAACTAATTTACGTAATTTTTGCTGACTGATTTTCTGTGCGACTTGCATCACTGCGTTCCAGCGCAAGTCTTTGTCTTCTTCAGAAACAGTTTGTTCCATTCTGCCGCCGGCCGTGCCTTCCTCTGGCGAGTATTTGAAACAGCCAACTCGGTCAAATTCTTGTTCGGTCATAAAATTTAAAACTTCTTCGAATTGTTCTTGGGTTTCGCCAGGGAATCCCACAATAAACTGCGTGCGAATGCAGGCGTTAGGAATTTTCTTACGAATATTGGCCAAGACAACTTCGATGTCTTCACGACGCATCTTTCGATTCATCTTTTTCAACATTTCATTGTTGATGTGTTGCAACGGCATGTCGAAATAAGGCGTCATCTTTTCTTCTGTGGCAAAAACTTCTAAAACATCGTCTGTTAATCCATCCGGATACAGATACAAAACGCGGATCCAATCAATGCCGTCGACTTTGCATAATTGTCGCAGTAATTCGGCTGGCGCTTCCGTTGCCGCAGGATTTTTCTTGCGCAGATCCCAACCGAAATCTGTAAAGTCATGGCTGATAACCAAAAGTTCCTTCACCCCGCCTGCGGCGAGTAACTTGGCTTCGTTGACAATATTTTGCAGATTGCGCGACTGCAAATTTCCGCGAATCAGCGGAATCGCACAGAAGGCACATCTTTTTAAACAGCCTTCAGAAATTTTTAAATAAGCACGGTGTTTTAATTGAGAATTAATCCGCGGGGTGGTTTCTTCCTGTAAAAAAGTAGGTAAATTGAAAAAAGTCTTCTGCTTTTTTCCCTCCGATTTACCTTTCAGAATTTCTGAAATCTGTTGAAACTGTCCCGAGCCAATAAATAAATCTGCTTCTGGCAAGCCCTCAACCAAATCATCTTTGTAACGTTGGGCTAGGCATCCGGCGACCACTAAGTTTTTTAATTTGCCTGTTTTTTTAAGCTCAGAAAGTTCTAAAATCTTTTGGATAGATTCAGTTTTGGATTCTTCGATAAACCCGCAGGTATTGACGATCACGGTTTCCGCAGCATTTTCATCTTGAACCATTTCATAGCCATTTTGCAAAAGACTGGCCGCCATAATTTCGCTATCCACTAAATTTTTTGGGCAACCCAGGCTGACAACGTTGAATGTTTTCATGTATCGATCACCTTTGTATCTGCAGGTTTTTTAAAATTAAAATCTTTGTCTTTCAATTTGACGTCCTTATGTTCTTTTTCAAAAATAATTTCGCTTTCGTTCTGCAATTCGTCTTTCCAGCCAATTCCAACTAAGTTTTTCTTTTTTTCATCCAACTGAATCCACAGTTCTTCGATCTGAGGATCTTTAATTTTTGGTTTGAAATAAAAATTATTTTTACTGCTTGCGACTTCTGCTCGCAAAAATTTAAAGTTGGTCAGTGGGTTTGCATCTAAAATAATTGCAAACACCAAGATGTCGCTGCTTTTCTTTTTAGAAATCGAAGAATGATAAACTTCTGAAATTTTGCCGTCGTCTTCAAAGCGTGGCACCGACCAAACGGCTTTGCCATCATAGATAATTAAGGATTTTTCCGGCAATGCTGTTTCTAACTTGAATTTTTGATTGAAAAACGACGCCAGGCCTTTTGATTCAATGGTGGATCCTAGGGCAGAAAGTTTCGAAGTTTTTTTCCAGTCCATCGTAACGCCTTTGGGATTGCGAAATACTTTTAAGGATTTTTGAATGGCGGTTTGATCTGTTTTTTTTAATTTAACTTCGTTTTTTTCTGACTTTGTTTTTTCCGCTACTTGTGCGTCACTGGTTCCTTGTTCGAAACCGATTGCGATAATCAGCAGCAATGGCAAAACCCACAAACTGCGAACCCAAGTAAAATAAGACTGTTTTTCTGAACTTTTCATTGGCCTCATGATGTATCATGTGCGCGCCCTTCGAGCAAAAGTATAAACTTGCGCTGGTGTCGGTTTTTCCAGAACTCGCAGCAGGGTATGAGCGGTTTCACCGCGAGTCAGAACGTCGTCGACAATAATGGGTTGGCAAGTCTCGGGTAGATCTATGATTCGTTTAAACTTAGGCGAATTTCCTGAATTTCTTTCAATGTGCAAAGGCAAAGTGTCCTTGCGAATGACGGCGTCGGTTAATAAGGGGATTGCCAGCAGTTTCGATAGGGCTTCTGCAAAAAAGTAGGCGTGATCTGGCCTGCGGCTGCGAGATGGCACTGGGATTAAAACAGCCGAGGTCGATGCTGTGATTTCAGTTTGTCTGAAAATTTCGGACCAAAAATTCCAAGCCGGCTGTCGGTTCGAGCCTTTCAAAGATAAAATATAGCGCGACAGTAAATCACTGATCCCCGGCCGCCACTCAAATAGTGATGTCACCTGACCCCCCGGGAACGGCGCGGTAATTCTGCTTTTGGGAATCAGCATCGCAAAAATTTTATTTTCGCACTTTGAACACAGTAAATTTTCAAAGCGAAATAAGCTTCCGCAACCAACACAAGGCGAAGGCAAAAGTTCGTCAAAATAAATTTTCATTTTTCGCATAACGGGTTGAATCTGCAAACGCAATTCCAAGCCAAGAACGAAATTACGCCGGCCCGCCGGACAATCTAATCGTTGTGGTAAGGAAGATTTTTTAGAATCGCTAGACCCCGATAGATTTGCTCAAGTGCTACGGCCAAAGCCAGTTCGTGATTCAGAACAAAGTCTGATAGACGGATTTTTATTTGCGCTCGCTTTTTAACTTCGTCGTTTACTCCGAATGGACCGCCGATTAGAAAGACTGCGGCTGCTGAACTTACTTGGGTTTTTTCTAAAAATTTTGCGAATTCCCGACTGCTTTGGGTTTTTCCATTTTCATCAAATAAAATTAAATAATCTGTGTCGGCAAGACTTGCTAGAATCTTTTCTGATTCCAGCTGCTTTTTTTTTGCCTGATCCACTCGGGCAATTTTGCTGTCGGTAATCGCAGCGATTTGCAGATTCTGCAGATGATTTATTTTTTGCAGAAAATTTTTGTAAAATGCTTCTAGTTCTTTATTTTTGAATGGATCCCCGACGGTGATAAGTTTCCATTTCATTTATGGTTTTGGCAGGGCTTCGTCGATTAATTTGATTTCGATGGCGCCGTTCCACAGGGCTTCCAGGGCGTATTCGCTGCGGACATAGTCATAAAATAAATGGACGATCAGGGTTCCGAAATCCAGAACTACCCAGCGGCCTTCGGACATTCCATCGATGGCGATGGGGAAAATTCCGAATTCATCTTTGATCGATCGCAAAACATTTTCTGCCAAAGCGCTGGTGTGCCTGGTGCTGGTTCCTGATGCGACCAGGGCGTATTCGGTGATGGCATTTCTTTTTCGCAGATCAAATCCCCGCACTTGAATCGCTTTTCTAGAAAATAAAACTTGGGCTGCAAATTCGGTCAGTATCTTTTCACCGACCTTGTTATTGCGGATGCGTTTATATAAATTATTTTCGTCAATATAGTTTTCCACAGACAAAGGCACATACTGGGGTGATTTTTGTCCCTTCATAAAACTGCGGCGCAGTTCTGTGGATGATATCGGCACTTCTTCGATGCTGACAAACTGAATGGATTTTCCGGTTTTAAGTTCAATGGTATTGAATTCTTGGATTTCAACTAATTCAGATAAAAATTTAACGGCATCTGATTCCGCCGTCGGCAAATTATAACCCGGTCGACTGGTAACAACTAAATTGGCCAGTTCTAAAATCTTTTTCCAACTTTTCCATTCGGGAAAAGTCTGCCAATGATCGGCACCCACGATTAAATAAAATTCGTCATTGGGGCGTTCTTTGGCTAAATCCTTCAACGTATCGATGGTAAAACTTTTGCCTTCGCGTTTTAATTCCCGATCATCGACTTTAAATTGCGGGCCCAGGGTTTTAACGGCGTTTTCCACCATTCGCAAACGATCGACGGGTTCTGGCCCCTCGACTTGTTGCTTCAGCGGATTCTGATAGGCTGGAATCACAAGAATTTCATCCAAACCAATTCTTGTTTGAATGGTTTGCAGACTTTGCAAATGCCCTTTGTGTGGCGGATTAAACATTCCGCCAAAAATTCCAACTTTTAGTTTTTTAGAGCTCATTGTTTTCCATTTCGCGTTCGCGGATGGTTTCTGCATTTTGTTCGGCAAAAACAAATTTGGCCATTTCTTCTAAAAGTTCAGGGATATTTCTTCCCGTTACTCCGGAAATTTGAAAAGGTTGAATTCCAGTTTTATTTTTAAAAGCGCGAACTTTTAAATCTAAATCAATCGGGCTGATCGTATCGATTTTATTGAACACCACCAATTGCGGTCGCTTTGACAAAGGCAAATAGTCTTCTTGATCATGGCCTTCGTCGTATTTTTCTAATTCATAATTAAGATCAGCAAAATCTTGTTCGGGCGGATGTCCTGAAAAACCAGAGACTTCGATCAGGTGAATTAAAATTCGGGTGCGCTCAATATGTTTTAGAAATTGAATGCCCAGGCCAACGCCTTCGTGTGCTCCGCGAATCAATCCTGGAATATCAGCCACCACAAAAGATTTTTCTTCTTTCCATTTCACGACGCCAAGATTGGGTGTCAAAGTTGTAAATGGATAATCCGCAATTTTTGGCCGCGCCGCTGAAATCCGGGAAATCAAAGTGGACTTTCCTGCATTGGGGAAACCAATAATGCCGACGTCGGCAATCAATTTTAATTCCAAAACAATTTCTAAACTTTGTTCATCTTCGCCGGGTTGGGCGTGTTCGGGTGCTTGGTTGCGACTGGTGCGGAAAAAATGATTGCCCTTGCCGCCGCGTCCACCAGTTAAAATTGTGACTTCGGATTCGTCACTTAAATCGACAATCATATCACCATCACGTTTGCGCACCACTGTTCCCAATGGAACTTCTAAAATTAAATCATTGCCGTTGCGACCCGAACAATTGGCTGCAGCACCAGGCTGACCGTCTTCGGCTTTGTAAGTTGCAAAGGATCTGTAATCCACCAAAGTATTTTTGTGCGAAGTCGGCCGGAAAATAATATTGCCACCCTTACCGCCATCGCCGCCATCGGGCCCCCCGCGAGGTTCCATTGCTTCACGGCGAAAACTGACCGAACCGGGGCCGCCGTGGCCGGATTCAATTTTGATTAAAATTTCATCTATAAACTGCATAGCCTATGTCCTTAACCTAAATACCAAACAGAACCAATAATTTCCGACGAAAAGTTATTGCTTAGAACCCTTTACACGTTTCCCATCGCAATCGGCTAGCGACAATTCGTTGGATAGGTCAATTATTGGCCTCTGTAAGGAATATCGACACTGCCAAGGGCCTAAAATCGATTTATTCTGTTTAGATAGCGCCCTCTGTTTTGCATAAACATAAACAAACCGGAGGATACTTTGAAAAATCACATTTTGGGCCTATTACTGCTTGGAGGCTTTGCTTCCGTTTCTTTAGCCAATTCGTCAGGAACTGCAAAGGCTTCTGGTTATACTAAGACACTAAAGTTTATTGAAGACGAACTTCAAACCCTGGAGCAGCTTCATGAAAAATGGGTTCAGTTGCAAATATACGAAAACAGCAAAAGCGCCAGATTAGAGCACATCCTGGATTTGTTTGATGATCTCGCTGGCGAAATAAGTGGACGAATGAATACAAAAAACGACGACAAGGCTATTTTACAGCATTGTAGATCGGTGGCGCTTTATAATTTCATTTCGTCTGTTGGTCGCTCTTCTGAGAATCCTGCCGACGAGCTTCTTGCGAAAGGCGAATCCAATGCGCAAAAACATTATCTTCTGAATCACTGTTTTGCAAAAGAGAGAGAATATTCGCTGATGTTAGTTGAGGAATCAGCTTTAATGACACATTTGAATACCCCAAGTATAGAAAGTTTGACCGCGATCAGACAAATGTTGCATGAGCTTAAAGAAAGTCATCGTAGAATTAATTATATTCGAGGTAGTCGTCACAGCCATTTGAAATCATCTGACCTGGACGCGCTTGAAAGTGATATCAATAAAAAAACCGAAGTTCTTGTTGCTAAGTTAAGTACTAAAACAAAATCTGAATCAGCCTTGAATCTGTGTAAGAAAGAGCTTGCCTCGTATTTAGAGGCTGTCGGAGGTATCGAATGGGCAACTATGCGCAATATAGACGCCAAATTTGGCGATGCTAAATATTCAAAAGAATATTTTCTAAAAGAGGAAGTTACTGCCGAAGCATCTTACTTGTATTTAATTAAAAATTGTTTTGAGAAGGAAACCTCGGCACAACGTGAATCCAATAGTAAATTGAGTCCTACAAAAAATCTGGATGTCCTCGGCCGCAGCCTTGGACCAATTCCACGCGCTATGGATTGAGTTCGATATCCTGATGGAAATAGTTTTTTTCATTTTATTTTTCTGTTCGCAATCGTTCGCACAAAATATTTGTGAAAGAATTTTTCAATCTTCAGAGCACAGCGAGCACGTGATCTCCGAAGCCGAATCGCGCGTGCTTGCTCGTGCCAAAACTCCGGATAAGGATTTTGGAAATAAAATTATGGTGGAATTTGATCGCCAACATCAAACTGCTATCTACTATCCTCGAGGAACAAAAAGGATTCACCGCCAATCAGTGGCTCGAATGCTGGTGTTGCATAGCTTGGGTGCTATGAGTTCACGGGCTTTATCGATGCGACAAGCTCTTCGTGTTCTTACAGATTTTGATGGCGCAAAGGGTTCTATGGCTAAAATGATGCGGGAACAATTTGCTGATATTCGATTGTCTGCAGAGGCCGTTGATTTTATCGGCAGCGGCGACGGACCTTCCCTTGACGGGTTTCCAAGCATTAAAGAAGCTGCAGATTGGTTGGCCTCACTTCTAATAGAAATGAAAAGACAAAGTCCCGATATTCCTATTTTCATTTTAGCGAAAAGCGGGACGCCTGCGATCGCATCAGAAACGAATATTCGACACCCTGGATTGATTGCGGGTTTAATTTTTGATTCTGCAACAGAACCCGGAAATTTCCAGCAGCTGAAGGCTGGCTCTGATCGTGTTTTAAAGATTGCCACTGAGGATGAAACATTAATCCCAAATATTCCTGTTTTAGATTGGAGTGATCGCATTCTATCTGAAGTTCATTGGGCGCCCGAACACTTTACCATTCCAACCTTAAACATGATTGGCGGCAAAGATCGAGAAATGACCGCAAAAGAAATTGCTGATTACCAGCAACTCGCACAAACGAATCCACTGTTCCGTCACATATTTTTTCCCGATTCAGGACATGGAGTTTTAGGTGGAAATGATCTGGAATTCACTCCCCAAGTTCCTCCGCCAGGCCCTACTAAAAAAGAACTGGCTTTGCCTGCTTGGCAAACGGTGTTTAGATTTATTCAAGAAGTTTTGGATCAACAGCCGAAAAAATAAAAGGCAGAGGGTTTCCCGCCTGCCTTTTTAAAAAATAATTTTACTAAAAAACTACGCGGCTTTTGGTGCAGGAGCTGCCGCAGCGGCTGGTGGGTAAACGCTGATGCGGAATCTTTGTTTGTTTTCGCGTTCGAATTTTACTACCCCGGGGATGATTGCGTAGATTGTGTGATCGCGGCCCATTTTTACGTTATTTCCGACGTGGAACTGAGTTCCGCGTTGGCGAACGATGATTGTGCCTGGCAATACGGCCTGTCCACCGAATCTTTTTACGCCTAAGCGTTTACTTTGTGAATCTCTTCCGTTCTTGGTGCTGCCACCGGCTTTTTTACTTGCCACTTTTTACCTCGTTTAAGTTTAAATTTTTAAATGCTGCCTTATGCTTTTGCTTTTTTAGCAGTTTTTTTCTTGGTTGTTGTTTTCTTTTTCGCCTTGGCTGCTTTTTTTGGCGTTGCTGCTTTTGCTTTTTTCTTAACTGGAGCTGCGGCTTTTTCAACCGGAGTTCCTGCTGCGCGGCCCGCTAAACGCTCGTCACGTTTTGCTGCTACATCGACAATATTTGGTTCGGTTTCGGCTTTGACGGATTTACCGCCGGGGCCAGCAACTGCTTTGATGAAAAGTTCGGTGTATTCTTGTCGGTGAGTATTGAAATTGCGGTAAGAATGCCGACGTTTTTTCTTAAATACGATCACTTTTCTTGTGCGCGTTTGTTTGGTGATCACAACGGTTACTTTGGCTCCGCTGACGGTTGGTTTTCCAACATGAGTTTCGTCTCCGCCAATCATTAGAACATCGTCGACATCAAATTCAGCGCCTAAATCTTTTGCAATAGTGGGAACTTGAACAACATCACCGGGGCGAACTGTGTATTGAAAACCGCCGGAACGGAAAACTGCGTAAATCGAACTCATTTGTGGAACTCCTTCATATCTTGTCATATCTGGGGACAAGCATCGATAATTGCCATCTTGGTGGTCTTATTGTCAACTTTTCATCGCGAAAATTTCGTATTGTTCAAGATGGTAGTGGGGTTCGATCTTGAAAGCCACCGGCCGGCTGATGCGTTTTTCCAGTTTTTCCAGGGCTGCGGTTTCCATTTCATAGACCCAATCCACGACGCTGCTGTGGCAGTGCACAACCAAATTCAGGTTTTGCGGGGTATTTCCTGAATAATCGCGTTCCAATTCCCGGAAAATCTCGCCCACCACCGTTGATTTGCGTTTGATATAGCCTTTGCCATCACAATACTGACAGGGTTCGCACAGGGTTTTGATCAAACTGGGGCGAATGCGTTTTCGCGTCATTTCCACCAAACCCAACTGCGACATCGACATCACCTGGGTGCGGGCACGGTCGCTTAGCACATCTTCTTTTAAGGCATTCAGAACTTTGTCGCGATGATTCTGTTTTTCCATATCAATAAAATCGATAATGATAATCCCACCACAATTTCTAATTTTTAATTGGTGAGCAATTTCATCAACGGCTTCTAAATTGGTTTTGAAAATGGTTTCTTCTAAATCTTTTTTGCCTACATAACGGCCGGTGTTTACGTCGATCACCACCAGTGCTTCGGCTTCGTCGATGACGATGTATCCGCCCGACTTCAGCCAAATCTTTCGGTCCATCGAACGCGAAATTTCGATGTCAATATTGTAAAGATCAAACAATGGCTTGTGATCTTCATAGTAAACAATATTTTGTTTATACTTGGGCATCAGCTGCGAAACAAATTTGCTGACTTTTTTGTGGATGTCGGGGTCGTCGACCCAAACCGTGCTGACATCTTCGCTCATCAAATCACGCAGGGTTCGCAGTTCTACCTCGGGTTCCTGATGCACAATTCCTGCTGCGCGTTTTTTATCATAGTTTTTAACAATTTCTTTGGCCAAACGATCAAGGTAATCGATGTCGGTTTTAATTTGATCGGCGGTTGCGCCTTCGCCCGCAGTTCTGACGATGACTCCGCCCGGGGAGTTTAAATCCTGCACCATTTTGCGCAGGCGTTCGCGTTCGTCTTCGCTTTCGATGCGGCGGGAAATTCCCAGATGCCGAACCGTGGGCAAATAAACAATAAATCTTCCGGGCAGCGAAATATGTGTCGTCAGTCGTGCGCCTTTTGTTCCCAAGGGGTCTTTGGAAACCTGCACCAAAAGATTTTGGCCTTCTTTCAACAGATCTTGAATCGGAGTTTTCGTCGACGAATGATCCGTGAAATTTTCTTCTTCGTCGGATTCTTTGTTCAACAAGGGTTCGTCGCGATCGGCTTCTAAAAATGGAAACGAGTTCGAGGCTAAGTCTTCGCGGATATCGCCGACATACAAAAAAGCTGCGCGGTCCAGGCCGATATCGACAAATGCAGCCTGCATTCCTGGCAATACTCGGGTAACGACCCCGCGGTGGATCGAACCCACCATTGTGGGCGAAGTTTTTCTTTCGATTTTTAAATCCGTTAAAATTCCGGCTTCGACATAAGCGACGCGGGTTTCTTCGGGGCGGACGTTGATCAGGATTTCTGCTGCCATAAGTTTGAATACCACGACTTAAGGTCTTGAGTCTTGCGGAATCTATCTACTTATAAGTTATCACAATGCTTGCGCCAAGCTTTGCGGACCTTGGCTTCGAAATTTTTGTGTGAAGTATTCCAGGTTGTGAAATATGGAATGTCTGATTTCGCTGTTTGTTTCACGGGGTCTTCGGTGATGGTAAAGTGATTTAGAAATTTTCCGTAAATGTCGTTGCTGTCCATAATTGAAACCGTCAGCACATTTCCTTTGCGCTGAACGCCTTTGATCACAATTCCGTGCTGACTGGTCAGCGATTTTTTTAAATAAATAAACGAAGCAATTCCACGGCTTAAATTATTTTCAAATTCTCGGCCATACAAAAAAGTATCGTGATCGTTTTGTGGCCCACGCACCCACTGTCCCCAACTGCGCGGGTTGACTCCGTCGATGGCTTGGCGATTGGCCATTAAGCGCACCAAAATATCTTTGTATAAATAGGAAACTTCGGACCAGTTTTTAAATCCTGGAAAAACAACTACGCTGTCGCCTTCGTAAAGTTGGTTCAGTAATTCGCGCATTTCTCGAGGACTGGGCCTTGGCTCGTTGGGAGCAAATTGCGTTAAATAAAGTGCATGATGCTGATAAGTTGCATGCCACCAGCAAAGGCCTGCGTGTTGCAAACCCATGGGCGGATTGGCGCAGGCGGTGCGCATGCAATTTTGTTCTTTGCGTTCGGATAAAATTCTTTTCATCCCGACATCCAGATTATTGCAAATTCTTTTTTCATTCAGTTGCGCTTGATAATTTAAACAAGACGCATAGGGCGTGGTGCGAGGACACTGCCATTCTAGGTTCGTGACATTGGCTGCTTTGATTTTCTGAATTTCTTCTAGATACAATTCCACCCATGTTTTTTCATAGGGCATTCTGATCTTTCCATGAGCTTGGGCCAAAGTTTTGCACAGCATTCCCGCCACCAATAAGCTTGCAATCCGTGCAAGCGTTTTCAAACGCATGATTCCCCCCTAAGAGAATTTTTATTTCCTAAAGTGTTCTGCAGATTTTTTAGGCTGGCGAGGGGAATTTATTTCCGACGCGGTCGTTCTTTTTACGCGCGGCTTGGGAGGGTTAATACAACTTTGCACATATGTTTATTGCCGGCAGCGAAGTGTCGATCCCAAATGGCGTAGGGCTTCCTGAATATTTGAGACCGATGATTTGTGTATTTAGTGCCGAGGGAATACCCTCTGGAAGCCTAAGCACCCGTCTTGTTTCTCCAAACATTTGCGCAAGCCCCACAAGATCAGGAAAAATATCTTCGCTTCCTACGCTGATTCGATTCACCAAAGTAATTTGCGTTTGACGACCGTCTTTTACGAGATACAGTTCTGGCGAAATCCCCATAAGTGGTTCGAATCTGATGAACACCTGAGTTCCAAGTATATTTACGTTTGTACTTAAATCGATGTTTCTAAAATTGCCACCAGAGCTATCCGCAACCGAAATATTTGAGCTTGGAATTTGAACCTTACTTACGGCATTTGCTCCATCCGCTGTGAGTAAGATGATTCCGGTGCTGTTAACTGTAAGCTCGATCTCTCTGCCTGCCCATTTACTATTGGGATCTGTATCCAGCAGGCCATGGTAAACGCCCGTCAGAGCTTGCAGTGCCTCTTCCAACGTGGGTTTTTCCGCAAGCGCGGCAAAAGAAAAATTCAATATTAGAAAAGTTAAAATTAATTTACTTAGCTTCATCGTTTACTCCTAAGAAAAATCTGAATTAGTCGCTTAGATGCATGCAAGACTGAGGCCTTGTGATAACTGGTAAAAACCGGCCTATTGCTTCTGCCAAAGGGCTGCGACCTTGGTCTTGTAATTTCTGCTCGGATGCACTCACTTTATACAAAACTTCCATGGCTTTTCCATTTAGTCCGGAAGACCACTAGCCGATAAAACCCTATGGCATCAATCGACGAACTGTTTAAATTTATGGTGGAACAAGGCGCATCGGATTTGCATATTACCAGTGGGGCGCCGCCGTTTTTGCGTTTGCATGGAAATATGGTTCCGCTGAATTACAAAGAACTTTCTGGGCAGGAAGTCCAAGGACTTTTATTCGAAATTCTAACCGAAAAACAAAAGAAAACTTTTGTTGAAAAATGGGAACTGGATTGTGCTTATACCATTCCTGGTATGGGTCGTTTTCGCTGTAATATCTTTATGCAAAGAAAAGGCTTGGGCGGAGTTTTTCGTTTGATTCCTGATAAAATTAAAACCGCACAAGAATTA
Source organism: Bdellovibrionales bacterium (assembly GCA_038323665.1). Taxonomy (GTDB): domain Bacteria; phylum Bdellovibrionota; class Bdellovibrionia; order Bdellovibrionales; family Bdellovibrionaceae; genus JBBQHD01. The sequence continues at coordinate 31,538 of JBBQHD010000010.1, forward strand.
AATTTGCCCGCAAATGTTTTAGATATCATCGACTGCGACAAGGGTTTGGTTTTAGTCACTGGTCCTACGGGTTCGGGGAAATCAACAACTTTGGCTGCTTTGATCAATCATATTAATTTAAATCGCGACGCGCACATTATCACCATCGAAGATCCCATCGAATTTGTGCATCAAAATGCAAAATCGCTGATCAACCAACGCGAGGTTGGCAGTCACACCAAATCTTTTGCCAATGCTTTGCGCGCAGCACTTCGAGAAGATCCAGATATTTTATTGGTGGGGGAATTACGCGATCATGAAACGATTTCTTTGGCCCTGACTGCCGCTGAGACTGGTCATTTGGTGTTTGGAACTTTGCACACCAACAGTGCCGCGAAAACGATTGATCGCATTATCGATGTATTTCCTCATGAACAGCAATCGCAAATCCGAACTATGCTTGCGGAAAGTTTACGCGGAGTCATTGCGCAAACCTTGTTTGCCCGAGCAGATGGTCAGGGAAGAGTTGCTGCATTTGAAATTATGAGAAACGTCAAAGCCATTTCGAATTTAATCCGCGAAGGCAAAGTGCATCAGATTCCATCGATCATTCAGACCTCGGGTTCGACATCGGGAATGATTTTATTTGAAAAATACATTGATGATTTGCTGAAAAAGGGAAAGATATCTTTGAACGACGCCCGAAGTTTCTTAGGCAAGGAAACCGAAGACATGAAAAAAAGCGCAGGAGCAAAAGTATCATGAGTTTAGAATTAGCCCGCTATATTGATCACACCTTGTTGAAACCAAACGCGGTCGAATCCGATTATTTGAAACTGTGCCAGGAAGCCAAAAAATATAATTTCTATGCTGTCTGCGTTCCGTCTTCTTGGACTGGAACTGTTGCGACTGAGCTGGCTGGATCGGGAGTCAAAATCGCCGTCGTTGCCGGTTTTCCCTTGGGAAATTCTTTGACCGCCGTCAAGGCCTTCGAAGCAGAAAGAGCTTTTTCCTTAGGCGCGAACGAAATTGATCTAGTTTTGAATATTGGAAGATTGAAACAAAAAAACTATAAATACATTGATTCCGAATTACAGACCGTTGTTCGCGCCGTTCCCCGTGCCATTATCAAAGTGATTATTGAAACACATTTGCTGACCAATTCCGAAAAAATTTCTGCCTGCCAATTGATCGAACAAAGTGGGGCACATTTTATTAAAACCTGCACGGGCTTTGCAACCGACGGCGTTTCAGGGAAAGCAGAACTTTCGGATCTGCAACTTTTTATAAAAAATTGTTCGGATAAAATGAAATACAAAATGAGTGGTGGAATCAAAACATCCCAAGCAGCTATTCAGTTTATCGAAGCCGGCGCCCTGCGCATCGGCACCAGTTCCGGCGTGGCCTTGGTAACCGGTGTTGCGCCCAACGGAGATTACTAGAGTGTCGCGCGCGACCTCGGATTTTATTCCCGCACAAATTGTGCAGAAAAAACGCAACAACGAAATTTTGTCAGAACAAGAAATTCAATTTATGGTCGATGGCTTTGTGCACGGCAGTGTTGGCGAAGGATCTTTTGCCGCCTTGTTGATGGCGATTTTTTTTCGCGGACTAAACCCCGATGAAACTTTGTCCTTAACCAAAGCCATGCTGAATTCCGGCGAAACCATTCGGTGGGATAATCCCAAGGTCTTTCACGTCGACAAACACAGCACGGGCGGAATCGGCGATAAAACCAGCATGATTTTAGCCCCCATCGTGGCAAGTCTTGGCGTCAAAGTTCCGATGATGGCGGGCCGAGGCCTTGGCCACACCGGTGGAACTTTGGACAAACTGGAAAGCATCCCGGGGTTTAATACTCAACTAAACTTAAATCAGTTTAAATCGCAGATTGAAAAAATTGGCGTGGCTATTATTGGGCAGACTCCGCAAATTTGTCCTGCGGATAAAAAAATCTATGCCCTTCGAGATGTGACTGCCACGATCGAAAGCATTCCACTTATTACCGCTAGCATTCTGTCGAAAAAATTTGCCGAAGGTGCTGACGGCTTGGTGTTGGATTTGAAAGTCGGCAGCGGCGCGTTTATGAAAGAACTTTCGCAAGCTCGCGAACTGGCCGACAGCATGATGAGAGTTTGTCACCTGTTTCACAAAAAAATCACCGTGCTGCTGACGGATATGAATCAGCCGATGGGTCGTTATGCTGGGAATTGTTTGGAAATTACTGAATGCATTGATGTGTTGAAAAATTCTGTGACAGCACCCGCGGATGTGCGCAGTTTAAGTTTGGATTTATCCGCGGAAATGCTGCTGTTGGCGGGGTTCGGAGATTTTAAAACCTCGCGTGCTGCTGCTGAAAAAGCAATTGTGTCTGGTCAGGCTTATGAAAAATTCGCGCAACTTTGCGCTGCCCAGGGCGGGAAACTGGATAAATTGCCAACACCGAAACCTCGGGCTTTTTTCAAAGCAAAGACCGATGGATTTATGAATTATCTAAACACCGAAAGTTTAGGTTGGGTCGGCGTTGCCATTGGGGCCGGCCGAAAAATAAACACCGAACCCGTCGATTTTCAAGCAGGATTGGAATTCCATAAACGCCAAGGCGATCCCGTTAAAAAGGGCGATATTTTGTATTCCATATTTAGTAAGTCCGACGAACTATCTGAAGTTGCCCTGCAAAGATTAGAACAATGCACCGAGATTTCCTTGCAAACACCCACTTTTTCCTCTCTGATACTAGAGAGGAAAAGCGCAAGTGATCAATAAGCTTCAGGAATCAGTTAACTTCATTCGCAACAAAACGCAGACCAAACCGCGCATTGGAATTATTTTGGGTTCAGGCCTGGGCGCTTTCGTCAAAGAAGTAAATGTCGAAGCCAAATTGCCCTTCAATGAAATTCCGTATTTCGTTCCGCCCACGGTTGATGGGCATCAGGGAAATTTAATTCTGGGCACGGTCGAAGGCGATGGCAAATCCATTCCCGTCGCGATCTTGCAGGGAAGAAATCATTATTACGAAGGTCACTCGATGGACACCGTGACTTTCCCAACCCGGGTGCTGGCACTTTTGGGTGTGGAAATTTTAATCCTGACCAATTCTTCGGGCGGATTTGGCGACACCATGGTGCCCGGTGATTTTATGATTATCGAAGATCACATTAATTTAATGGGCACCAATCCACTAATGGGACCAAATTTAAAAGAATTGGGTCCACGATTTCCCGACATGACCGAAGCCTACGACAAAAAATTAATTGAAATCATGGAAACGGTTTTAAAAAAACAGGGCACCAAATACCATGTCGGAGTTTACTGCGGAGTCAGCGGCCCCACTTACGAAACCCCCGCCGAAGTTCGTTACTTAAAATTACTGGGCGGCAAGGCCGTCGGCATGAGCACTGTGCCCGAAGCCATCGCCGCCAACCACCTGGGCCTGCGAGTCGCCGCCATCAGCTGCATCACCAATTTAGCATCAGGAATTTCCCGCAAAAAACTTTCCCACGAGGAAGTCACCGACACCGCCAAGCGTGTGGAAGAAAGCTTTACGGTTTTCTTACGTGAATTTATTTTGAGCTTGGATTAGTTTTTTAATCCTTTCGGCCAATGAAAATTAAGAAATCGCTTATTTAAATTGGACTTCGAAAGCCGGTTACAACCAAGCCCTTCCCTTTGTTCCAGGAGCAAGGGTCTTGCCTGGACAAGCTTTTTCAACTGTGCATTAAGTCTTTTTCCCGAAATAAATTAACTACTTACCCCCACTACCCAAATCTGGGCAGTCCCTTGCCCAAGTTTGGGCAGTGCTCTGCTGCTGACAACTAACCGAATGTCCTGAAATTCTAGTCTTATCCGCGATGCTGCTTTGCTGGCATCATGGAAAGAGGGGGCATTCATGGATGAAATGCGACTGACAGTTTGTGCGTTTATTTTGGTGGCGATCGCAGGATGCGATACTCCCAAAAATCCGTCGTCCGTTGTTGTGGACGACAGTTCGATTGCACAAAAAGCCTGTGTGGGGACGCCGATCCCAAATCAGTTTGTCGTTAAATGGATTGATGGTTCTTACACCATCGAACAAGGCGGCACTCTAGAGGATTTCAAAAAAGATTTTATTGCTCCGAATTTGCAGAACATTGAATTGGTTACGGAAAACAGAAAAATTTCTTTGCCTGAAGCTCCTGTGCAGCTCGGTATCAACTCTGCTTCCAGCGATCTTTGGCCTTTGGAAATTATCGAAGCCGCCGCAGTTTGGGAACAAGGCTATACCGGAAAAAATGTTTTGGTTGGAGTTGTGGACACTCCCGTGGATATCACTCATCCATTGCTGAAAGATCACATCGCTGCTGGCGAAGGAAATCATAATTACGTCACTTCATTGCCTTCCCAGGCGCCTCATGCCTCGCACGTTTCTGGAATTATTGCGGGAACTGCGATGGGAAATTTTGGTGGCGGCGTAGCACCTGGTGCAAAAATAATTCCTTCGGCATTTATCGATTCCAGCGGCAGTGGCGATATTGGTAACGCGATTTTGGCGATGCAATATGTCGCCGGCCAAGGGGCACGAGTCATCAATGCCAGCTGGGGCGGAGTCAACTGCAACAGTGGTTTGCAAGATGCTTTTCGCACTTTGGAAAGACAAGGCGTGATGATCATCACCGCTGCCGGAAATAATCATTTGGATTTAGATGCCAGCCCGAATTTTCCTGCGGCATTTAACATGAGCAATCAAATCAACATTGCTGCATCAACGGAAAATGATTTCCTGGCCGATTTTTCCAACAGCGGTTACAAAAACGTGAATATCGCTGCACCAGGTACAAATATTTTAAGTGCTTGCGCGGTTGGATATAAAGATTCGCGCGGGAACTCTCTTTGTTTAAACAGTAACCGTTCATTAATTTATATGGACGGCACCAGTATGGCCGCGCCTTTTGTTACCGGATCGGTCGCGGTGTTGTGGGGAGCTTACCCCAATGCAACTTTGGCCCAAGTCCGAAGCGCGATCTTAAAAGGTGCCGCAGTTATTCCCGGCCACGCATTTCGAGTCAGCACCGGGGGCCGCTTAAATCTGCGAATGGCACTGGAAGAACTTAAAAAAATGATGCAATGATTGCGAAAATCTTGTCCCCAGGGCCACCTTTGTGGTCATGTGGGGACATGAGAATATGCATATCGGATTTATCCACACAAATTGGCAAAGAAGTTGTTCTACGCGGCTGGGTTTATTCCACCCGATCTTCTGGAAAAGTTAAATTTTTAGAATTGCGCGACGGCACGGGCAATGTTCCCTGCATTTTTTTTCGCGGCGACACCGACGACGCGTCTTACGACTTATTTGAAAATATGTCGCAAGAATCTTCGGTTGAAATTCGCGGGCTGGTCAAGGCCCACCCTAAACAAGCCGGAGTTTATGAAATTGGTGTCAAATCTGCCGAAATTTTGGGTCGTTCAGAAAATTATCCTATATCCCCCAAAGATCACGGCACTGATTTTTTGATGGAAAACCGCCATCTGTGGCTGCGTTCGAAACGTCAACATGCCATCTTGCGCGTCCGTCACGAAATTGTTTCTGCGATCCGAGATTTTTTTGATGGCCGCGGATTTACTTTAACTGACGCGCCGATTTTTACTCCGAGCGCTTGCGAAGGCACGACCAATCTTTTTAAAACTCAATACTTTGACGAGACCATGTTCTTATCGCAATCCGGACAACTGTATATGGAGGCAACGGCCGCAGCCCTGGGAAAAACCTACTGTTTCGGCCCGACATTTCGCGCAGAAAAATCCAAAACTCGCAGGCATTTGATCGAGTTTTGGATGGTCGAACCCGAAGTCGCCTTTAACGATATGTATGACAATATGGAATTGGCTGAACAGTTTGTGGAATACATCACCCAGCGAGTTTTAAAAAATAAACAAGCAGAGCTTAAAGTTTTGGAACGCGATCCTACAAAACTAGAAGTCATCAAGGGCCCTTTTCCACGTTTGCATTACAAAGAAGCGGCCGAGATGGTAAAAAAAGAAAATCCCGAATTTAATATCGGCGATGATTTCGGCGGCGCCGATGAAACCATCATCAGTTCCAAATTTGAAAAACCGGTTTTTGTGCATCATTTCCCGATGGCGATCAAAGCTTTCTATATGAAGGAAGACCCCAAGGAACCGGGAAGCGCTATGGGTTGCGATATGCTTGCGACCGAAGGTTACGGCGAAATTATTGGCGGCGGCCAGCGCGAAGACAATTTGGATTTGCTGCTGAAAAAACTGCACGAACATAAATTGGAAGAAAAAGATTTCAACTGGTATTTAGATTTGCGCAAATACGGCAGTTTTACTCACAGCGGTTTCGGTCTTGGCGTCGAACGAACCGTGGCCTGGCTGTGCGGGCTGCCGCATGTGCGCGAAACAATTCCGTTTCCACGATTGTATGGGCGCAGTTATCCCTGATTGGTGATTGGTACCTCCTAACATTCGTGAACTCAGTGCGTAAAAGCGGAACTGAATCCCAGCTTTCAAGCTGCAGACGTCTTCGCGTTTTTGAATCTTTTGAAATTTTGAAAAGTTTTTTTCTAAAGGCCTGCTGAAGGGCCATAGCTTCCTCTTTTTTATAATTTTGGTTAAGCCATTTGATCGTGCCTTCGGGATTGCTGAATAAAGTCTCATCTGCTTCGATCGGAAAAATTCCGCGACGCTGACCCAACAAGATTTGCAAAGTGCTCCAGGGGTAAGTTTCAACATTTTCGGACATGGCCGCAGCCACCGGATTTCGATAAAGATATTTGTAGGCATGCAGATAGTGCAACGGGGAAGTGATGATCGAGGAATAAAACGGCGCCCCCCAGATTCGATTAATTCGGCCACTTCTTCGCGCCATCTCTTTGCTTGTTTCTCTCATGAAAAATTCCATGCCTTTTGATAATTGAAGTTCAGGATCACGACAGATGAGATGGTAATGGTTCGACATCAATACGAACGCACAAACTCGAATATTAAATCTTTGATTAATCAAATACAGGTGATCACTAAACACACCCCATGCATGCTCGATAGGCACCGGAAAGTTTTCTCGGTTATTGCAACGACCAGTAATGTGAAGTGGAAAATCGGGATGAAGTTTTCTTTGAAATCTAGACATTTGAGTCACTTCTGCAAATTAAGGCGCATCCCGAGATCAAATTGATTGGCGACTGATATCCGGCAACGCGCCGAGTTCCGAAATGTTAGGGGGTACCCCTTTCCCGAAACCCCTTTTATGATGCTGTTTTTACGAGGTGAATTTTGAGCGAACTAAATTTCCACGAAAAGCGCCTGCAAGAACTGGAAAAACGAAACGACTTGGCCCTGCAGGGCGGCGGCGAATCCAAACTTGCTAAACACAAACAGGGCGGCCGACTGACGGCGCGCGAACGACTTGATATTTTGTTGGATCCCGGAAGTTTTGTGGAAACCGATCGATTCGTTACCCACCGCTGCGAACAAATGCAGGAACAAAAATTCCTCGGCGACGGTGTCATCACCGGTTACGGCCGCGCCAATGGAAAATTGGTTTTCGTTTCCAGCCAAGACTTCACCGTAATCGGTGGATCCATGTCGCGCACTCAAGCAAATAAAATTTGTAAGGTTATGGATCTTGCGATCAAAAATGGCGCGCCTTTTATTTCGCTGAATGATTCCGGCGGCGCCCGCATCCAAGAAGGCATCGAATCCCTCGGTGGTTACGCCGATATTTTTACTCGCAACGTGGCCGCTTCCGGCGTCATCCCGCAAATCACCGCAATCCTTGGACCCTGCGCCGGTGGAGCCGTCTATTCCCCCAGCATTACTGATTTTGTTTTTATGGTGAAAAATTCCAGTTATATGTTTGTCACCGGCCCCGAAGTCATCAAAGCAGTAACCCACGAAACTGTGACCAAAGAAGATTTGGGTGGGGCAGAAACGCATTCGCAAAAATCAGGCGTCGCACATTTTGCTGCCGAAGATGATAAGCACTGCCTGCTGCTGATCCGCGAATTATTAAGTTTCCTGCCCGCAAATAATTTAGATGATGCGCCCGTTTTGCCCACCAACGACCGACCCGATCGCATCGTCGATGGATTGAACGCGTTGATTCCCGACAGTCCGAAAAAACCTTACGATATGTTGCAACTGATTACCGAAGTTGCCGACGAAGGATATTTTTTAGAAGTTCACAAATATTTTGCCGCCAATATCATCGTGGGTTTTTCACGATTTAACGGTCGCCCCGTCGGAGTTGTGGCCAATCAACCCAATGTGTTAGCAGGATGTTTAAATATCGATGCTTCCCGCAAAGCCGCGCGTTTTATTCGTTTCTGCGATGCCTTTAATATTCCCATCGTCAGTTTCGTCGACGTCCCAGGATTTTTACCAGGCAAAGATCAGGAATGGAACGGCATCATTACTCACGGTGCCAAATTGCTTTACGCCTATGCTGAAGCCACCGCGCCAAAAATTACCGTCATCACCCGCAAAGCCTACGGCGGAGCCTACATCGTGATGGGCTCAAAACTTTTGCGCTCGGATGTGAATCTTGCTTACCCTTCCGCAGAAATTGCCGTTATGGGGGCCGAAGGCGCCGTCAATATTATTCACCGAGAACAAATCAGCAAAGCCAAAGATCCTGTCGCAGAAAAAGCCAAACTGATTGCCGAATACGAAGATCGTTTCAGCAATCCCTTTGTGTCCGCAGAATTGGGATACACCGACGAAATCATCGAACCCGCTATGACCCGCAAACGCGTGATCGATGCGCTGGAAATGCTGAAAAATAAACGCGATGTTCAGCCGCCGAAAAAACACGGAAATATTCCCTTATGAAAAAAGACTTAAACAAAAAAATGTTTAAAAAAATTCTGATCGCTAACCGCGGCGAAATCGCCATTCGGGTGACGCGTGCTTGCCGAGAACTTGGCATTCAAACCGTCGCCGTTTTTTCCGAAGCCGATCGCGAAAGTTTGCATGTGTTTTTGGCCGACGAGGCTTACAATATCGGCCCAGCCCCTTCGCGTGAATCTTATTTGAATGTCGAAAAAATTTTAGATGTCGCCGTCCGCGCTGGCGTCGACGCCATCCACCCCGGCTATGGATTTTTATCCGAAAATACAACTTTTTCCCGCGCCTGCGCCAAACGCGGAATTGTTTTTATCGGCCCGACTCCGGAAAATATCGAAGCCATGGGGGACAAACTTTCCGCCAAAGCTTTGATGATTAAATCCGGCGTGCCGACAGTTCCCGGCAGTGATGGCAGTGTCGATTCCGTCGAAGACGCTTTGGCTGTCGCAAAAAAAATCGGGCTGCCGATCATCATCAAAGCCAGCGCTGGTGGTGGCGGAAAAGGCATGCGCATCGTGCGCCGCGAAGATGAAATCGAAAGTGCTTTCCGCGCCTGCCGCAGCGAAGGGCAAAATTATTTTGCCAATCCCGTTGTCTATATCGAAAAATTCATCAACGATCCCAAGCATATTGAAATCCAAGTTTTCGGCGATACCCACGGCAATGTCGTGCATTTATTCGAACGCGAATGTTCGGTTCAACGTCGTCACCAAAAAATTATTGAAGAAGCGCCCAGCCCTTCGGTTCCCCCAGATGTCAGAAAAAAAATGGGCGACGCCGCTGTTCGCGCTGCCAAACAAATTAATTATGTGGGCGCCGGCACCATCGAATTTATTTTCGACAACAAGACCAAAGAATTTTTCTTTATGGAAATGAACACCCGACTGCAGGTCGAACATCCCATCACGGAGTTAACGACAAATGTGGATTTGGTCAAAGAACAAATCCATGTGGCGCTGGGTGAAAAACTCAGTTTCAAACAAGAAGAACTGAAACAAAACGGCCACGCGATCGAATGCCGAATCTGCGCCGAAGATCCCGTCACCTACAAACCCAGCCCCGGAGTCATCCGCGCCTGCCGGCATCCTCAGGGACCTTTTTTGCGTGTCGATTCTTATGCCTATCCCGGTTACAAAGTTCCGATTTACTACGATCCGATGATTGCCAAAGTCATCACCTGGGGCGAAACCCGCGGCGAAGCCATCGATCGCATGCAGCGAGCACTGACGGAATTTATCCTAACCGGAATTAAATCAAATATTGTTTTGCACCGAACGATTCTAGACCACCCAACTTTCCGCGACGGCAGTTATACGACCCAGTTTATTGAAAAAAACTTCGAAGTGATCGAACCGCAAATGTTCAAACAAATCGAAGATCCGATGTTCCTGATCGCCGCAGCCATTACGGCTTTCAACGATCGCAAATCAAAAGATGTTCGCAATTTAAATTTGGTTTCTAACTGGAAGCGGGTCGGGCGCAAGCTTGGCCTTCGCACTTAAGGGGTCGACCATGTATTTTGAAGCAGATCTAAAAGGCCAAAAATATAAAGTCGACGTGACCGAACACCGCGCCAACTGGAAAGTGTCGTTACAGCTGGAAGGTCAAGAGTGGCAGCACTACCAAATTTCCAAGTCGGATTTTAAACAGGCGGAAGAATACATCAGCTTTATTTTCAACGGTCAATCCTACTTAATCGATGTTTTGG
>JBBQHD010000011.1:0-39084 GCA_038323665.1 Bdellovibrionales bacterium
GCGAATAAAAAAAATGAGGCTTTCGAAGATGATTTGCGCAAAAAAGCTGAAGCCCATCCGATGATTCAGCAGGCAAAAAATATTTTTGGTTCAGAAATAAAATCAATTAACCCAATTAAAAAACCCTAGGAGAATTTATGAAAAATTTTGGTGGTGGTGGCGGCGCTGGTGGAATGGCTCAACTAATGAAACAGGCCAACCAGATGCAGATGAAAATGAAACAAACCCAAGACCAACTGGCCAAGGCAACTTATACCGGAGTTTCCGGTGGCGAAGCCGTCAAAGTCACCGTCAACGGCGACCATTTGGTGCAGGATTTAAAAATCGACGCCGAAGTTTTCAAATCGGGCGATGCCGAAATGCTGCAAGATTTATTGCGCGTTGCTTTCAATGATGCAGTTCAAAAAGCCAAAGACACTTCACAAAAAGAAATGGAAAAGATCACTGGCGGAATAGGCATCCCTGGCCTATTCTAATTGCCGATCATGTTAGAAATACCTGCCTTAGAAAAATTAGTTCACGAATTAACTCGGCTGCCGGGAATCGGGTCGAAGACCGCCCAACGCTTGGCCTATTATATTTTGAAAACTCGCGAAGAATATACGGAAAAACTTTCCGATGCTTTGTTGCGAGTGCGCGCCGAAGTGCACAGTTGCCCGGAATGTTTTAATTTTACCGATTCGGATTTGTGCCGTTATTGCACGGATTCCAATCGCTCCAACGAACTTTTGTGCATTGTCGAAGAACCCGGGGATATTTCCCGCATCGAATCTTCGGGCGCATTTCGCGGTCGTTACCATGTCTTGCACGGTGCCCTTTCCCCCTTGGATGGGGTGGGTCCAGCCGACTTAAAAATCGCAGAACTGCTGAAACGCCTGGATGTGGGCGGTTTCAAAGAAATTATTTTGGCCTTAGACGCCGATTTAGAAGGCGATACCACCACTCTTTATTTGATGAAACAGGTTCAAGGCCGTAGCATTAAGATAAGTCGAATCGCCCACGGAGTTCCCTTCGGCAGCGATATTGATTATATTGACGAAAGAACTATGGGGCGCGCTTTACAGAATCGAGTGGAATTGTAATGTCGTTTATCAATCACAATGCCAAAGAAATTCACTGCAAGATTGTTTACTATGGGCCATCTTTGGGCGGCAAAACTACGAACCTACAATGGGTTTACCAAAAAACCGAAGCTGAACAAAAAGGTCAGCTAGTTGTTAAAAACACCGACGTTGAACGCACTTTATTTTTTGATTTTCTGCCCCTGAATTTGGGCGAGATTCGTCAGTTCAAAACTCGTTTTCATCTTTACACCGTTCCTGGACAAGTGGTTTACGATGCTTCGCGAAGATTAATCTTAAAAGGTTTAGACGGAGTCATCTTCGTCGCGGATTCTCAGGCCGAGCGCATGGAAGAAAATCTGCAGGCCCTGAAGAATTTAGAAAAAAACTTGGAACTGCAAGGTTACGATATTCGCGAAATTCCTTTGGTCGTTCAGTATAACAAACGGGATTTGCCGAATGCTGCAAGTATGGCGGAACTGCGTTCGCAGTTAAATCCTTATAATGCTCCGGATTTCGAGGCTAGTGCTTGGCAGGGTCGCGGCGTCATGGAAAGTCTTAAGACGGTTTCTAAGTCGATTATTAATGTTCTCAAAGGCGGGACTTCGGTCTAGGCCCTTTTCCGATTATCAGTTTTAATTTTATTTGCGATTGCAGTTTTAAAGTTGGCCTTTTGGGAATGGCCTATATTCGCTTCCGCAAAACGCGGCTCCTTGCCTCCAAAAACCGGCGATTACGCCGGCCGCATCCTGCTTGTTTGAGGTATTTGCGGAAGCAAATATAGGCCATTCCCAAAAGGCCAACTTTAAAACCGCAATCGCAAATAAAATTAAAACTGATAATCGGAAAAGGGGCTTGATCGGGGCCGCGCTGTTCACACATTTTTTTCTGTTGGAAACCTTTTTCTTATTTCGACTTCGGGCTTACCTGAGGTTTATTTTGGGTTTTTCTTGGAAGTGCAAATTCTTTGTCTTCTTTGTTTTTGTGCGTGTTTATACGTGATTTTTTGATGTTTTCTTCTGCTTTTTTGCTTGGGTTTGTTATTCCCGGTATTCGGGTGTAGTTGTTTTTATTATGAGTTTGTTTAATGAGATTCTTCAGTTGAAAAAAGATACGGGTGTGGCGGTTCTTGCTCATTTTTATGAGGACGGTGCTATTCAGGATTTGGCTGATTTTGTTGGGGATAGTTATCAGTTGGCTCTGTATGGGCAGCGTTGTGCTGAACAGAAAATTCTTTTGGCTGGTGTGGTTTTTATGGCTGAAAGTGTGAAGATTATGAATCCCGCCAAGCGGGTTTTTGTGCCTGATCTTGGGGCTGGTTGTTCTTTGGTGGATAGTTCGCCCTATGAAAAATATCTTCAGTGGCGTGTTGAAAATCCTCGTGCTGTTGCTGTTACTTATATTAATTCATCGGCTGCGGTGAAGTCGATTTCGGATGTGATCATTACTTCTTCGAATGCGGAAAAAATTGTTAATAGCATCCCGCGTGATCGGGAAATTCTTTTTGGTCCCGATCAGCATTTGGGTCGATGGCTTAGTCAAAAATTAAATAGACCCATGAAATTTTGGCCGGGCAGCTGTCAGGTGCATGTTTTGTTTCATGCTAAGAAATTAAATGAACTTAAGTTTAAACATCCTGATGCTGTGGTTTTGGCGCATCCCGAATGTGACGAATCGGTTTTGCAATTTGCTGATGTAGTGGGTTCGACCTCCAAATTGCTGTCCGAAGTTCAAACTAATCCCGCCAAAAAATTTATCGTCGCAACCGAATCCGGAATTTTTCACCAGATGAAAAAATCTCGCCCCGATGTCGAGTTGATCCAAGCCCCCACCATGGATGAGGGTTGTAATTGCAACGACTGTCCGTTTATGAAAATGAATACCTTGGAAAAGATTCGCGATTGTTTGCGCGATGAAACGAACGAAGTTTTTGTTCCGCAAGAATTTGCAGAAAAATCCCTTACTGCACTTTCCCGCATGGTGACTTTGGCGGAGGGTGGGTCTGCACTGTGGCCAGAAAAATTTTACGCAACTGAGCGTTGAGGCGAAATATTTTTATTTAGTTGCACCCTCATCTATTATTTTCGATGCCTTTTCCGCGTAGCCTGTGTGAACAAAGCTATCTTGAAGTTTTTTAAACTCTGTTAAAAGCTCTTTCTCAGTTACACCTAATTGCTCTAATACTTGCTTGAATTCGACTGGATATTTACCACGCACTTTAGACGCAAGAGCAAATGGGTTAACTTTTTTCTTATCCTCTGAAATTTCTCTGGCTTTTTGCAAGCACAGATAACTAGAGTCTCCATCTTTTTTATCCTTATTAGTTGCACAGATAAATTTTGCGTTTACAACTTTGCATCCCAAAGTATCCGAGTTTGCCTCAGGCTCTTGGTTGCAATCCAATCCAAATATATAGGGATTGCAAGCAACAGTGCCTTCCTCGCAACCTAAAAGTCTTTTCAGCGGGTCTTTTGAATTAACAGCTTCAAAAATCCGACTAGGAACAACGCCACATTTCTCATTTCCAGCGGGAACATAAACATATCCCGCATCGATACAAAATCTCGGTTTCTCTTTTGCCTGCAGCAAGCTTTTAGGTAGAAAAGCTAAAGCGATAAACACAGCAAAAATCAAAAAAATCTTCATCTCAAGTACCCCCGACACTTTAGATTATGCAGAATACTTAACTTAAATAATAGAGGGCTGGACGGATCCGTGCGAAACACTAGACCTCTTTCTTAATGTCTCGAAATGAAACGGATGATTTAGCTTAACTAGACCAAGGTTAAGTCCTCCTACAAAAGACCGATAGGTTATGTATGGAAAAGATTAAGAAACGCAACAAACGTGCAGCCCCCCGCAAGAACATCGAGACTATTAAACTAAGTGGATTAATGTCGATGGATGATCTTACTAAGCTTGCTAAACAAGGCTCGGTTAAAGAGGCTTCGGCTACTGGTCTGCTGATCAATTTGAAACGCGAAGACCTCATTCCCATTATCTTACGTCGAAATTTAAATATCGATATTTTGGTTGGGCACCGAGTGATGATGCACTTGACCCCACTAGAGCTGGATTTATCCGGTGTCATTGTGCGCACCCAATTCACCGGCAAAGAAGGCGGCTTTGATATCGCCATCGATTATGCCGAAGAAGCACCCGCCTATTGGCGCGAATGCTTGATGGATTATCTTCCTGAAAAAAAATAATTTAAAACTATTTCAGTCCTACTTCTTGGCAAAATATTTGAAAAGGCAAAACTTGGATTCGATCAGAAATTGAGTATGCCTTTTTACCACGATGCACTTGATAAAATTTTGGAATTGCTGTTCGCTCTGAAAAATATTTCAAATGCGGGGAAATACTTTTTTCGCCGCTTTTACATTCTACGGCAAACAAGGCTTTCTTATTTTTAAGAACGACAAAATCAATTTCTCGACCCGTTACATCTCGCAAAAATCTTAGCTCCATCTTTTCGCCTTGGGTGTCCTCTAAAAAATGGCAGTATTTTAACAAATGGCTAGCAACGAAATTTTCCCATTTCTTTCCTTCATCTTCTAGTTCGCTCCAGTCCCAGAAATAAATTTTTTGTTCTTTTTTTACGGCCTTAATTTTTGGTGGACCAAAGGGCAAAATTCGATAGCTGTAATAAACATTTTCTAGAATGGTCAGCCAATTTTCCACTGTTTTAAAATCGACTTCCAAATCCTGAGCTAAATTTTTTCTGGATAACGGCGAACCTACCCGTTCCGGAAGCGCATTCATAAGAAGCTCGATGTTGGAAATTTCTTTTACATTTTCAAGATCTCGGATATCAGAATACACAATTCTTTCCCTGCGTTGACGATGCCAGCGCTGCAGCGAAATTGGATCTTTTTTTAAATACGGTTCAGGAAATCCTCCGAATTGATAAAGACGATTCATTTCTGCAATCGAGCAATCCGCAGATACTTCGGGCAAGGTAAGGGGGTGCATCCGGTAATAGTGATAGCGCCCCAGTAACGAATCCCCACCCTTTCTATAATAATCAAGCCTGGCAGAACCTGTTACTAAAAACTGATGGGTCGATTTAAGTTTATCGAAAAAACCCTTTATTAAACTACGCCACTTACTAAATTTGTGGATTTCATCTAGAACAACCAACTTCTCATTCTTGGGCCATTGCCCTGCTAGAATCTTTTTTCGATCTTCGGTGTCGTCCCAATTTAAATAGGCTGGACTTCCATCTTTATAGTTTTTCAATAGGCTTTGCGAGAAAGTCGTCTTGCCAACTTGCCGTGGACCGCCCAAAAAAACCATTTTTTCGTTTAGATCCGCCTTTATATTGTCTGATAGGTATCTGTGTAAAGTGGACATCAGTCTACTTTACTTGCGAGTAAAGTAGAGTCAAGTCCACTTTACAAGCATCCAGACTTACCGCCAATTTTGCTGAAATAACAAAGTTTAAGACAACGAGTGAAATGCTGGCAAACCCTGTTCGCTGACCAGCGTGATGGAATAGTGTGGTGGCAAAAACCAGCTGATGGCTTCCAATACGCCTTGATGTTCTTGCTGGGGGGGGTTGCCCAGTGATTCCAATGAAAAACACAGATCATAATGTTCGCGGTCGGCACTCATCACTAAAATTCTGGGCAACAAGACACCTTGATCGCGCAGAAATTCAGTTAAAATTTTTCTGACATAAATTGGTAAAAAATCTTCGGTCGGTGGACCCGCTAAAACTTTTTGGCCTTGTTCGAAAATCGCGGTGTTGTTTTTTAAATCTGCCGCGGTTCCTAAAAATGTTCCGGTTTCGCGAAAATACCAAATCATACCGTAGGGTAAAACATAATCTGGAAATTTATTTTGTGGATTGATGACCAAACCAATTCCCCGCTGCGACAACCACTGCAGAATATTTTGTATGGGTTCTAATTTTTTTTCTGCCGTTTCTTCTTTGATTTCCACCAATAAATACGGCCAGCCGTCGGGACCATTCTGCGGGCTTTCCATTAATAAACTGCCTGAAAATTCTGGCAGAGCAGTTAGGAAATTCTGTTCCCAATTTAAATCGCGGGCGGATTCTTCGGTTTTAAATAGCTCAGTTGGATTCATCTAAATACTTTTGTGCTTCTTGTAAATAGGGCTGCGCTTCATCAAGACTCATCCAGCGATGAACATCTTTTTCGGTTTTACTACGCGCCGTCTGTTTATGTTGCGCATTCAGTTCACACAAAACTCCATGATCAGTATAAGCATCGATCACATTGGCAATCACTGATCCAGATGCAGATCCTTCCGATTCCACAACCAACGTATATTTCCCCGGAGTTAAGCAAAGCACCAGCGCAGCATCCTGCGGTCGCAAATCTGTATCGGCATGCAGTTGCGACAATATATTGCGGGAATGGCTGTCCAAACTTGTGTAATCATTGTTCGCAGCAATTTCAACACCCGCACGGAATAGACGGATTTTGGGGTTTGCCAAAAAAGGGGAAAGCCCCGGGTAATTTTGATTTCCATCGGCAAGTCCCCGCGCACGGAAAATAAATTCGTGACCGGTTCCACGGTAACTCTTGGTGATGACTCCCATAATTAACGGAGAATTAAACTGCGCAGTGCTGGAAACATAACCGCGCAAAGAAGCCTCGGTAATAAATAATCCGAGTCCAGAAACATTCGAGCTGTCTTCGACTTGCAATAAACTAGCACCATTTATAACTGAATCTAAGGGATTGGGTCTTCGGGTTGAAACAAAAGTATAGGTTCCTGGTTCGTAAGTTCCGCTGATAATACTTTCTACTGGTTGGCCAGAGTTTTCCGTTACAAAACCTGACTGGTCGTAAACCTGCACATACGGATGTTGCAAAACTGGAATGGGTTCTAGCAGTGGGATCAATGATGGGCCTAAAACATTGGCCTTCAAAACATGGTAAGAATTAATGCTTCCGGTAACACCCAGAACAATATCTTTACTAACAACATCATTATAGGAACGCCCAGAAACTTGATAAATCGACGACAGCGCAGTGATGAATATCCCCGGAGTCAAAGGTGGAATCGGGCCCGCAAATGCTAACGAGAAAAACAGAAAAAATGTATTCATGCAAAATTGGTAACTGCAAGACAGACAAGCGTCAACCTCTGCTTGCACTTAGGTCAAATTTTCAATTAGCTTGAATAGAATATTTTTATTCAAGGAGTTCCCTATGTTCAAAAAATTTATCTTGCCTCTATTCGCTATATTATTCATGACAGCACCTATGTCAAAACTTCAAGCGGCCGAATCTGCAGCGAAGACAACTGCGAAAATAGAAACTCGCGAAATCAGTTACGAAGTCGCAGGTCAAAAATTCAAAGGCTTTCTAGCAAAACCAGCAACGGCTTCGAAAAAATTACCCGGTGTTTTAATTGTTCACGAATGGTGGGGGCACAATGATTATGCTCGCCGTCGAGCCAAAATGATGGCCGAACTTGGCTATGTGGCCTTTGCCCTGGATATGTTTGGCGAAAATAATCACACTGAACATGCCAAAGATGCGAAAGGATTTGCCGATCAAGCCCAAAAGTCAGGCCAAATTCCTGCTCGTTTTGAAAAAGCCTTCGAGATTTTAAAATCTGAACCCGAAGTCGACAAAACTAAAATCGCAGCCATTGGTTATTGTTTCGGGGGCGGAGTAGTTTTAAATATGGCGCGCAGCGGATCAGCGCTGAAAGGCGTGGTCAGTTTTCATGGCGGCTTGTCTACTAAAACGCCAGCGCAAAAGGGAAAAGTTCTGGCCAAAGTTTTGGTTTTAAACGGAGACAGCGATCTATTTGTATCGGCAGCAGAAATCGAAGCATTCAAAAAAGAAATGGATACGGCCAAAGTGGATTACAAATTTGTGGGATATCCAAATGCATTGCATGGATTTACAGATAAAGAAGACACCGAAAGGGGTAAGAAAAATAATCTACCCATCGCCTATAATGCCGAGGCAGATCAAAAATCCTGGCAGGAAATGCAGGACTTTTTCAAAAAAATATTTTAATTATTCTGCGGATTTAGAATCTAAAGGCTTTTCCTTTTCGAAATTCATATCTATAGAAGCTTGTCGCCGCTTGGTGCGGTGGTGACTAGCGGATGACTTTTTCTTCTTCTTCTTTTTGGGTTTCGAAGATGAATGTTTAGAGTTGTGTTTTCGAGCTTCCACATTTGGGCTGCTTAAAAACGCGATCGAAAATAATGTGATTACAGCAAATATTGTTTTCATACTAGACCTATCGGCAGACATAGAAATTAATTTAAAAAATAAATCCGCGTTTCGAATTGAGACATCTGAACAGATTGGCAAAGCCCCTAATTGACGAAAATGCATCTCGGGTTTACTCTTTTTTCTTGGATCGCAAAGAACTTATTCCTTTTTTAATGTCCCATATGTCGAAAGTATTTCCCGGGCTGACAGCGCAAGTTGCGCTGGATCTTTTTTCTAGGCCTCCGAAATTAAAACGATCCACGGATGAAGAACTTTTCTGGAGCCAGGGACAGGAAATGATTTTCGAAAGTGGCTGCCGTGGTCGATTTTTCAAGGCCGGCCAACAAGTGGCTGTTTTGATTCACGGCTGGGCCAGCAGCGGAGTTAAATTTCAAACTTTGATTAAAAGTCTTCTGGAAAAAAATATCTCTTGTTTGGCTTGGGATGGGCCAGCCCACGGCGACAGCCCTGGGAAAAAAACCAATCTAGTTAGTTTTACCAAAATCTTGAGTTCCGATTTACAGGCAGCGAAATTAAATCCAGATTTTTTAATCGGGCATTCTTTCGGGGGCAGTTCAGCATTTTTAGCTTATAAGTTTGGTTTAAATCCGAAAAAAATTGTGGTGATAGCGTCGCCAAGTTCGATCGCCAATATTTTCGAAGTTTATTTCCAAATCACCAAAGTAAGTAAAAAAACTCAGAAGATCGCCATTGAAAAAATTCAAAACCGAATCGGGCTTACGATTTCAGAAATAAGTTCTGAAAATTTTGTTCAGGAAGTTCCCGCAAAAATTTTGCTGATCCACGATGAAAAAGACAAAGAAATCCATGTCAACGAGGCCAGGAAACTGAAACAACTGCGACCGAATATTGAGTATTTTGAAACTAGCGGTTGGGGCCATCGACGAATCTTAGCAAATGCAAAGGTTCACGAAAAAATCGCTGAATTTTTAATGAACCCCTAACACCTTAAATATAAACAAATTCAATGGCCGCATCGATCGACGGATGCAAACTCATATGCACTGGACATTTGTGGGCAGCATTTTCCAATAGCTGTCGTTCATTTTCGGAAAACTGCGCAGAAAGTTTCACCACAGTTTTCAGCGAGGCAATCCGTCGGGGGGATTCCTTGGTCATTTCCTTCGTGGTTTCTGCCGTTGCTCCTAGAAAAGGGAATTTATGCCGTTCAGCCACAATCGCCATGGTCGTTAAGACACAGCTGATTAAGGCTGCCCCCATTAAATCTGTGGGTGAAAATTTTTCTCCGCGGCCCTGGTTATCCACCGGCGCATCGGTTTCAATAAGAGTTTGCGAAGGCCCATGCACTACTTCGCAATGCAATTGGCCTTTGTATTCACTTTTCATCTTTACCACTTGGACACCTCATCCCATGTAATTTTAAGAAGACTAGCATATTATTTTTTTTCCTGAGGGGGAAACTATGTTCAAATTAATTTTTGCAGCACTGTTTGTTGTCATTGCAAATTCAGCCAATGCCTTGCCCGTTTTTTCCAAAGGTCAGCAGCCACTTAATTTTCGCATAGAACTTCCAGATCCTGATGTTGCCAGCAACTATAATTTCGAAGGCATTGTCAGGCTTAATAACTGCTCGGGATCAATTGTTCGCTTTGAAAACAGCCAGGACACTGATGCCGCGATGGTTCTAACAAATGGACATTGCTTGGATTGGGAAGAATTCCTGCAGCCTGGCCAGGTTGTCGTGAATCGGCCAGAAGTTCGCAAATTTGTGGTTTACGATTCACAGGCCAAAGGAATTGGGACTGTAATTTCAAATACAATTATTTATGCAACAATGACCAAAACAGATTTGGCTTTATATAAGTTGAAACAAAGTTTTGCTGAAATTAAAAGAAAGTATCGAGTTCGGCCCTATACTTTATCTGCAGATCATCCCAAGGCAGGAACTAGCATCGACATTATTTCCGGTTATTGGAGCACTGGGTATTCCTGCGCCATCGATCGATTTATACCAAAATTACAGGAAGAAAATTACACCTGGGAAGATGCTATCCGCTATACTCCTGGCTGCGATACAATTCATGGAACTTCTGGATCACCCATTATCATGCAGGGAACGCGCAATATTATTGGAATACACAATACCAAAAACGACGATGGCGAAAAATGCACCATGAATAATCCCTGCGAGATCGATGAAACTGGCAATATCACTTGGGCCAAAGATCTTCATTACGGTGAACAAATTTTTTGGATTTATTCTTGTTTGGATAAAAATCACAAATTGGATTTAAATCTTCCCAATTGTCAGCTGTATCACTAAGACCTTAGCCTTCAACTTCTAATAGACTTTGCAGTTTTTCTAGTTGAGCTTTCTCCGCCAGCACAAGCATTGTGTCATTAGCATGTAGGTGTGTGCTGCCCTTTGGAATGATTATGTTTCCCTGGCGCTGAATCAAAACAATCAGAACTTCTTTTGGTAAATTCAACTCGATAATAGGTTTTCCGGTTGCGGGATATTTGCCTGGAATATGCAATTCGATCAGCTCGCTTTTTAGATTTCCCATGGGTGTGTATTCAATCGGAAATCGAAATTTCTGTTTGAAAGGCTCTTGCATTTTTAAAAGTTTCGCCACAAAGGGAATTGAAGTTCCCTGAAATAAAATTGAAGTCAGCACAATAAAAAATACAATATTAAAAATAATTTCTGCCTTCGGAATCCCCGCAAGCATTGGATAAGTTGCCAATATAATCGGAACAGCCCCTCGCAGGCCAATCCAAGAAATCAAAGATTTTTCTCGAATAGAAAATTTTTGTCCGATTAAGGATACGAAAACCCCAACTGGCCGCGCAATAAAAATAAGAAAGGCCGAAACCAGCAATGCCGATCCCGCTATGGGAATAATTTTGGAAGGGAAAACCAAAAGACCCAAAGTTAAAAACATTGCAATTTGCATCAACCAGGCAATTCCATCTTGGAATAAAATTAAGGATTTCTTATGAATAAAATTTTCGCGTCCTAAAACTATTCCCATAATATAAACGGATAAAAACCCATTGCCGCCATTCAATTGTGAAATTGAATATCCCAGCACAACCACGGCCAACATCAACACAGAATACAAACCCTCAAATTCTAATTTGATGCGATTTAAAAGACTGATCACACTTTTACCAAAGGCATAACCGATGATTGCACCCAAACTCATTTGTTTAATGAACATTGGAATCAACGCAATAAACGATGCAGAGCTAAAATCCGTTTGCTGCATGACTTGCAAAATTCCGATGGTCAAAAAAACCGCCATTGGGTCATTGCTGCCAGATTCCAATTCTAAAAGTGATTTGGTTTGGCCTTTTAAATTAACACTCGACGCGCGTAAAATTGTAAAAACTGCAGCAGCATCTGTTGAACTGACGATGGCTCCAAGCAATAGACCCTCGGGCAAAGTAAAACCCAGAATGTATGTGGCAAACCAACCCGTTAAACCACAGGTGATTAAAACTCCTACCGTGGATAAGGCCAGGCCAGGCAATAAAATTTTGGAAATTTTCTTCCAATCTGTTTCCAGACCGCCGGCAAATAAAATAAACTGTAAGGCGATCACCCCCAAAGTTTGGGAATACTGATGATTGTTGAAATGAATTCCAATAATGCCTTCACTGCCAGCAAGCATTCCAATAATTAAAAAAACCAACAGCAGTGGAATGCCAAAGCGCCCAGTCGTCTTGCTGGCAACAATACTTAAAATCAATAAAAGCGATCCCCCAAGTAGATAGGGCTCTAAACCATGCGCGTTCATTAGTTTAACTTCCAATCTTTATCAGTGATTAAACGGGCCCCGCGTTTTGAAAAAACATAACTCCAAACCCAAAGCGCCATTACTGATATACGGTTTTTGAATCCTACTAAATAAAAAATATGGATAAACAACCATGCGAACCAAGCAATGCGTCCGCGCAAATGAATTTTTCCTGCTTCGGCAATGGCTTTGTTCTTTCCGATAGTGGCCATTTGCCCTTTGTCGAAAAAAATAAAATCCTTCCTTGGTCGCTGCTGAATAGAATTTAAAATTGTTGCCGCCGCATGTCTGCCGCTTTGTATTGCTACCGGAGCAAGCCCCGGCAAAATGTGTGAATCCGACAGGTCAAATGAAGCCAAATCCCCAACCACAAATATATTTTTAAAATTAGGAATCGAAAAATCCTTTTCCACTTTGATTCGGCCATTGCGATCGGTGGCCAATTGAGTTGAATAATTAATTTTAGTGGCCTGCACACCAGCCGCCCAAAAGACGGACTTTGAAGCAATAAATTCATTGGGTATCTGCACTCCGTCGGCATTGATGTTTTGCACGCGGGTAGAAAGTTTTACCTCGACTCCTAGTTTTCGAATATCCTGCAATGCTTTTTCGGATAGATCTTTGGCAAACATGGAAAGAATTTGGGGATTTGCTTCTATCAATATAATCCGAGCACTTTCAGGATGAATTTTTTTAAAGTCTTTGACCAAAATAGTCTGACTGATTTCGGCAATTGCCCCAGCAAGTTCAACCCCGGTTGGACCCCCACCCACAACAATAAAAGTCAGAAGTTTTTTTTGCTGTTCGGGATCGTCTGTATTTTCCGCTTGTTCGAATGCCAACAAAATCCTTCTGCGAATTTCTGTTGCTTGTTCAAGAGTTTTCAATCCTGGCGCGAATTCTTCCCACTCGGGATGGCCGAAATAGCTGTGCTGCGCGCCACAGGCCAAGATTAAATAATCAAAACTTAATTTCTCATTTCCAAAAAAAATAATTTGGTTTTGTAAATCAACTTTTTGCACCTTGGACATATGCACTTTAATATTGGCCGCGTCTGAAAACTCTGCACGAATCGGAACTGCAATATCAGAAGGATTCAGACCCGCAGTTGCGACCTGATACAGCAAGGGTTGAAATAGATGATAATTTCGTTGGTCCATTAGAATTACTTCAATGTTTTTTTGGTTGGCAAGTTTTTTGCCAGCACTTAAACCGGCAAACCCGCCACCAACAATAATTACTTTTTTTACCATTACCTTTAATCCTTCTAAGGATTTTGTAACATTTCTAATGTAAAAAATCGAATAAGTTAATTTTTCATAACATATGATTAGAATTGGCCTCATTATCTTCAACAAATCTTGTTTATAATCATGACTTTGCCAAAACGTGGTGGAATACTCCGCACCTATGCCAAATGCCGATAATGCGAACATCAGCAAGCTTCTTTCACAATGCAAAGAGCAAATCTTGCAACTGTGGGAAGGCAAAGTTGCTAAGACAATATCAAAAACTCGTAACCTAACGACGCCAGCTTTGCGAGACAGCCTGCCCGCATTGCTTGATATTATTTGTGAATGCGTCCTTGTTCAGTCCGAAGAACAGGTCCGCGAAGCCGCAAAAAAATGTGGAATCGCCCATGCCCGATTGCGGGCCATTTATGAAGAATTTACTTTGGAAGAAATCATCGAAGAATATCATCTTTTCCGCATCAGCATATTTGAAGTCGTCTGTGATCAAATTCGTATACCTGCCAAAATTATTAATATTATTTTAGACATTGTTTATCTTGCCGTCCAGGCAGCCAATCGAGAATTTTCTGCCATTCATAAATTGCTGGTTCAAGCCAGCGAAGAACGCCTTAGCGACAGTTATTTGCAAGCGCCAATGGGGGTCGCTATCTTGCTGGGGCCTGAATACATTTTTAAAATTGCCAATGATGCTTATCTAAAAATGACCGGCAAAACTTCGCAAGAGGTCCTTAGTAAACCTTTGCGTATGGTTTACCCCGACATCAAGGACAGATCCTTAGAAATTATTGAAAGCGTATACAAAGATAATAAACCCTTCGTCGGCAGATCCTATCCAGCACTTTTGCCGCGCGATGGGAAAATGGAGCAACGATATTTAGATT
Organism: Bdellovibrionales bacterium; assembly: GCA_038323665.1. Lineage (GTDB taxonomy): Bacteria > Bdellovibrionota > Bdellovibrionia > Bdellovibrionales > Bdellovibrionaceae > JBBQHD01. The sequence goes on from JBBQHD010000011.1 coordinate 14,195, forward strand.
TCTTAGTAAATCCAATTTGTAATTCTTCCGGTGAAGTTTACGGAGTCTTTTCTGTGACCATTGACGTAACTGAACAAACCATAGCGCAAAGTACAATGCAGACACTGACTCAAGAATTAAAACATGCTGTCGAAGCACGCGATAATTTTATGGGAATAGCTTCTCATGAATTGAAAACCCCGCTGACATCTTTGAAATTACAAACGCAAATGAATCAAAAAATATTGGAACAAAAAGGAATTTATGTTTTTACCCCAGAGAAACTTAAAAAGATTTTCGACAATACGGCTATTCAGGCCGAATGATTGATTAAATTGGTCGACGATATGCTGGATATTTCCAGAATTACTTCGGGAAATTTGTCCATGCACTTTACAGAAACGAATTTATCCAATTTAGTAGCCAATGTGTTCGAACAGTTTTTAGCACAATTGCATTCCGCCGGTTGCGAGCTTGATTTTGAAATTGAAAAAGATATTTTCATAAATTGTGATGCTTACCGGATCGAACAAGTGATTTCCAATATTGTGACCAATGTTTTGCGTTATGCCCCGGGAAAACCGGTGAAGGTAACGTTAAATAAGTCAGATGGCCGAGCCATACTGAAAATCAAAGATAACGGCCCAGGAATTGCCGAAAACATGCATATGAAAATTTTTGAACGTTTTGAACGAATCGCCTCATCCAGTGTAATTACGGGTCTTGGGCTGGGTCTGCATATCTGTAAACAAATTGTCGAGTCCCACGACGGCAAAGTCTTCGTGGACAGCAAGCCTGGCCACGGCTCTGAATTTATCGTGGTTCTTCCATTGGGAACATCTAGGGAAACTTTGTGCTAGAAAATTGCTGAAATGATGTTTTTTTGTGGAACAAAAATCCAGATCCTGGTTTATTAAATCCCATGAACAACAAATGCCCCATTTGCAGTGGTAAATTAGAAAAGATCCGCGTTTTTTCAGATGTCGATCAGATCAACCTAATGTCCTGCAGGTCCTGTCATGCCGAATGCCTAGATCCGCAGCCCAACGATGTGCGCTTGGCCAAGGAATACCAATCCTATTACCAAAAGCGCAGCTCGAAAGTGGAATCCCCGAAAGTTCCCTATTTTCAGAACTTACTTAAAAATTTGCAAACTGATTTAAATAATAAAAGAATTTTAGAAATCGGTGGAGGCGAAGGCGATTTTGCCCGAGCTCTTTTGGGCTTGTTTCCGCAAGCAGAATTAACGGTTATTGAATCTAATCCTGAAAATCAAAAATATTTTCAAGATTTGCAGTGCAAAATGATCAACCAATCCGTGGAAGATTATATCCAAAAGACTTCAGAGAAATTTGATTTTGTTTTCTTATTCGATGTGATCGAACATCTGCGCGATCCGGTAAAATCCACCGGCGAATTGATCCGACTGCTAAGCCCCGAAGGACGTCTTGTTGCAACCTTTCCCAACAGCGAATCGCTTAGCCGCAAATGTCTGGGACCCCTGTGGCCACAGTATAAGATGGAGCATCTGTTTTATTTCTCGCGCAAATCGATCGAAGCAATTGCAAAATTAAACAATAGTTATTTAGAATCTTTGCGTCCGCTGACCAAGGAACTTCCAGTGGATTATTTATTATCCGTTGGCAGCAACTTCGGTCCAAAACCTTTGCAAAAAACCATGGGTCTTGCCACGCAGATTTGTCCCAATTTTTTGCGCAGTAAAAATGTGAAAATCAAATTGGGTGAATGGCTTATGGTTATGGGGAACAGACCTTCATGATCAGCACAGCGAATGTAAGTTTAAGGTTTGGTGGTAAAAAGCTTTTTGACGAAGTTAACGTTAAGTTTACTCCGGGCAATTGCTATGGACTTATTGGCGCCAATGGCGCTGGTAAAACGACATTTTTAAAAATCCTGGCCAAGGAAATTGAACCCAATACGGGCGAAGTCATTATTGGATCTAATTTACGACTGTCTGTTCTTAAACAAGATCACTATGTTTTTGATGAATTCACTGTTTTAAAAACAGTTTTGATGGGCAATGAAAAACTTTTTAAAATCATGCAGGAAAAAGATGCTCTGTATGCCAAACCTGATTTTTCCGAAGCTGACGGCATTGTTGCCTCGGAATTGGAAACTCAATTTGCGGAACTAAACGGCTGGGAAGCAGAAGCCGAAGCCGGCACTATGTTGGCAGGTCTTGGTATCGGCGAAGAGTATTTGTCTCGGCCAATGAAAGAGCTTATCCCCGCAGACAAGATCAAAGTTTTATTGGCGCAGGCACTTTTTGGTCTTCCCGATATTTTGTTACTGGATGAACCAACCAACCATTTGGATATTTATTCCATTCAGTGGCTGGAAGAATTTTTACTGAATTTTAAAAATACCGTGATCGTTATTTCCCATGATCGACATTTTCTAAATAAGGTCTGCACCCATATTGCGGATATCGATTTTTCCAAAGTTACTACTTATACCGGAAATTATGATTTCTGGAGACAAGCAAGCGAACTGAATCAGCGCTTATTGTCCAGCCAAAACAAAAAAAGTTCTGACAAGGCCGAAGAATTGAAAAGCTTTATTCAAAGATTCAGTGCCAATGCTTCGAAATCCAGACAGGCCTCGTCCCGACAAAAACAGTTAGAAAAATTAGAGTTTCATGAATTGCCCGCATCGACTCGCAAACAACCCTATATCGGTTTTGAACCCAAGCGCGAATTGGGAAATGATATCTTGTCCGTGGAAAACATCAGCAAATCTGTGGACGGACAAATGCTTTTAAAAAATATTTCGTTCACGATGAAAAAAAATGACAAGATCGCCCTACTTGGTCGCAATGATTTGGCCAAAACTTTATTACTGGAAATCTTATCTGGTGAAATCCAACCCGATTCCGGAAAATTTACTTGGGGCAGCACCGCCAGCCGCAGTTATTTTCCCACCGAAAATTCTAAATATTTTCTGGGCAGTGAAAATTCTTTGGTCGATTGGTTAAGAAAATTTTCCGAAGACAAAGATGAATCTTTTGTGCGTGGGTTTTTAGGCAAAATGCTTTTCAGCGGCAACGAAGCGCTTAAGAAACCTTCAGTGCTTAGTGGGGGCGAAAAAGTTCGCTGTATGTTTGCCATGATGATGCTATCCGGCGCCAATGTTTTAATGTTGGACGGACCGACCAGTCATTTGGATTTGGAAAGCATCACTGCAGTCAACGAAGGCCTAAGCAGGTTCAAGGGAAATATTATTTTCACATCCCATGACCACGAATTAGTTCAAACCGTGGCCAATCGAATTATTGATATTGATGGAGAAATTATTTTCGACAATCACATCACATTCGATGAGTATGCCGAAAGAAAACTGCTAGCTAAAAATTAAATTAGCTAGGTTTAGTTGCTTTGGCAGCTGGGCCTTTGTTTTTGGCTGCTTTTTCTTCTGGTGACAATCCCCAAGGTGAACCTTTGGGACGATCTCCGCCGCCGCCGCGACGTGCACCAAATTTACCGCCGGCTTTGGCTGGCTGCTGGGTGCGTGCTTCGACATAAAATTCGGGAACATAATGAAGTTCTTCTACCTTGCTGGATTTATTGGGAACGGTTTCACCTTCCGCAAGACTGACGACCAAAACGCGTTTTAAATTGTCCACATTTTTTCCGGCGACTTCTAAGGAATTAATAAAATATTTTAATTTATCACCTTCCAATTTAAAACTGGTGGCAAGACTTGCTTGAACTTCTTCCGGAGTTTTTCCTTCGGCAGTCAATGCGGCTTGAGTTTTCAATGCTTGGTTTAATGTAAAACTTGGGAATTCGGTAACGGCTTTCATAATTTGCTCCTGTTTTATGAAGGATCATATTGGATGAAAGTTAGGCTTGGTTCAACAGGAATATCGGGTCAAATACTGCTGCAGCTATCAAAATCAGCCAGGAACACCTGAATTTAAAGGATTTTTCGAAAAACCATGGCTAATCTTTACAGTCCCATCGCTTGGGTGATCCAATGCAGTGATCACAAAGGATGTGCTTATGTTTACGAAAATTTTATTTTTCCTTACTTTTGCGACGGTAAATTGCTTTGCTGGTCTGGATCCTGACGTTTTAGTTCAGCTGAATGTTTTCGGCGGCGGTCGCGGCACCCCACAGCCTTCTGGATTTCGCATTTTTAAAAATGGCGACATGCAGGAATTCAAAAACGATCAATGGACTAAAGTTGGCAACTTAACTGCAGAAAAAATTTCCGCAGTTAAAACTATTACCGATATCATCGAGCCCGGTGAACTTTACACCGATCCAAATCAAGGCACCACGGCCGATGCTCAGGTGCGCGAATATTTCGTGAAAAATTCTAAGGGTGAAGATGTCTTGATCGCCCGTGAAGCACAAAAAAAATCCGTCATGCTGCGCGGAGGAGCTTTTGCCCTTTACGAAATTCTAAAAGGCTTAAAATTTTTAGTCGGACTTACTAATTAAGTTTTAAATCAACAAAGTGGTTGAAACCAACCACTCGTAAAATTTGTCATTGCTGGAAAATTGTTTGTTCGCCACCGTGCAAATTCCGTCGTCCCAGTGTTTGTGCCAACTTGCGCGCACAGAAAAAACTCCAAGCTGATGGGCGGCCAGCATATCATGTTCATGATCACCGACCATCACCATATCTTCGGGTCGGCATTCGAATCTTTTTTGGATATTTACTAAACCCTCAGGATTTGGTTTGCGCTGTTTCACACATTCACCTGACACCATATGATCAATCATTTGATCTAGACCGGTATGTTTTAAAATTAATTCTGTCGAACGATAATCCCTGCTGGTCCAAACCGCGATGCGCTTACCATTTTGCCGAAGTGCTGAAAAAACTGCGTGGGTTTGATCAAAGGGACGAACGTCTATCGCTTGTCTTTCGCTGCGGGTTTGCAATTCGGATAAGGCCGCAGGGATTTTGTCCTGTTCAAGATGATTCGCAAAAACTAAGGCAGGGTGCATAGCGATATAATTTTTTTTCTGATCATCCGTTAATTTAAAATTAAATAATTCTTCCATCAAAGAAAAATACGGTTCGAATGAATCCACCAAGGTGCCATCTAAATCAAAGACCCAATATTTCATATTACTTCCTATTTATAAGGCGAACTTGCCAGAGGATTAATGCTGCGGCAATCAAGTTCGTCGACGAAGAAAACCCTACTGGACGCGGCTTTAAGTCCGCGATATGTCTGGTGGATGCAATTAATTGCACATCGCATTCCCATTTGGATAAAAATATTTTTTACCGCCTTTATGATTATTATGATTCCCGTTTATTGGATAAACTACGGGCCGACTAATTTTTTGTATTTCTGCGATGTCTCGATGATCCTTACGCTGATCGCAGTTTGGACAGAAAGTTCTTTGCTGGTTTCAATGTGTGCTGTGGGAATTTTAGCTCCGCAATTTTTTTGGGTGATCGACTTTCTGTTGACTGCGGTTGGAATTCCTTCGACTGGTATGACGGCTTATATGTTTCAGGCCGATCATTCGCTGTTTCTAAGATCGATTTCTTTATTCCACGGCTGGCTGCCATTTCTACTTGTTTATTTGGTTTATAAATTGGGTTACGACCGTCGAGCACTTTTCAGCTGGACCTTTTTATCTTGGGTTCTGATTTTAATTAGTTATTTCTTTTTGCCGCCGCCGCAAGAAAATCCTGGTCTAGTTCCTGTAAATGTAAATTATGTCTGGGGCTTAAGTGATACGGTTGCACAGACTTGGGTGTCGCCGACTGCTTGGTTAGCTATACTTATGTTTGGATTGTTGATTCTTTTTTTTATTCCAACGCACCTCCTATTAGTTAAATTTATACCTAAACAAAAATAAATAATTATAAGTTTAATTTTATTTGTATCACCGGGCTAGACCTTACATTGACCCAAGTCGATTTTTTCAAAATCCTTAAGTCTGGCAAGGAGGCCTGCTGTGAAATCACCACTGTTTTTTCTTATTGTCTTTCAATTGTTTGGCTCGATCGGGTTTGGTCACCCAGGGCATGTAGTAGAAAATAATTATGTCGCAAAACCAATTTTAGCCGATCTTAATTTCCTGCAAGAAGCCGGCGTTCCGGTTTTTTATCCTGATAAAAAAAATAATTTAGGATTTGCTTACATCACTCCGGCACAGGAAGAACGCATCAGTATGCTTGCCCATCAAAAAGGAAAATGTGCGGGCTTTCAATCCTTGGAAGGCACAGAGATTAACCGCGAAAAAATCCTAGGCATGTTTCACGGCTTGGAAACTTCTAATCAAAAAAATAAACTGTATGATCAAATGAGTATTTTTAGTGTGCAGGTAACTGAAAAACCAGCAATTACGCAAGCCCTACAGTCCTTAAAAATTGAAAATTTAAAAACCTGGGTCGCTTGGCTATCTAACTATCCTTCGCGTTTCAATAAACTGAAAGAACCCAACAAGCACGTGGATGCCCTTGTCGATCGCTTGAAACAAATGTTTTCCGTGTCTGCTAATAACCCCGTCTTAAAACCACAAGTCGAAACGATTTCGCATAGATCCACCGAGCAAAAAAGTATTCGCGTGACCATTCCTGGATCTTTGCACCCAGATGAAATCATTGTCTTAGGTGGCCATTTAGATTCCATCAACACTTCTTATTTCGGCAACAAGGCGGCACCAGGTGCCGATGACAATGCATCGGGATCAGCGAATTTGTTGGAAACTTTGCGAGTTGTTCTGACCCAAGCTCAAGCGGAAAGAACCATCGAGTTCTATTGGTATGCCGGCGAAGAATCAGGACTTTATGGATCAACTGAAATTGCCAATGCCGCACAAGCCGCCAATAAAAAAGTCATTGCAGTTTTGCAACTGGACATGACTTTATTCCCTGGTGAAGGCATTGGGAAAATCGGCAGCATGACGGATTACACCAGCGCTTGGTTACGAAACTATTTAAAATCAGCAACAAGCACTTACCTGAATATACAAATTTTAGAAGGCGAATGTGGCTATGGTTGCAGCGATCACGCCAGTTGGTACAATGCGGGATACCCAACGATCATGCCATTCGAAGCCAGACTGGATACCATGAATCAAAATTTGCACTCTGCAAGGGATGTTGTTGATGCAAATTCTTCCTTCGAGCATTCTTTTGAATTTTTCTAAGATTGCTTTGATTTTGGCAATGGATTTGGCCAATTCAAACTTACACGAGTAATGTTTAATCTATTTCAACCAGCTGGTCATAATTAGTTTGTGCAGAAAAAAACTTATGACCAGCAAACCTATTCCAACAAAATAAGATGTCCAAAATGAAAGTCTTAATTTATCCGCAAGTAAAAACGGAACGAAAAATAAAAGTGTCGCTGGTACAGCTAAAAAAATACTTTTGGCCATAATAAAAGTATTTCCAGAATCCTGATTCTGAATTTTTGAAAAAGCCAAAACAATCAAAGTCGATAAAGGCAAGGACACGATAAATCCCGCCAATACGGGATTGGTTTTCGATATCCACAGCACCAGTGAAATCAGTGTTGAAGTTAAAAGAATATTTAAAACAATTTCCATTCCATCTAATTTCCAACAAAACTACTTAGCTTTACAACTTAAAAAAGAAATATCTCCGTATTCGTGATTCAAATAAGAAGCTTGTTCGGCTTGTTATTCCGATTCCTGTTTTTCTGTAACCACGATGGGCACCGTCGCCAGCGCGCCTTTAATATGTGCCTTAGGCACATATTTACTTTTTATCAAGGCTTGGTCTTCGAGTTTCGAGATCTGTTTCTTTTTGTTTATATAACCCGGCAGCCCCATGGCTGAATTGGATTTCGCCAATTTTACCGCACGTTGAAAAGCCAAATGAAAACCTTTGCGACCTTGGCGTTCTAATAATTTTCTTTTTCTGAAAAAATCGGCCCATGCAAATTCTGCAAAAGTTTTATTGGAATTTTCATAGCCACCTTCTTTGCGAGTGATCCATGCCAGACTGCGGTATGGATCATCGGCCATGCCACGAATATCCATAGGTAAATACAATGGATTCCGAGGCCCTTCCCCAAACTGATCATACAAATAAGCCAAGTTCATTTTTGCAAGTTTGCGCCAAAACTGATGATAGCTTAATTTTGCATTCGAAAAGTCTTTGATAACCCTTACCCTGACCTTGCGAATATCGGCATGCCAGCAAGCAAATAGGAAATGATGGTGATCGGTCACACAAATTTCCTTCCAGGGGGAAATAACAACCGGAATTTCCGTTTCATCAATTAATTTTTTAAGCTTCTTGGATTTCAGTTTTTTTAATCCAACCACTTTGTATTCGACTTCGAGCAAACCAACAGAAAACTGAGTCGGCTTAAGAGAAAGGGTTGGCTGGTATTTTTTTATTTTCATATTTTTAATATCCCTGCAAATGATTATTGCAGCCTGTTCTAGAATTTTTTATGTTCGATGATCAAACAACGATCGGATACGACTTTTATTCCTGCTTGCTGTGCGCGTGCTTCTGCCGCTGGATTTACAATGCCAAGTTGCAGCCACAGTAATTCAACGCCGCCGACTGCTAAAATTTCATCGACGACTTGCGGGATATTTTCTGAACTTCGAAAGACATTTACAAATTTTCGATACTCTGCAGGAACTGACTTTAACTGATCATAGATTTTAAATTCACCAACCTCATGATTTTTGGGGTAAGTCCCAACCATGTCCCAGCCCTTATTGCGCATATAAACACCGACATAGTGGCTGGCCTTAGTCGTGTCTGGACTAAGGCCATACACGACGTATTTTTTATATTTTTCTAGCAGAGGTTTGATTTCTGATTCTGAAACATTCAAAATTGGTTCACCCTTATTTTTTTCCTATGCTTGCAAACGAAATTTTTCCAGTCGAAGTTTCACGATTAATCGTCAAGCAAAGCGCTAAAACTCCATCATATTCAAATGTATCCGATCCCTTTGGAACGGATGAGGAAACATCAAATGAAAGCTTTAATGTATTTGCTGGGCAGGTGAACCCGGCATTTTGATTGAATATAAAAGTAGTGGCTAAATGTTTTCTGTCGCGTTTGTAAAGTTTGTCGTTACCAGCGGCGGTTCGCAAAAGAGAATTATATTTATCCAAAACAGTTTTAAGGTCGATGCTTTTAATTTGTTGAAGCGCCAAAGTATTTTCAGGCTTTACTTTATTGAAAAGTAAAATTTGAATGGTTTCCCATCGAGCATCTAGGCTGTGATAAACAAAATTCTGTGTATTATCTTCAATTGTTTCCGAACTGCGATGGTTGGGATTCCAACCGGCGGCGCGGAAAATTCCACCGAAAGGCGATTCCGGGTAAACTTCGGGAATGCTTGCTAAAATACGACCTTCGGAATCTGTTAAATAATTCGCAACTTCTGTAACTTCATGTTTGATGCTGCTGCTGTAGGCTTCATCGACCCGCATCTTTTCATAATCTACGTCGGTTGCTCCACGAAAATTCCAACCCAAATAAATTTCGTTTTTTGGATCTTGATTTTGGAAAATAATCATTCCATTTTTAACAAAACAATCCTCGCAACTGGCTTTGGCTGTTTGCATGCCCAAGCATACAAGCGCCGCAAAAACTAATCTTGAAACCACAAAGACCTCCTTGATAAAGTTAAAAACCTAAAATCCTATAGCCTGATAGAATTAAACCAAAGCACTGTCAATTTTTCCCTTCAAAGCCTTCTGAGTATTGACCTAACCGAATTGACCGGTCAGAGTGTTCATTCGCAAACAACGTAAAGAAAAAGGAAGTGTTATGATTTGGGCCTTAGTAATTGGATTATTTATTGGGATTGTCGCGAAATTTTTTATGCCTGGAAAAGATGGTGGCGGCATCATTGTAACTTGTATTTTAGGTATTGCAGGCGCCGCCTTCGCGCATTGGATCGGCAGTGTCATGGGAATTTATCAGGAAGGCGAACCTGTGGGATTTATTTCTGCAGTTTTGGGCGCCATGGCCATATTAGTGATTTACCGAATGTTTTTCGGAAATAAATCCTAGCTTTTAACTGACGAGCCATCATCGCATTCAGTAACCAAAACTGGGCTGACAACTTACGATCACTCGGCAGGCAATCCCAAAAACACACATGAAAAAAGTGCCAAACTCAGTGCGAGTTGAAACAACATTCTTGTTTTCGAAACCCTTAAATTTCGATAGGCAGCTCGCAAGCATTCCAGGGCGTAATAAAAAGCGAAAAAACGTGATGCAATCGCAACGATCTGAAAAACATTCGTAAGCCATACTAAACCCAAAGAACCGAATAGAATCGGCAGGTAAATCACTCTTGGTGGAAACTTACTTTTAAGATCATTTAAAAGTCCGCCCGCACCGATGGTATCTGCAATTGCCGCACTGAACTGACTTAACACTGCAGCAACCACCAGGGAAAACGGAAGAATTCGAGAAATCTTGCCGCTTAAATCAATGATTGCGGTGTCGGTATTCGCCACCTCGCCTTGAAACATACAAAGCATTAAGGTGATGAAAACTAGGTAGATCACACCTGAAATCAGCTGGGCATTACGCATCGTCTTGATCCGAACCTGCGGCGAATATTCCGCGCCCAAGAACTGTGACGTCTCGAAGCCTTGAACAACAATGATACTGCCCATAAGAATACGAAGTCCCGTCCAACCCAAATGTACATCAGGACCGCCTGTCCATGTGCCGATTTGAAACGCATGAATATTATATCCAACCAATCCCGTCAACAGACCGACAATGATGGCAAGTTTTCCGCTGACTGCATATTCTTCAAGACGCTCTAATCCGGTAAATCCCTTCAAACAACTTCTGACGGCGATAAAAAAAATAATGGCTGTGGAAATCCATCGCTGCAGATTCGGAAATGTTTCAGTCGCAATCCCAAATCCATGCACCAAAAAATCTGACAGTAGTTCAATATAAAATGCGACGGAAACCAGATAGGCCGCCACTAAAGCGACCCGAGCCAAAGTTTTTAAGAATTTCGCAGGGGGAGACGTCGTTTCCGTCGCAATATTTTCGCGCAAAACAAAACCTATCCCATATCCAAAAACCACCAAAGCAAGCATTGCCAAAGGTGCATACCGCCCAAAGTGAGAATGCAAAAGTGGAGCAACAACTAAAAATCCGCTTCCGATAATCGAAGCCAATGGAGTTACGGTCGCACGCCAATTTATAGATTTCCGAACTGACGGATGAAACAAAAACGCCAATGTTGCAGCAATTACACTTAAGATAATGATCTCGTGCCAGTAGGTAAATATCGGAAACATGAAGGTTCCTTAAAGCCAAAAAAAGGCGGACCGTCTTGGCTTCTCTAGCTTGTCACAGTTTGCGCGTGCAAAGTAGAAATACTGGTAACTTTCATAGTCTTGTTATGTGCTCATTTCGATTTCGACAGTGCGAAGATGCATAATTATTTCCACGACTGAGAATTAAGATCGGCTTCTCCGCCCCAGGGGCCAGTCTTTGATTTTGTTTCTTCCTTAACTTGCGCAACCAATTCAGGGGTAACAAGTTCAGATTTATTTCCAAATGAGTTGCGAACGAAAGTCACAACTGCTGCGATGTCTTCGGGCTTGAGTTGATCTTTAAAAGCAGGCATCGCTCCCTGAAATTTTTGAGTTTTTACGGTGATCGATCCTTGAATTCCATGAAGAACAATTGCCACCATTCGTTTGGGTGATCCATTTACCCATTCAGATTCCGCAAGGGGAGGGAATGCTCCTGGAATTCCTGCACCAGCGGCTTGATGGCAAGCTTGGCAGGTCGTCGTATAAATTTGTTTTCCCTTTTCCATAAGACCTGCAAGATCACTTGTTGCATTGGTGGGCTGGGATTGCACAGCGTTCGCGTCGGTTCGACTATCTCCGGGATTCATATTGGTATTGTTCGTTCTTAACGCCAGATAAGTAATGCCGAACCCAAAAAAAATTGCGATTAAAATTATTGGTACATGAATAAATTTAAGCGAAGAAGCTTCCTGCGGATCGTTCTTCTCATTTTCTATGCGGTCATCTTTGAAAGTCATTTTACCTCCGAAGCTTTTACCGGTTCGCGATCTCGTTTTAAGCTCATCAAGCAAGAAACAAGATTTTCAGCTTCATCTTTAGGGATGATCCATTGACCTTCTTTGCCGGGAATTTGAATGGCGTTTTCTTTTGGTTTTTCAGATGCGCTGACCACCTCATAATAAAATGAGAAACCAGGCATGATGCTCCACTCAACTAAACTGCGCGGATTATAAAGATGAAGATGTTGCCAATCTCGACTGGGTTGTCTGGATCCGATGTTGGATAAATCTGGTCCTGTCCGCATTGTTCCAAGCAAATGCGGCTGATCGTAGATGTAATCAGAAGGCAGACTGGGGCGGCCCCAACCGAAATGCTGATCGGCGCCGGCGACAGGGTCTCGCACTTGTTGCGAATGACAATAGAGACAGCCATTTTCAACATAGACATGACGACCCTTAAGTTCATTTTCCGTATAAGGCGCTTGTGCACTGATCATTTCTTTATTGATGTTGTGCACTTGGATGCGTGGCATAAGTATGAAAATAAAAATAGAAAGTGTGATCGTGCTCGTTCCACCTAAAACAAAAATATAGGCTTTGTTCATTTTGCGACCTCGCTGGTTTGAGGACGCAAAATACTTAAGACATTATAAAGCATCAAAAAATGTGACAGCAACATTAATGTTCCGCCAATGCTTCGGATGTAAAGATACGGCATGGTTAATCGCACGGATTGTTCAAAGCTTCCGTTCACGTTTCTTAATTCTTGTCCTTGCAGCCAGCCACCGATTCCTAGACCAACCGCATAAATAATAATTCCCGTCGCCGCAAGCCAGAAGTGAAGATTTAATAACCAAGGATATTTAAAGTTGCGCCCCAGTAATCGTGGAAGTGCAAAATAAATCCCACCGAAAAGAACCATGCTGGTAAATCCATAAAGTCCCAAATGTGCATGCGCGACAGTCCAATGGGTAAAGTGCGTGACGTAGTTAAAACTTCTGAGCGAGTGAAGCGATCCTTGGAGTGAACTTACGGTATATGACATTGCTCCAAAAACGATGAATCTTAAAACCACCGAATCCTTAAGAACATGAAAATGCTTATACGTAGATACATGATGATTAATGGCCACCGTAATAACAGGGATCGCCATGCCGACGCTCATCACTATAGATAAATTTGCCATCCACGTGGGAATAGGTCCTCCCAATAAATGGTGCATACCCACCTGGGAATAAAAGAGTGCAAGTCCCCAAAAACCAAAAAGTGAAAGCTGATAAGAAGCGATGGGATGACCAATGATCTTCGGCAGCAGATAATAAATAATTCCCAATCCAAGTGGGGTCACCCACAGACCAAGTACATTATGTGCAAACCACCAGTTGGCAATGGCTTGTTCCACCCCCGAGTGAAGAAAATGACAATTTGCTATAACGAACAAAACGGGGAACCAAATCAGCGCACATATGATGTACCACATCGTTACGTAGAGATGTTTCTCTTTGCTCAGGTAAATCGTTCGAAATAAAGGAATTGCAATCATTGCTCCTGCGACAGCAAGAAGAATATCAAATGGCCACCAGAACTCGAGCCATTCAAGCCCATCAGTCAGCCCGACAAAAATTCCAATGCAGCCGAGAGTGACGCCGATATTCCAAATAATTCCTGCCGCAAAAAGTGTCTTAACATTTTGAAGAGGAACTTTTGTAAGTCGGGGAACAAGCCACATTGCAACGCCAAGAGCCGCGGGGCTTAACCAACCATAAGTTATAATATTTAAATGAAGTGGACGTAACTTGCCGAAAGTCAAAAGTGATTGAGTCCCTAAAAACTCTGGCGCGTGAAACTTAAACGAAACAAGAAGTCCAAAAATAGATCCGATTGCAAGCCATATAACTGAGGAAACTATGAAAAATAAAATGGGCGTGCGCGCCGATTGATCTAACATACGCCATTGATTGCGACCGACTTCAATACTGTCTAATTCCGCACGGCCCATTTCGCTTTGATCGAAAATAGATTTAGCCGCCGATGGGGGCACAAGAACTTGTTTTTGGATCAGTGCCACAACGAAAGCGACCATCCCCAAGACTGAGATTGAAAATGTCAGAATAAGAAAAACAACTTTTGCGTCCATTGATGCCATCATAATTTTGTCCCGCGTGAAGCCAATAATCTTTAAGTAAAGAAGTAAAATCTATTTTTATTGAAATGTTATATATGATATGCAACATTAAATTTGAGCTGTCAATTGGCTTGATTGGAAATTAAATTGAACTCCAGCGCATCCAACGAACTTATCTATTTTGTATCTGGCATGTGGTGCTCAACCTGTGCAAAGAACGTCCAACAATCTGTTTCAAGTTTAGAGGGTGTTGACTCGGCCCAAGTTAATTATGCAAGTAAGTTGCTTCTGGTTAAGACCATAGCCGACATTGATAACTTTTCAAATCTTGATGCGTTCATTCAAAAAAAGGTTTCACAGATTGGGTTCGGAATTAAAAAACAATCTGGCGATTGGATACTTCGTTTTCATGAGGCTTTGGTCAACGAGACGAATCAGAAAATTACATGGACTGAAATTAGTCTTGTTTGGTTTCTTGCTATGTGGTCGACCATGTTCGCCTTTGCAGGTTATCTTGGCGGTCTTACTCAACCGGAATTGCATCTTCTTTCGCTGGTATCTGCAGGATTTGGGTTGCCGGCTATTTTTATTGGAGTTCGCCCCTATGCTAATTCAGGACTTCGAGCTCTTTGGTTCAGTCGATTATTAACTTTGGATCTTTTTATTTTCTTTGGCGCGAGCGCCGTCGTAACCATCACAGTTACGTCGCTTTTTTCCGGAGCGGCAGAATCTTATGCTGACTCGGGTTCAATGATTTTGGCGATTCTGCTGTTAACCAAAAAAATAGAAAACCTGGTGACAAAAAAAATAACAACAAACATTTTATTTCAACTTCACCCGACAGTGAATAATGCACTCACATTAAAAAAAGAGGGTTGGAAAAAAATAGATGTGTCCCAGGTCCGCCGTGGTGATCTTATCCAGGTTCTAGAGGGTGAAACAATTCCTATTGATGGTTCTCTGGAAAGTGAAAATGCAAGTTCGAACAATCATTTAATGAGTGGCGAAAATTTTAGAATTTCAATGAAAAAAGGCGACGATGTTTTTGCCGGAGCGATCGCTTGCAGTTCAATGCAGCTGCGAGTATCTGCCCCATTGGGGGAACGAAAAATCGATGCGTGGGCTGAAAAAGCCTTGATATCGGATAGCCCTACGGGACGCTTTGAAAAACTTTTTCAAAAAATCGAAAGCCAACTTGTTACCGTGGCTTTTGGTGGAGCTTTATTGATTGCCATTGCATCCATGTTAAGAGGTGAGGGCGCGTGGAAAATATCAGAGTCTTTCTTTGTGGGAATTCTCGTCTTCTGTCCTTGTCTTTTTGCAAGTATTCTTCCGCTTGCAAAGCAAATGGCTTACCTGTCATTTTTAAAAAAAGGCATTCTGACATCAAGACTTGAAGCGCTTTTAGACTTAAACAGTATTCGTCATTTCTACTTCGACAAAACTGGAACTTTAGAGGCGGTTGAATCAACCTATATTTCTTTCAGCAACGATGAAACTGTGGCGCCGTATTTATCTGCGCTTGCAGCAAAAGCACAGCATGTAATTCTGCGAGGATTCACAAACTTGAATCACGAGATGGACTCGTCAATCCAGCTTAAGAAAATTGAAGAACACGCGAATCAAGGGGTCATTGCTTGGGATCAGAACGGAATACAAATAGTCGTGGGGCGTGAAAGTTTCCTTACCAAACAGGGGATTCAAACGAGCAGAATATTGGACCCTGCATTTTCCTATGTGGCCTTGAATGGAAAACTGGTTGGACAAATTTTAAGTAAAAAACTTTACGATTCTAAATCTGCTTTTTTTCTAAAAAAACTTTTAGATTTAGTTCCAGGTTCTCAGATTGAAATTTTGTCTGGCGATCCATCTGCGATCTCTGGCGGTGTGTACACCTCGATTGATCCGCGCATTCAATACCGCGGAGATTTATCTCCGGAAGATAAATCCAAGTCCATGCAATTGCACTCCGCATTTATAGGTGACGGACTTAATGACACTTTGGCTTTGGCTAAGGCGCAAGTGAGTTTCCGACTGGGTCAACGTGTGAAAGGTTTTGCGCCGGTTGATTTTTATCTGCAGATTCCAGATTTAAATCTCATTATTATGACTGTTCAATATGCAAAAAAATATCGTAGGATCTTAATCCAAACTGGATGCTTCGCAGTCTTTTATAATATTGTGACATTGAGTTTGGCGATGCTCGGAAAATTCAGCCCACTTGGCGCGGCCGTGGCGATGCTTTCAAGTTTTACTTTTATGCTTCTTAGTATTTTGAGACTTCAAAAGGTTGAAGGAGTCAGCAAATGACGAAGATTGCTCCGTATCAAATTTTTTTCCCATTAGGATTTTTGAATGCAATTTTGGCCGTTGGAGTTTGGCTTGTACGGGATTTAAACTGGTTTCAAGCGCCCGTGCTTTTGATTCATTCAAAACTGATTGCCGGGGGATTTCTGTGGAGCTTTATCGTTGGATTCCTAATGACTGCAGTTCCCAAAATGACGAAAACGACTCGTGCAAATAGATTAGAATTAGGAGCTGCCGCTGCGATTATTCTGTCGATGATGTTTTTTGCATGGGATATCGATCCCAAACCGTTTTATGCGGGAACGATGACGCTTGTGATATTTCTTTTAATATACGGTGGAAGACGACTTCTTAAATCGGAAAAGTCTGCTCCTGTTTTTTTCTCGCATGTTGGAATCGGAATGGCTTTGGCTCTTTTGGGGTCTTGGTTTCATTTTCAAGGAAATTCTTTTATGGGAATTCATCTTTATCAAGTCGGTGCAATTCTTCTTTTGGTTTTAGGAATTGGAACAAGATTCTTTTCATTCCTTTCGGGATTGCCATCTGTTTTTGAAAACATCACGACGCGGTGGAAGCTTTGGGGCTTTCACATCTGCGGACTTTTGGTCGCGACATTTTTATTTCTTGCGGGTAAAGGCCTAGCGATCGCTTATCTTGGGCTCAGTCTTATGAGTCTTTTTTATCTTTTCGTTATTTGGCAAGTGCAGCGTCCTTCTGATCGATCTTCGGCATTAAAATACAGTATGAGAATCGTGGCAGCGATGATCCCCGCGAGTTTTTTTATGACATGGCTACAGCCACAAAATTTTGTGACTTGGTTTCACCTGCTGTTTATCGGTTGCTTTGGGATCATTACATTTTCGGTTGCTACTCGCGTGACTCTCGCGCACGGGGCATATTCAACGGACATCGAGATCCATTCCAAATCTCTTTGGTGGGTGCTCGGTTTTTTAATATTTGGATTGATATCAAGATTGCTTTATGGTTTTTCAGGGGAATTATGGAAAAAAAGTTATCTTCATTTAGCTGCGACATTTTGGTTGCTTGCAATAGGAATTTGGTGCGCATCGTTTTTTGTTAAAATTTTTAAACCAGGCCCACAATCGAAACCCTCATGCTGACAGGAATTTAAAATATGCGATTAACGGATCACACAGATTATTCTTTTAGAGTGCTGATGTATTTGAATCAGGAAAAACGTCTTGTTACTTTAAACGAGCTTTCTGATAAACTTGGAATTTCTAAAAACAGTCTTATTAAAGTTTCAAACCAATTAGCAAAACGTAACCTTATAAACACTATTCGAGGTAGATCTGGGGGGCTCCTTATCAAAGAAAAAACAGGGAATAAAACATTGAAAGACATTGTGACAGGAACAGGGGAAACCTTCTATATCGCCGAATGTTTTTCGAATCGCAAATGCGGATGCTGTTTCTTGTCGGCATGCTTTTTAAAAAAAAGCTTCTCAGATGCTCTGCAAGCGTTTCTGACGTCATTGGCTCAGAAGACTTTAAATGATGTGACACCTAAAACGGTTTTTAAAACGAATCTCAAAACTAATTCGAGAGAAACTTTGGCTGTAAAGTAAAGTGACCTCTTGACAGAAAGGAATATAAAAAATGAAAAAAAATTTAATTTATTTAACGGCACTTATTTTGGCGGGGTTTGTGGTGTTCTTTTATTACCATAAAACGTCGAGTGAAAAGTGGGCATCCGATTCGGCAGATATTGCAGCCGACAACATAGATTTAGAGAAGCTTCCAAAGGAATCATTGAAATTAGTTCCTCCACCCCAAGTTCCTCCTCCAATCACTCGTAAATCACCCGCACGAGTTGCCATTGAACTTGAAGTTCGTGAAGTTGTTAAAGAGTTATCTGAAGGTGTGAACTATACTTTTTGGACATTCGGTGGAACGGTTCCGGGCCCTATGCTTAGAATCCGTGAAGGCGACTATGTCGATTTTACTTTGGAAAATCATCCGTCAAATAAACTTCCGCATAATATCGATTTGCATGCAGTGAACGGACAGGGTGGCGGTGCCGAAGGATCTTTTACAGCTCCTGGTCATAAATCGACGTTTTCTTTTCGTGCTTTAAGTCCAGGGCTTTTTGTTTATCATTGCGCGACCGCACCGGTCGGAATGCATGTTGGAAATGGAATGTACGGTTTAATTCTGGTTGAGCCAAAAGAAGGATTACCAAAAGTCGACCGAGAATTTTACGTCATGCAAGGAGAAGTCTATACAAAAGGAAAATTTGGCGAACGAGGTCTGCAATCTTTTGATATGGATAAAGCAATTCGCGAAGCACCTGAATACGTAATTTTCAATGGCGCAGTAGGTTCGATTACTGGCGAACATTCTCTTAAAGCAGATGTGGGACAAACCGTTCGGATGTTTGTAGGAAATGGCGGCCCCGGTTTGACTTCATCTTTTCACATGATTGGCGGAATTTTTGATCATGTCTACCAAGAGGGCGGAAGTCTTCCAATTCTGAAGAATATTCAGACCACAGTTATTCCTGCCGGCGGTGCGACTATTGTGGATTTCAAACTGGAAGTGCCAGGTAATCTTATTCTCGTCGATCACTCGTTGTTTCGTGCTTTCAATAAAGGCGCAATCGGGATGTTGAAATCCGTCGGAGAACCAAATCCGCGGATTTACACAGGGAAAACCATAGATAACATTTATCTTCCAGAGGGACAGGCCTTAAAACCAATTTCAATGGAGCAGAAAGTAGATGCTGCACCGACAAACTTCGCAGGTCGCATGAAAGCAGGAGCTATTGTTTTCAATGCAAACTGTGCGGCCTGCCATCAGCAATCTGGACAAGGCATCCCGGGAGCATTTCCGCCGCTTGCAAAATCAGATTTCTTAATGGCTGACAAAGCTCGGTCCATTAAAATTGTGAAGCATGGTCTTGAAGGAAATATTACCGTTAATGGAAAAACCTTTGCGAGTGTAATGCCTGCACTGGGTCTTTCAAATGATGATATTGCCAGCGTTTTGACTTACGTAAGAAATAGTTTTGGTAACAAGGGTGAGGCCGTCACGGTCGAGGAAGTTGCACAGACAAAGTAATGAAAAATTTGACGATCACATTATTTTTAATTTTTTCACCGGAAGTCTTTGCCGTAGAGGTCGGGCTTCCACAAGAAATTTATGTGCCCGTTTTTCGCGACCCAGGAGAAAAAGATTTGATCGTTGGGCCACTTTTTGTTGATACAGTGCCCGTTACCAATCTAGAATTTTTAAGTTTTCTAAAGAAATATCCCCAGTTCCAAAAGTCAAAGATTCCCTCCTTATTTGCTGATAGCAACTATTTAAGCCGCTGGCCCAATGATCTGACTTTCGCCAAGGGGGAATCTCGATTTCCAGTCACCGAGGTTTCCTGGTTCATCGCAAATAGATATTGCGAGGCCCAAGGCAAGCGCCTGCCAACAATTGCCGAGTGGGAAGTTGCAAGTGATGCGCAAAGCCCCGAACTAGAATCTAAAATTCTAGATTGGTATGGAAGGCCCGGGGCAAAGCTAAGAAATGTCGGGAAAGGATCACCAAACAAATTTGGTTTAAAAGATATGCACGGACTGATATGGGAATGGGTGGCTAATTTTTCAGAATCCATCATGTCTGGGGATTCTCGCGGAGGTTCGCCTACAGATTCGATGTTTTGTGGTGGGGCGGCACTTAAGGCAAAAGACCCGCGATTATATGCTGCTTTTATGCGATTCGCATTTCGCAGTAGTTTGACGGCAAAATATACCTCTAATAATTTAGGCTTTAGATGTGTTAAAGACAAAAAAGAAGGTGTTAAATGAATTTATTCTTTTGCATTCTGTTCAGTATTTTTCAAATTTCATATGCTCATATGGGACATGATAAAGAGCTTAAAAGTATTCCACGCCTGACTGACGCTTCCATTTTCCAATTAAATTCAACGTGGAAAAATCAAAAAGGCGAATCCATAAAACTGCCGGATCTGCGAGGAAAACCGCGCCTGCTCATTATGCTTTACACAAAATGCGAAACGTCCTGTCCACTGATTGTCGAAGATTTAAAGCAAATAAGCCGTGAACTGAATTCGAAAGAAATTGAAGTTTCATTATTTTCTTTCGATTCTGCCCGAGAAACACCTAAGTCACTTTTAGATTTTGCTGATAAACGAAAACTGCCCAGTGACTGGACGCTTTTCACTTCTGATGCCAATGCTGTCGCAGAACTGGCCGCCGCGCTTGGTGTTCGGTACAAGCACCTGCAAAACGGAGATTACATTCATTCGAATGTAATCTTTTTCATAAACGATCAAGGCGAAATCGTGACACAGAAAGAAGGTCTTAAAACTTCAAGTGCAGATTTTATCAAGAAAATTAAGCAAACTCTTAAAACTTCAGACGAACTAAAAAAGAGTTCCAAATGATGTCCCAAGATTCAGACATTAAAAAGGTAAATCTTCACGAGTCCCAATTTCAATTCGGACGTCTGTTGCTAAAAATTAATCATAGAATTGCGGCTGGGGACGATTCGAAAAGTATTCTGGATTTTCTATTTGATTCATTGGATGCGATAATTCCATTCGACCGGATTGGGATTGCTCTTATTGAAGAGCATAATAAAATTCGTATTTTGCGTTCAATATGGGTAAAATCAAAAATGCCTGTTTGCAATTTGGGTGTTGGGTATTGCGGGCCTCTTGAGGGAAGCAGTCTTCAGCATATTCTAGATTCAGGCCAATCTAGAATACTTAATAATTTAATTGAATACGGACTTAAAAAACCAGAATCACAATCGACAAAACTCGCTCTTAAAGATGGTATTTTATCAAGTCTGACGTGCCCCCTCTATCTTAAAAATGAGCCCATTGGTGTCGTATTTTTTTCCAGCAGAAAAACGGATACTTACAGATCACAGCATATAGATACTTTTCTTGAAATTGCCGAAGAGCTTTCTTTTGTAATTAGCCAAGATAGAATTCGCCGAAAAGCTGCAAATCTTAAATCTGCCGGGCAAAACGCACGGATGTTGCTGCACGATCTGAAGTCCCCTTTGGGGGTAATTCAGGGTTTTCTGCAAATAGCACAAGAACAAGCTTGGTATGAATCGTTAGAAGATAATGCAAAAAAAATATTTTCTGTTCTGGAACGCAATGCACATCATATGGGTGACCTTCTTAATGAACTGGCCGAGCTGAATCAGCTTAATTTTCAAATCAACAGAATTGAAATTTCTGAAGTTAATCTAAATGATTTTTTTTCAAAATTAATCGTGGCTGGAAACGAGATAGCAGCAAAAAAGGAAATCCGATTTTTATTAAAAATTGGGCCCAATGTTCCAAAAATATTTTTATTTGATTCACTTAAAATTCGCAGAGTCTTAGATAACCTTTTGTCTAATGCAGTTAAATATTCAGTCCGTCAAACGACTATTGAATGCACAGTAAATTTTAAGCTTAATCGGCTTTATTTCGAAATCGCCGATCAGGGCCAGGGCATACCTACCAGCGAACTGCATAAATTATTTGAAGAATTTGGCAAAACAAGTGTTCTTCCCACCGAAGGCGAAAGCAGTTCCGGCCTAGGGCTTGCCATTGCAAAAAAAATTGTTGAGCAACACGGCGGCCAAATTTCTGTTCGCAGTGAATTTGGAAAAGGTTCGGTATTTAGCTTTTGGATTCCCTGAAGTAGGCCCGCAGAACTCGATTGGTAAGGGTTTTAAGTCTGGGCTTTAGAAATGGAATAACGTCTATCTGACTTCATCTTTGTCACAAGCATTTCAGCTATATGATTTCTGGCGCGTCTTTGTCTTGAGATCACATAAAATTTTTGTTCCAATCCTTTTGGCTTCGCAACAACAATCACTTCGCCCGTTTGAATTTCTCCGCGAATTCCCATCTCGGGAATAATGACAAGGGCTTCTGACTTGATAGCAAAAATTCGAAGCAAGGCAATGTCGTCAATTTCTCCTAAAATTTCCTTTACAAATTTAAAGCCATCCAGAAAGGCATCAATTTCAGGACGGGTTTCGAAATTTCGACTCGGAATGCATAGGCTTTTTTTTAAAAGATAATCTTTAAGCTCTGCACCTTTGATTTTGTGCTTTTTGCCGACGACAAAAACCAATGGTGATGTCGTCAGCACATTCGAATGTAAAGTGATTCGCCCATCGGCAGTTACATTGTGAGAAGAAAGAATCAAGTCTAGGTGATGCTCTTTCAACAGTCTGACGAGCTTCTCTTGATCGCCTGTCGTAACTTCGATACGGACATTCTTTAAACCCAGGACAGGCTTTAAGAATTCAAATTGAAGATTTCTGGAAAGCCCTGATAAAGCCCCAACTTTAAGTACTTGATGCTTGTTGTTCTGGTTTCCTTGCTTTGCCCACTTCAGGAGTTCATCGCCGTGTTCAAAAATTGAATTGGCAAATTCCAGAACTGACTTGCCATCTTCAGTCAGAATCGGTTTTCTTTTATTTGTTCGATCAATCAAAGACAGTCCCAAAAGCACTTCAAGACTTTTAATCTGAGCTGTCACCGCTGACTGAGCTATCAAAAGTTTTTCAGCGGTCTTCGTAAATGTGCCCTCTTTACTTAGTGTCCAAAACAGAAATAGGTGATGGTAGTTAAGTCGTTCCATAGCTTTTATTATCGCTTAAACAGATTGATTACAAATATTTTATCTATTTTTAATCTTTTTTAAGTGCTGGCAAAGTAAAAATATAAAGGAGTCAAAATGTCTAAAACACCTAGAATTACAGTTGCGCACGGGGATGGGATTGGTCCCGAGATTATGTCGGCAACCCTAAACATCATGGAATCAGCAGGGGCAGACCTCGCTATTGATACAATCGAAATTGGCGAAAAGGTTTATAATTCAGGTCAACTGTCTGGCATTGAGCCTTCCTCATGGCAGAATCTTTTAGATAACAAAGTATTTCTTAAAGCTCCGATAACAACTCCGCAAGGTGGAGGTTTTAAAAGTCTTAATGTCACTGTAAGAAAAACTTTGGGGCTGTATGCGAACGTTAGACCTTGTCGAGCCTATTCTCCTTTCGTCCGAACAAAGTACCCGAAGATGGATTTAGTCATCGTCCGCGAAAACGAAGAAGACCTTTATGCGGGGATTGAACACAGACAAACCGACGAAGTGTATCAGTGCTTAAAGCTTATTACCCGACCCGGTTGTGAAAAAATTGTTCGCTATGCATTTGAGTATGCACAAAGGGCAGGTCGAAAAAAAAGTCACCTGCTTTACCAAAGATAACATCATGAAGATGACCGACGGACTTTTTCACAAAGTATTTGATGAAATTGGGGCCGAATATCCAGATGTTGAAAAGGAACATTGGATTGTCGACATCGGCGCTGCGAAACTGGCGGATACTCCAGAAATTTTTGATGTCATCGTGATGCCGAATCTTTACGGAGACATTTTAAGCGATGTTGCCGCGCAAATTGCAGGCTCGGTCGGATTAGCAGGTTCATCAAATATTGGGGAACATTGCGCCATGTTTGAAGCCATTCACGGTTCGGCACCAAGAAGGGCCGGTCAAAATCTTGCAAACCCAAGCGGACTTATTCTTGCTTCGGTTCAGATGCTCAATCACATGGGACAAGGCAAGGTGGCTGAAAAAATTCACAATGCTTGGTTAAAAACCATCGAAGATGGAATCCACACTTACGACATCTTTCAAGAGGGCATTAGTCGTCAAAAAGTAGGAACTAAGGAATTTTCTGTCGCAGTTTCTCAGCGGATGGGTGACGAACCTACGAAGCTTGCTCCGGTTAAGTATGAAAGCGAAGCCCCTTTAAATTTGATTTATAAAAAGAGTTCCGCGGCGAAAGCTAAAAAAGAACTTATTGGCGTCGATGTGTTTGTTCAAGAAGACAACCGTGACCCCGAGTTTTTAGCTGGTAAATTAAAAATAGCGATTCAACACCTACCGCTAGAGCTTCAGATGATCACGAACCGAGGAGTAAAAGTTTACCCGGCAGGATTAAAAGAAACTTTTAAGACCGACCACTGGCGATGCCGAATGGTTACTAAAAATGGCGGCATTAGCAATCATGCGGTTCTTTGGATGCTGATGAAGGAACTTAGCCAAACCCAAGTTGAAGTGATCAAAACAGAAAATCTCTATTTATTCGACGGTGAAAAAGGCTATTCGGTTGGGCAAGGTCAATAAGCATCCCTAGGTCTGGCAGCCCTGTTTTCTAAGACAGGGCTCGGTGAAGGACGCGCTTCGCAAGAAAGACAACGCGCCGATCGCAATAAAAAATAAATGCGATTGGTGGAGGTCAGCATAACTTAATAGAGCTGATATGTTTTCGCTTGCTTCAAGATTTATTAGAGTATCTTAACGAAACGGCGTATTCAGTAAAGCACGTCATCATTGATCCGCACTATGAGTTAAAACACTCTACTACAGTTAATGATGAAATCATTCTTCGGCTTGTGGAAAAGTTAGATGAGGCATA